>JANPCJ010000128.1:0-20259 GCA_031430895.1 Chloracidobacterium sp. | reverse complement strand
TTTGCAAAGAGTTTCGACAATCTATCGAACGCCGGCCCCGGTTTTGTAACCAACCAGACCTATCCGGTCGATAACGAGTCGGAATACGGACCATCGGATTTTGACGTTAAACACAATTTCAACTTGTTCGGACTGTATGAGCTGCCTTTCTTCCGGAATATGAAGAATCTCGCCGGGACATTTCTCAACGGTTTTCAAATCAGCGGGATTCTCACCTATCACACGGGGTTTCCGTTTACGCCCGTTGTCAGTGGGCCAGGAATTCGTTCGGCCAGCGGCGCGACATTCGGCCCGTTTCGCCCGATTAGATTCCTTGGCGGCGGCGGAAACAACACGTCGAATGATACGTTCCTAACAGGCAATGGCAATTTTACGGGAAGCTTTATCCCCGGCGCCAACTGCATAAACACGCCGGGTGGATGTAACAGGATTTTCCTAACGACGCTGAACCAAGTGAACGGCCAGGCGACATTCCTGGCAAACCTGCCGGGAATCGGGCGCAACGGCTACCGCGGTCCGAAATATTTTAGCGTTGACATGACGTTCGGGAAAAAATTCAGCTTGCCAAAAGCCATAAGCTCGAGCGAACAAACAAGCCTCGATCTCCGCGTGAATGCTTTTAACATCTTTAATCAGCTCAACTTGGGGAATTTCGGTTTTTCGTCCGACAGTACTCGAATCAACAACGGCGACTTCGCAAATCCAAACTTTGGGCGGGCGACCTTCGGACTCGCGGGACGGGTGATCGAGCTTCAGGCGAGATTTAGTTTCTAGCTACCTCGCACGAGACCTCGCGGCAGTTGCACAAGCCCGCGCGTAAGCAAGGGCGATACCTTCAAGCCGCGTGTTTCGCCCTTGCTTACGCGCGGGCTTGTGCACAGGCGGGAAAGTATTTTGTATGAAGATTGCCGAGTTTTCCGCGGAGTTTCGCGAGAGCGTTCGCCGATACTAATTGTGTAGAATGACGAGTATGCGGTTTGACCTGACAAAATTCTTACCCATCCCTTTCTTGTTTTTCCTTTTGGCGTTGCCGCTGTACCCACAGGATAGACGGCCGGGTGTTGAAAATAGAATCAACATTTTGCTCGCGAAAATGACGCTTGCGGAAAAGCTGGGACAGCTGCAGCAGCTTGACGGCGAGGGGAACGGAAAGTTTCGCCCGGAACATCTTGAGATGGCCCGCAAAGGGCTGCTTGGTTCGACGCTCAATGTTCGTGGGGCGGCGATGACGAACGAACTGCAGCGGGCGGCACTTGAATCTCGTCTCAAAATCCCTATCCTGCTCGGCTTTGACGTTATACACGGCTACCGGACGATCTTTCCCGTCCCGCTTGGCGAGGTGGCCAGTTGGGATTTGAAGCTGATGGAGGAAAGCGCGGCTATCGCTGCTGCGGAAGCAAGGGCCGCCGGTGTTCACTGGACGTTTGCACCGATGGTCGATATCGCCCGCGACGCGCGTTGGGGCCGGATAATCGAGGGAGCGGGTGAGGATGTTTTTCTCGGTTCGCTGGTCGCGGCGGCACGCGTTCGCGGTTTTCAGGGCACCGATTACAGTGCTAATAACCGCGTGCTGGCTACCGCGAAGCATTGGGTTGGCTACGGCGCCGCCGAGGCCGGGCGGGATTACGGTACGACCAACCTTTCTGAACGGGCTCTTCGCGAGACTTACTTTCCGCCGTTTAAGGCCGCCGTGGATGCCGGCGTCGGCTCATTCATGACCGCGTTTAATGATCTCGACGGTGTACCGTCGACGGCCAACCCTTTCATATTAAAGAAAATTCTCAGGGACGAATGGAAATTCGACGGTGTGGTCGTGAGCGATTATACCGCCGTGATGGAATTGATGTTTCACGGCCTGGCGGCAAGCGAGGCGGATGCGGCGATGTACGCTCTGAACTCCGGGACCGACCTTGAGATGGTCAGCCGTTTCTACAATAAGCACGGCGAAGAGCTGCTCAAGCAGAAAAAGGTGTCGATGATCGCCATCGACAACGCGGTCCGCAATATTCTACGCGTCAAGTTCCGTCTTGGACTCTTTGATAAGCCTTTTGCGGACGAAGCGCTCGAAAAACGCGAGGTTTTCAAACAGTCAAACCGCGCCGCCGCAAAACGGGTCGCCGAGCGTTCATTCGTTCTGCTTAAGAACGATGGAGCGACGCTGCCCATCAAGAAGAATATTAACTCAATCGCGGTCGTTGGTTCCCAGGCCGACAACAAGGCAGAGATGAACAGCAATTGGGCGGGTGACGGGCGGCCCGAAGACCCGATAACTGTGGTCGAGGCTCTAAAGCAGAAGTTTCCCGACAAGACAGTGAGATTTGAGCCTGGCTGCGATCCGCAATGCGAGAACGACACCGGATTTCGCAAAGCCGTCGATGCGGCAAAAGATTCGGATTTTACTATCCTTGTCGTAGGCGAGTCACAGGCGATGAGCGGTGAGGCTTCGTCGAGAAGTAATATCGACCTGCCCGGTAAACAACTGGATCTGGTTAAGGCAATCCACGCGACGGGCAAACCTTACGCGGTCGTTCTGATTAACGGACGCCCGCTGACGATCAACTGGCTTGCCGAAAATTCGCCTGCGATTCTGGAAGCATGGTTCCCCGGTACGATGGCCGGGCCGGCGATAGTCGACACGCTGTTTGGCGACGCAAATCCCGGCGGCAAGCTGCCAGTTACCTTTCCGCGTTCCGTCGGCCAGATACCGATATACTACAACCAAAAGCGGACGGGACGGCCGTTTGACGCGAGCCAGAAATACACTTCGAAGTATCTCGACATACCGAATACGCCGCTTTATCCATTCGGCCATGGTCTTAGCTATACCCAGTTCCGCTACGGCAGTTTAAGAGTGGATAAAAGCCAGATATTGCCAACCGGCTCGCTCATCGTAAGCGTCGAGGTGGAAAACATCGGCAAGGTCGAGGGTGACGAGGTCGTTCAGCTCTATATCGGCGACCTAGTGGCGAGTGTCACGCGGCCGGTAAAGGAGCTAAAAGGTTTCGAGCGGATCACGCTCAGACCGGGACAAAAACGGACTGTCCAATTTACGATCACGCCAAAGCATCTTGAGTTTCTCGGCCGCGATCTAAAGCCCGTCGTGGAACCGGGTGAATTCGCCGTCTATGTCGGAACCAGCAGCGACACGAACGTCCAAACAACATTTGAAGTGGTCAGCCGCCGGTCGGCCGGAACGCGTCCTACCGCCCCGGAAACTCTTGGCAGCGTCGATCCGCCTCCGGTCGCTCCCGTGCCGACGGCAGCCGTAAGTCCTGAAGACGATGCATTTCTCGACGACCTTCAAAAAAAAACTTTTCAATTCTTTTGGGACCACACGGATTCCCGTACGGGCCTTACCCTCGACCGGTCGCAAACTGACGGAACGCCCCCGGCGCCCGGCACGAGCCACCATAAGGTAGCGAGCATTGCCGCAACGGGCTTCGCTTTAAGCGGATACTGCATCGCGGCCCGACGCGGATGGGTAACGAATGAGCAGGCGAAAGAGCGGGCGAGGAACACGCTCGAATTTTTTGCAAACCGCCAGGAGCATAAGAACGGCTGGTTTTACCATTTCGTTGATCAGGAAACAGGTGAGCGTCGCTGGCGAACTGAGCTGTCATCGATAGACACGGCGCTGTTGCTCGGAGGAATTCTGACCGTCAAGAATTGCTTTGCCGATGATAAGGCGATCGGAGCCCTCGCCGACAAAATATACGACCGCGTCGATTTTCCGTGGATGCTCAACGGCGATCCGTATCTGTTGTCTCACGGCTGGCGCCCGGAGACCGGCTGGATCAAAAATCGCTGGTCGGATTATAGCGAACAGGCAATTCTATACCTCTTGGCCATCGGTTCGCGCACAAAACCCATTTCTCCGCGTGCATGGTACGCCTGGGAACGAACCTGGCAGGAATATGGCGGCTACCGGTATCTGGGAGCCGTCTCGCCGCTTTTCATCCACCAGTTCTCACACGCCTGGGTGGATTTTCGGGGCCGACGGGAACGCCGCCCGCCGTATGTGGATTATTTTGATAATTCGGTAAAGGCGACACGAGCCCAGCGTCAGTTTTTCATCGATGTCCTGAGTAAAGAGTTTCGCATGTATGGCCCGAATATGTGGGGCCTCACCGCCTCGGACTATAAAGGCGGTTATATCGCGTGGGGTGCGCCGCCGCGCCACCCGGCGATTGACGGCTCGGTCGTGCCCTGCGCGGCAGCGGGTTCGTTGATGTTCGCACCTGATATTACCTTGCCCGTTCTAAAGGAGACGAAGGCCGCGTTTGGTGATAAAGTATACGGAAAATACGGTTTCGCAGATGCCTTTAATCCGCACGACGGTTGGGTCAATCGCGATGTCATAGGCATCGATCTCGGAATCACGCTGCTCAGCATCGAAAATCTTCGCAGCGGAAATGTCTGGCATTGGTTTATGCAGAATAACGAAGTTCGCTCCGCCCTGCGTCGTGCTCAAATCTACTGATAGTATGTTCGCGACTTCAATAATTTGATATGCCCCTGCTCGAAATGAAAAGCATCGTTAAGGAATTCCCCGGAGTGCGGGCTCTTGACGGCGTTAGCTTTACGCTCGAGATGGGGGAATTTCACTCTCTGGTAGGCGAGAACGGTGCGGGAAAATCGACCCTGATGAAGGTTCTCTCAGGCGTCTATCCGGAAGGGACGTTTGAGGGCGAGATCCTGGTGGACGATGAGGCCCGTCATTTCGTCGGCATCCGCGATTCCGAGAACGCCGGCATTGCAATCATCTTTCAGGAACTGTCACTAGTAAAGGAAATGACGGTCGGCGAGAATATCTTTCTTGGCCAGGAGCCAACTCGATTCGGCGTCATCAATTGGTCGGAACTCTATCACAAAGCGTCCGAGCTCTTGCACGATTTGCATTTGTCTATCGACCCGCGTGTTCAGGTCGGCTCGCTTGGCATCGGCCAGCAGCAATTGGTCGAGATCGCGAAAGCCCTTTCGAAAGACGCCCGGATTCTCGTCCTTGATGAACCGACTGCCGCCCTGACGGAATCCGAGGTCGAGACCCTTTTCGGTATTCTCGAAAAGCTGCGAGCTCGTGGGGTCGGAATGATATATATCTCTCATAAGCTCGACGAGGTCTTCAAGATGAGCGACCGCATCACCGTACTGCGAGACGGTAAAACGGTTGCTACGCACGCCGCCGCCGACATAAATAAAAATGGTGTCATCGCCGCAATGGTCGGACGTGAGGTCGGCGATATTTTTCCCGAGCCTGAACATGAACTAGGCGAGACGGCATTAACCGTTAGAAATCTCACGGCGTATTCCCCGGATGTCCCGGACAAGAAATTGGTGGACGATGTTTCTTTCCACGTAAAAAAAGGCGAAGTGCTCGGCATTGCCGGTTTGATGGGTGCGGGCCGAACGGAACTTCTAATGGCGATATTCGGCGCGTGGAAGGGAAAGTGCTCGCGTAAGATCGAGGTCGGAGGCAAATCGATTACCATTACGTCGCCGGCCGATGCCATTTCGCGAGGAATCGGGTTTGTCACCGAGGACCGAAAACGCTTCGGGCTTATTCTTGAACAGACCATACTCGACAACATGACACTCGCCGGATTGCAGTCGATCTCCGGAGCGTTTATTACAAATCGCACCCGCGAGACGATGGCCGCAAAAGGGCCGATGAAATCGTTGCGGATAAAGGCGAATTCTCCGCTGACTATTTCGGGAACGCTCTCCGGCGGCAATCAGCAAAAAGTGGTTCTGGGAAAATGGCTGTTGACGAACCCAAAAGTTTTGTTCCTCGATGAGCCGACACGAGGCATCGACGTCGGCGCGAAACAGGAGATATACGCCGAGATCAATAAGCTTGCCAAAGAAGGCCTGGCTATCGTGCTCGTATCATCGGAACTGCCCGAGGTACTGGGGTTATCAGACCGTGTAATCGTCCTGCACGAAGGCCGATTGACCGGCGAGTTCAAGCGTGACGAGGCGACGGCTGAGAAAGTAATGGCTGCGGCAACAGGACATTCGCAATAGATATCAGTTATCGGCTGTTCCGAAAAAACAAAAGATGGAAGCAACAAAATCACGAATCACCAAGTCGACCCTTCGGGCTTATATAATGATCGCCGTCCTCGGCATGATTTGGATGTACTTTCACTGGGCGACGGATTCGATTTTCCTGACGCCGAGGAATCTGTCCAATCTGATGACGCAGATGTCGGTGACGGCGATAATCGCGGTCGGGATGTTGATGCTCATCGTTTCGGGCAATATCGATCTGTCGGCGGGTTCGGTGCTCGGTTTTGCCGGCGGCATCGCGGCGTATGCTATAACCATTTTGGAATACGGACTTCCCGGGTCGATCATCGCGGCGATCGTGGTCGGAGTTGCGATTGGTATTTTTCATGGCGTGTTGACGGCTTACCTGAATATTCCGGCGTTTATCGTTACGCTTGGCGGCCTGCTTGCGTGGCGTGGTGCGGTGAAATGGCTGCTTGGCGGCAACACGATACCGATTTCGGATGAGACGTTTAAGGCCATCGGAAATAATAATCTGCCCCTGTCGGTTGGCTGGGCGTTGGCTGCGGCGGCGATTGCGTTCGTCCTTTTCATGGCATATCGCAAGGCCAGATCGGTTCAAGACTACGGTCTGGGTGAGGCCAATTACACCGGTGAACTTCTAAAGTCCATCATCCCGATCGCCGGCATTATAGCGTTCATAACGGTGATGAATGCCTATCAGGGCGTACCGATACCGGTCCTGATCCTCCTCGCGGTGGCTCTTAGCGGGGCGTTCTTGACAAATTCGACCACCTTCGGCCGCTATCTTTACGCCATCGGCGGCAACGCCGACGCCGCCCGGCTCTCAGGCATCGACAACAAACGAAACATTCTAGCGGTGTACGCTCTTCTGGGCGCTTTGACGGGCGTTGCCGCATTGATATTCACGGCCCGCGTCGGCAGCGCCGCACCCGACGCCGGCACCCTAAAAGAACTTGACGCCATTGCCGCCTGCGTCATAGGCGGAGCCAGCCTAATGGGCGGCCGCGGCACCATCTTCGGCGCCTGCCTCGGCGCCCTCATCATGGCCAGCCTCGACAACGGCATGTCGCTTCTAAACGTCCGCGATTTTATGCAGGACATCATCAAAGGCTCGATCCTCGTCGCGGCTGTTGGGCTGGATATGATGGGGAGGAAGCAAAGTTAGAAGTGGCTCGTTGTTTAATTGGCATGTGAGGTATAATTTACTTGTCAGGGAGATGAATTTTATCAAATCTGACCCTGCAATAATGATGGGCAAACCAGTCATTGCCGGAACTCGCATTACGGTTGAGCTAATCCTCGAAAAACTCGCTGCGGGTGAAACGGTTGAACAAATACTTGATGCTCACTCGAATCTAACGAAAGAGGCAATCTTGGCTGCGGCCGCTTCGTTGTAGACTAGTTTGGAGAATGGAATGTTGAACGTGAAACAGATTGAATATCAATTCGTAACAAATCAGACCGGTGAGAAAACGGGAGTGCTTGTTCCGATTGGCGAATTTGAAGAACTAATGGAGGACATCGGCGATCTGGCCACAATTGCAGAGCGACGCGAAGAACCCACAATCTCTCATGGTGAATTGCTTGCTGAGTTGAAGCGGGATGAACTCATACAAAATTGAGTGGAAGCACTCCGCCGTTAAAGAGTTAAAACATCTGCCTAAACAGGTGATTGTCAGAGTGTTGGAGGCGGTCGAGCGATTGGCTAGCGACCCGTTTCCGTCCGGTGTTAGGAAATTGGCCTGCGCAGAGCATAGCTACCGAATCCGAGTGGGTGATTACCGGATCGTGTACAACCTCATTTCAAAGACTCTCATACTTGAGGTTATTCGAGTCGGGCACCGCAAGAATGTTTACGACCGGTAGACTTAGATCTAACCCCCAATAAAACTCATAGTCCTCGCCGGTTGAACAAATTCCGCGTCATTGATATAGTGACGCGGTTCTTTTTTCATGACGGCGTTTTCGATGAAACCGACTATGTCATCACGGCTGGCGCCGCTGCGGACAAAGTCTCTTAAATTATGCTCGGTGGTTGAAAAGAGACAGGTGCGAATCTGGCCGTCGGCGGTGAGGCGGATGCGGGAGCACCTCCCGCAGAACATTTCGGTGACGGGGGCGATGATGCCGATTTCGCCTTTGGCTCCGTCGGTGAATTTGTATTTCCACGAGGTTTCGCTGCCGCGGGATTTATCGACAAGTTCGAGCGGATACATCTCATTTATAGCGTCGCGTATTTCCTTGCCGGGGACGACCATTTCGCGGCTCCATTCGTGGCCGCTGTCGAGCGGCATAAATTCGATGAAGCGCATCTTCACATCGAATTCGCGGGCAAAGCGGGCAAATTCAACCAGCTCGTCGTCATTGCGGCCTCTAACGACACATGCGTTAATCTTTATCGGCGCAAAGGCGAATTTTTTCGCCGCATCTATCGCCGCGTACACTTTATCGAGGGCATCGACGCCCGTAATGTCGATAAACTTTTGCCGGTCGAGGCTGTCGAGACTGATCGTCACGCGGTCGAGTCCCGCATCCTTCAGGTTGCGGGCGTGTCTTGGAAAGTCGAACCCATTGGTTGTCAGGGCGAGGTCTCTAAGCCGCGGTTTGAGCCTTGCGATCTGGGCAACAAGCTTTGGCACGTCCTTTCTGATCAAAGGCTCACCGCCTGTCAGGCGAATTTTCTCGATTCCAAGGCCGACAAAAATCTCGCTGATATACGCGATCTCTTCGAAGGTAAGTATCGTCTCTTTTCGTGCCAGCGGCGGCTCGCCGTTTGGAAGGCAGTAGAAACACCGAAAATTACAGCGGTCGGTTAGTGAGATTCTAAGATCGCGAATTATCCGATTGTGAGCGTCGCGTAAAGGCACGATTCAATAATACAGTAGTCAGTGGTCAGTAGTCAGTGGTCAGTTGCGAACCTTCGCGTTCTCAGCGTCTTTCTCGGCGTTCTCCATGTTGAAAAATTGCTTAAGTAATATTTAACGCGAAGGGCGCGGAGGAAAACGAGAGAGAAAGAGGAGCGAGTGAATGTTCAACTATAACCTGATACAGTTCACGGTTTCAGGGCGGCGGCGTTGCGTTTCAAGCCCGGGAGTTTTGCGCGTTTGATCGCGGTTCGCCGGAAGCGTGTTGCGTATGTTTCCGGCGTTAGCGAGAGAATCTCGTTTAGGGCAATCGATGTTTCGCCGTTTCGCGGTTCGAAGCGTTTTTCCTTAGTCGGTTCTTCAAACCGGTTCCACGGGCAGACATCCTGACAGATATCACAGCCGTACAGCCAGCCTTCCTGATTGGCGACTATCTCCGGCGGCAGCTCGTCGGACCGCAGCTCGATGGTCGCGTATGAGAGGCATTTGCGCGAATCGACGACATACGGTTCGACAATCGCATTCGTCGGGCACGCGTCGAGACACGCCGTGCATGTGCCGCAGTGGTCCTCGACGATTTCAGTGTCGTAATCGAGCTCCAGATTGAGCAGAATCTCGCCGATAAATACCCACGAGCCGATCTCCGTCGTGATCAGATTGGAATGCTTGCCGAGCCATCCGATCCCCGCGCGAACTGCCCACGCCTTGTCCATCATTGGTGCGGTATCGACACAGATCTTCCCTTTGGCGTCGGGATTTTCCGATTGAATCCATAAAAGCAACTCGCTCAGCTTCTCTCGCATGACATCGTGATAATCGTCGCCCCATGCGTATCGCGACAACTTGCCTTTTTCGTTGTTCACTTCGTGTTGCTGGTTTGTGTAGTAATTTAGAATTACGACGATCACCGATTTTGCGTCGGGGAATAGGAAGCTTGGATCGGTTCGCTTTTCCGGCTCGCGGTTCATCCAGGACATTTCGCCGTGAAATCCATGCTCTAGCCATTCGGTCAACCTCTTTCGCTCGACGACCAGAGGTGTAGACGGAACTATCCCGCACTTCTCGAATCCGAGGGCCTTTGCCATTTCCTTGATCTGTTCAGAAAACGAAGGCATACGTCCATTATCCACAAAAATCGACAAAATAAGGCCGGATGGTTGATTAATCCACCCGGCCTGAATTGAAAGTTTAGCGGCTTAGAAGAAAAGCTTCGCGCCGAACTGGAACTGTCTCGGGTCGAAAGCCGATGTCGGCTGGCTGTAATATTTACCGCCTTTGCGTTGGTTGAACTGATTCACGACCGTGTAGAACGGATTGCCGGCGGCTTCGTTAAACCTATTAAACAAATTAAACCCTTCGGCGATGATGTCGAGGCTGATCCGTTCGCTCAAGCGGAATTTGCGGGTCAATCGGGCGTCGACCGTGAAATAGTTATGGGTGATGCCGCGGTTACGCCCCAGGCTGCCGTTGATCGGGAATCCGAGAACGCAGGCAGGGTCGTTTGTGCTGGAGACGGAATTCTGGCCGCGACAAAGCGAACCATCCGGTAGAACAAACGGTCGCTCGTTGGTGCTCTGAAAATCACCGTTTGAGTCACCCGGAGCAATGATGTTGAACGGTCGGCCGGAAGCGATCTCGACAATCGGCGACAAAGTAAACCCGCTCAGAAATCGCTTGAAACCGCCCGCCGTTTTGTACGAATCCGGAGCGCTCATTATTCCGCTAAATACAAAACGATGTCGCTGGTCGAACAGCGAATCCGATTTTTCAGCCCGGAAATTTAGGTTGTCCTGCGGCTTCAACAGCGTCTGAAGATCGGACGAGTCGTCGATCGAATGCGACCACGTATAATTCGCGAGAAACTGAAAGTTATTTGAGAACCGTTTCTTCACCTCGAGATTCATTGCGTTGTAGGACGAGTTGCCGTCTGAAAGCTGGGCATTTACATCCGAATACGGATTGATCGGGCCAGGGGCACGTGTGCTGCCGGCGAGCAGCGGATCAAACTGGGCTTTGGTGAGACCCGTCAGAGCGCGGATAAAGAAGTAGTTCGGTCCGAGGCGGCGGAAAAAGTCCGCTGCGATTGGACTGACGACCCGTTGCCCCAAACCATTTACACCGACAAAGCCCGGAACGATAACAGTGAAACCCGGAGGGCAGCCTGCCCCCGGACAAGCTGTCGGGAGAGAGAAAAAGTTGGCTTCTGTTGAGTTGACCGGTGCGCGGCCGGCAAATCTGCGGAAGTTCTCGATCGCGGCTGAGGTGTCAACATTGTTGACATCCTGGGGGTGTGCAAGATGACGGGCAATAACGGTAATATAGCCTGCCGAAACCGACATATCCCTGCCGATCTGACGCTCGATCGTGAAGTTACCCTGGATTGCGTCTGGATATTCAAAATCTTTTCCAACATGAAGCGTGAAGGGCAGAATCGGTCCGAATCCGGTAAAACGCGACGGGTCGAATCGTTGAAAACCGAACTGATATTGAGCGCTTGGAGCGATGCCCGGCGTTCGAACGGCTCCGCAAATGGCGGCACTCGACCCGCCGACGCCGCAAACCGTTCCGTGGAAAACCTGGAAAGCGTTGAAGAGCCCCGTCGGTGCCGGACCGCCGATCGGAATAAGCGTCGCTTGCTGCTGCTGCGAGCCGTCGCCAATGTCGGAATTAAAAGCAACGGCAAGCAGTGGATGGTCGAAAAATCTGCCTATTGCCGCACGAACCACGGTCTTGCCGTTTCCGCCAACATCCCACGCGACACCGAGCCGAGGGGCGATGTTGTTCGAGTCACGCGGAAATCCCTGGGTGACGTTGAGAGCGTCCTGGGCCGTTTGCACATCCTGGGCCGTCAACACGATGCCCGTCAGGGGATCGGTAAACGGTGAGGGTGCATACTGCTCCGTAAACTCATAGTCGTAACGGACACCGTAATTGACGGTGAAACGACGCGAAACCTTCCACGTATCCTGGCCAAAGAATGCGATCGGCTTATTTTTCAAAGCACTCTCCGGATTGCCAAACCCCTGAATAAAAACGCTGGGGAAACCGAGACCGTAGGTTTGGATCGGAGTAAAGCCCGGACACCGCTGTGCCTGCGGAATCGTCGCCGCGTCACAACCGGCGATCAGCGAACTCCCGGCTTGTTGACTAAAATTGAAGAGGGCCGGGAAGTTTAATTCAAATGAGGCCGCTACATCGATAAAGTTAAAATCTCCGCCAAATTTGAATATGTGCGAGCCGCTTGACAGCGTAAAATTGTCGCGAATTTGATGGCGGCGTTCGACACGGTCAACCGGTGAAAACGGGTTTGAGCCGATAAATCCGGTGCCCGCGATCTGATGGGCGACACTCGGTACCTGTGAGTCAAATTTCGCGACGCGTCGTCCGAAATTATAGTAAAAGTCATTCACCTTATTCCCACCCAGGATGCTTGTAAGCGAGGTGCCGAATGAGAAGTCTTCGATGTCTTGGATGCCTGTTCGCGAATATTCATTCTGGCCAAGTGTCTGATTTTGCGATTCGTCCTGAATGCCGTTGATCGTGCTCGGATTATAACCCAGCCGGAGACTGAGCTGATTATTTGACGAAAACGTATGATCAACGCGGAAGGATGAGAATGTGGTGTCTTCCGAGATCGGGAAAAGCCGGGCAAGCTGGGCCAGCGGCCGAAATGCCACGAATTGTCCCAGAGCGTTTCTCGTCAGCGGGACCGGAGCTCCTGAGAGAATAAATCTTGGCCCAATCGCTCCCGGGCCGATCGGTGAGATTGCCGGACAGCCACTGCCGTCATTGGGGCTGACGAGTGAATTTGAACCGTTCAAGGCGGTCTGAGTTCCGCTCGATGCAAAAAAAGCATATGTACGAGCTGTACAAACAGCCGCAGCGGTTCCAGCGCCGAGCAAACCTCCGACATAGGCGGCCTGGGCCGCAGTCAGCCCGGTGAAAGTACGGGCTATCGGGTTAAGACCCGGGATGACGGGGATCGTTACGCTTGACGTGGCGCTGCCGACAATGTCGCCCGTGAAAAAACCCGACTCCTGACGCCGGCGCTGTTCGAACGCGCCAAAGAAAAAAGTCTTGTCGCCGAGAGGGCCGCCAAGCGTCGCGCCATACTGGGCTCGGGTATACGGCGGTTTTTTGTTCGGGTCGTTGTCGATCAGCGGAGCAAAAGCATTTCGTGACTGGATGCTCTTATGCCGAATGAAGCCAAATATATTACCCGTGAAATCGCTCGTGCCGCGTTTTGTTACAACATTGACGATGCCGCCCGTCGCCCGGCCAAATTCGGGCAGATACGAGTTCGTCGTAACCTGATATTCCTGAACGGCTTCCTGCGAAACCGTCGAGCGTGCGGCATTGATCGAGTTATCGGTAAAATCCGCTCCGTCCACCTGAACGAGGGTCGAACGGCCGCGTTGGCCGCCGATGTTAAGGCCCGATGTCGGGGCCGGGCCGACCGGGCGCCCATTATCGCGGCCAACCGTGGAAATGGTTAATGCAAATCCGGTCGCGCTTCTCTCGTTGATCGGCAGGTTATTGATTCTCGCTTGTTCGATCGTGGTCGAGACGTTTGTTTTCGTCGTTTCGACGAGCTCGACATCCTCGGAGGAAACATTGACAACGGCGCTGGCGGCGCCGATTTCGAGTTTGACAGTCAGCTCGGCGCTTTGGCCGACCGTGAGTTTAACGCCCGAAATCACACTTTTCTTAAATGTCGCGGCCTCGGCCGTAACTTCATAATCGCCCGGAGGCAGACCGATTATCCGAAATCCGCCCTCGGCGTCGGATGTGACCGTGCGGGTGATCCCCGTCCCGGCGCCTTTTGCCGTAACGGTCGCTCCCGCGACCACTGCCCCGGCCGAATCCGTCACTGTGCCGGAAAGGTCGGCGGCCGCGGCTTGGGACTGGGCCATGCCCGAAACGGCAAACATCATCAATGCCGACGCTAAAACGACGGTCTTGGCAAAAACACGCACCGGAAATACTTTCATTTTTTTTCTCCTTGGAACTGTTGGCTCAATTTTCCGCCGGAAACAAGGGAAACGCGCTTTGTGGGGACAGACGGCAATTCGACCGTTACTTCTCGACAATGCAAGCCGCGAATTTTTGAAAACCTTTAGACCTGTGTCCGGCAGATAAATAAACAGAATGATTTACTTTGAACTTTTTAACTCAAAAACGGATTGAAGGCAAGCAAAAGTGTAATCTTTTTGTAATTCTGTTTCCCAATTGAATTGGATTAACCAATTATACACCAGTGTCGCCGGAATTGTTTCAAATCGCGTCGGATTTTCCGGCACCGCCAGCCGGTCCCGTTTTGAGCCGGAGTGCAATGTCATTTGCTAGAATGGTCACAATCGGGCGCGTAGTTGATTGGTGTCTGAATTGCTTGTATGAATATTATCCAACTTTCCATCCCAACCCCATTTTACGTCGGCGACGTCAATGTTTATCTGATCAAGGAAGATCCGATTACACTCATCGACGTCGGGCCTAAGACAATCGAGGCGGGGTTAACCTTACGCGACAAGCTTGCTCTTGAGGGCATCAAGTGTGCTGACATCCGGCGAATCGTGTTGACTCACGCTCACGAGGATCACTGCGGCCTCGCCAAACAGGTGCGTGACGAGGCGAAGGATGCCGAGATACTGGTGCACGAATGGGAAACGGGCCATCTCTTTGGCCGCCTCGCTCAGGAGGAGCATCGAGCGCTGATGGCACGTTCGGGCGTGCCCGACAAGGTTTTTGCCCAGTTAAAATCAATGTATGAGGAGGTCAGCCTTTTGACCGATTCGCTCGAAGACGGTGAATTTAGCCCGCTGCATGACGAAATGGAGCTGGAATTCGAGTCAGGCTCGCTCAAGGTGCTGCATACGCCAGGTCACACGCCCGGTTCATGCTCATTTGTCCGCGAGGCCAACCGTACTTTGATCTGTGGCGACTGCATTTTGAAACGCATAACGCCGAATCCGATCCTGTCACCCGACCCCGTCGATCCGTCAAAACGCTTCAAATCGCTCGCCGAATATCTAGTCAGCCTTGCCAAGCTGCGCAGCTATTCGCCCACGCTAGCCTACGGCGGCCACGGCGAGCCGGTGACGGATTTCGAAGAGATCTTCCATCGTTACGTGCGTGCGATAGATGATCGGCAGAAAAACGTGATCTCGCTGGTTAGCGGCGGCGGGACGACAGCATTCGATGTCGCCAAACGGCTATTCCCGAATTCGTTCGATCACGATGTTCACCGGTTTCTGGCAATCTCAGAAGCTATAGCGCATCTTGATTATGCGGAATCCAACGGGAAGGTCGCGGTTGAAGCAAGCAGCGGCGTGGAATTCTACAGACCGTTGTGACATTGGAACGCGGGTTGCTTAAAGTTGGAAACGCGGGCTCGCGTGCGTCTGACCCACTCACAGGCTGGCAGCCCGCGTTCCAGCGTTCAAAAACGACAGATTAGAGAGCGGCGTAATTATCCGGCAAGGCCGCTTCAAAACTCACGGAGGCGGTTTCGGCCATTCGGCCGATGGTATCTGTGATCTTTGTAATGTCCGAAAAGCCCGGTAACTGCTGGACACGCTGCGTGACCTTCGTATCGACGATATCGAGGGCCTCCTGGCCGGAGAAAAGGGTTGTGACCAGATACTCGGTACGTCGCTTGGCGAGCGAGCCCTGGCCGACGGGTGCCCAGAAATGATCGGTTAGAAACCGGGCGAGCTTTCGGGCTTTGTCGTTTTTCTTTAGCTCTAATCGGGCGACGCTCCAATAAAACTGGTTGTGGACCGATTCCTCTTTAATTATCGCCTGTAGTATCGGCGTCAGGACCGGATGATCCGCGAGCGCCATCAGGCGGCGGTAGCCCTGGGCGGCTTCCATTTCATGTATAGCGCCAAAGGTCATATGGGTCGCCGTGAATTTTTTGCCGATCAGATTTGTCAGCGTCGTCAGCAGAAATGCATTAGCACGATATGTAAACGTCACGGCGTCGCGTACCTGTGTCTGCCATTTTTTATCGGTCTCGTAGCCAAGCTCATTCAGGAACCGATTGAGCACCTCGCCGTGAGTAATCTCTTCGACACCCCAACGCTCCATAAACTTGGCGATATGCGGATCTTTACCCGTTGGTGTCCGTAGCAGCTCGCGATGATACATATCGGTCAGCGTCTCGACATCGCGCATGTAAAAGAGGATCGGGACAAACTTCTCGTCGAATGGGTGGTCTTTTACTTTGTCCCATGGAATCGCGCCGAGAAACTCGGGCGTTAGGGCGCGCTCCTGATCTTCGAACCAATCGAGAACATCTTTATTTGTCTCAAAACTCATACACCGAACTCACTCGTAACCGCATCATAAATTACTGATTCGAATCTGTTACGCTCACTTAAGGATTCGCAAATCTACTATTTTCGGATGCGAAAATATCGCTGCCGTAATAATATAATCCAAATTATGAAAAATTTGTATCTGGCTATCGTTGTAATTATAACCCTTGTGTCAAGTATTTTGGCCCAAAACGCCACGCTCGAATTCGCCGGCGAGCGGCATCTCAAAAATATCAAGCAGTTGACCTTTGGCGGCGAGAACGCCGAAGCCTATTTTTCGTCCGATGGAAAGCAGCTGACCTTTCAATCCAAACGCGATCAATTGGGCTGCGATCAGATATTTACGATGAATTCAGACGGCTCCAATGTAAAGATGGTCTCAAATGGCGAAGGCCGAACAACGTGCTCGTATTTCTTAAAGGGAGGAAAAGACATCCTTTATGCCTCGACCCACGGCGGAAAAAAAGAATGCCCGCCAAATCCCGATTTTTCACAGGGTTATGTCTGGGCGATCTATGCCGACTACGACATCTATACGGCGTCTTCGGACGGCAAGAACATTAAACCGCTGACAAGAACTCCCGGCTATGACGCCGAGGCGACCGTTTCGCCAAACGGAAAGAAGATAATTTTTACATCCGAACGCGACGGCGACCTTGATCTCTACTCAATGGACGCTAACGGCAAAAACGTAAAACGTCTGACGAACGAGGTCGGCTATGACGGCGGAGCATTTTATTCACCCGACTCAAAAATGGTCGTCTATCGCGGTTCGCATCCGACGACGCCTGCGGAGATAAAGAAATACAAGGACCTGCTCGGACAGCATTTGATCGTGCCGACGACCTTTGAAGTGTGGGTAATGAACGCCGACGGCTCGAAAAAGCGTCAGGTCACAAAACTAAACGCTGCGTCATTCGCACCGTATTTCACGCCGGACGGCAAACGCATCATATTTTGCACAAACTATTTCGCCACCGACCCGCGAAAACGCAACTTCGACCTGGCGATGATAAATGTCGATGGCACCGGTCTGGAACGCATCACTTTTAACGAGACATTTGACGGCTTCCCAATGTTCTCGCCCGATGGCAAAAAGCTGGTCTTTGCGTCGAACAGAAACGCCGCGAAAACGGGTGACACTAATGTGTTTATTGCGGATTGGGTGCAGTAGCCCTTTTCTTAACTTTGGGTCCCTTGCGGCTCTGAGTGAGAAGGTCTAAAGCCGCGAAGAACGCCGAAAGGCGGGAGCTGAAGATTGTTCCGGTAAAGCGGCCCGGTCGTCGGTATCAAAAAAGACCAATCAATGTCGATTCCTTTTCTAAAATTCCACGGCTTTGGCAACGATTACATCGTGATAGAGCGCAACTCGGTAAAGCGCGCCGGTTCGCTCGGTGAACTGGCGGTCGATATGTGCCGGCGAAACACCGGGGCCGGGGCGGACGGCATCGCCGTATTGAATAAAGCGGATGGCAATGACGCGGATTACTTTTGCGAAATCGTCAATCCCGATGGCAGCGTCGCGGGTTTCTCCGGGAATGGCACACGCTGCGCGGTAGCGTATCTGTATTACAAAGAGGCGTGGACCGAAAACAGGCTTCGTCTGGAGACGCGCAGCGGCGTCAAGAACTACGATCTGATCGAAAAGCGCGGCGCCGGAGAATTCTGGTTTGAGGCGGAAATAGGAAAGCCGCGGTTTACCAGCGACGAGGTGCCGGTGGCGACTGAAACGCGCCGCGAGGCAATCGTCAACGAGCCGATACTTGTTGACGACTCTCACTACTCCTTTGCCGCCGTAAACGTCGGGAATCCCGTGGCATGCGTATTTGTTGACGATTTTACTTTCGACTGGCGGCGGGTGGGCCGCTTGATGGAAGGGCACGAAAAATTCCCCGCTCGCGCAAATATTGTCTTTGTAAAGGTTACCAACCGCGACAACATAGAGATCCGCATATGGGAACGCGGAGCCGGCGAGACGGCCGCCTCAGGAACATGCGCGAGCGGAGCCGCAGTTTTGAGTGCGTTTATGCTAAAGACCGAACGCCGCGTACTGGTCCATTCCGTGGGCGGAACGACGGAAGTTCTGTGGCGTGAGGATGACGAGATCGTGATCAAAGGCCGCGCGGATTTTGTTTACAGCGGCGAATGGCCGACGTAGAACAGGCCGCCAAGCCTGTTCGTCAACATTAGGTTAATCACAAGTCAGTTGACCCACGAGTTGCTTGCAGCGATGTTTTCAGAATATGCTCGGCCACGTCTAGCGATTTCCCGATTTCAGATATTGTTTCGGAATCGGATTGTCGGGCGACTCGGCCTGCCAATAGATGGTGACGACCCACCAGCGTTTCCCGTCATTCAGAAGCTGAAAGCTATTGATGCCACGCAGGAAAGGTTTCTTATCGTCCGATTTGCGAAACGCGTGATAGGTGGAGAAAACCTGGGCGATATTGCCGAATGTATCGACATGGCGGGCCAGTTCGCGTTCGTGGAAACCGTCCTTTGCAAATACAGGCTCGACGCGTTTTATGTAATCTTCCGGCGTAACGGCGTTGGCCCCGGCAATTTTCGTCGTCGGATTCTTACCGGTCGGTATCAGTCGGGCGTCTTTGTGAAAGAGCGTACGAAAGCGATCCCAATCGCGCGGTTTGCCCGCGTCGCCCGAAATGACGTCGTAAACGGCCTTCATAATCGAGTCAAGCGAGCCGACGTCTTTCGGATCGGCTTCTTTCGCGGTCTGGGCCGTGGCGGTTTGGAAAGTCAGAAGGCCCACGAAAAGAGTCAAGATGATAGTTTTCATATCTCAATGATACGCGCCTTTGTTTAGAGTTCAAGCTTTAGCTTGTCTCTTCGCAAGCGAAGGCAAACTGAAGTTTGAACTCTGAACCCGAACCTTTAGCGAAAACTGCGGTAAAATAGTACAAGTGGCTGACAAAACTCACATTACGGGACTAAAACGTGCTGATCTCGAAAATCTCGCGGCTAGTTTCGCCGAGCCGAGATACCGCGCAACACAGGTTTTTAAGGCAATTCACGAGCGGCGTCTTCGTTCATTCGACGAAATTACCGACCTGCCGAAAAAGCTTCGTGCCAAGCTCGAAGAGACGACGGAAATCTCAAGGCTCGCCCTCGAATCGCGCTATGTTTCAACCGACGGGACGCGGCGTTACCTGATGAACACGGCTGACGGATATCCGGTCGAGGCGGTCTTTATCCCGAGCGAGAACCGAGACACGATTTGCTTCTCATCCCAATCCGGCTGTCCGCTGAAATGCGATTTCTGCCTGACGGCGAAACTCGGACTCCTCAGAAATCTCACCGCAGGCGAGATTGTCGAGCAGGTAATTATTGTTCTGAATGACGTATATGGCGCCCAAGGCGAAACGCCGCATGGGACAAATCTAGTCGGGATGGGCGCGGGCGAGCCATTCCTGAACTTCGAAAATCTTATAACGGCGCTTGAGATAATGTCGGATGAGGACGGTCTGTTTATTGTGCCGAACCGCGTTACCATCTCGACCGCCGGTATCGTCCCGAAAATCTACGAATTTGCCGCGCTGGAAAACCGGCCGCATCTTGCCATCTCGCTTTCCTCGGCAAAAGACGAGTTGCGCGACACATTGATGCCGATAAACAAGCGTTGGAATCTCGACGAACTGATGACGGCGGCAAAAGAATTTGAAGCGAGCCTGCGGCGCGGCGAAAGGTTTACCTTCGAATACGTTATGCTCGGCGGCGTTAATGACTCGGACGCGGATGCGATTGATCTCGCGCGGCTGCTCGACCGCTATCAACTATCACGCGTAAAGATCAATCTCATCCCGCACAACGGCGCAGAGCAACTGGATTACAATACATCGACGCCGGAGCGGGTAGAACGATTTAAAAAACTGCTCGAATCACGCGGCGTCTCGGCCTATATCCGCCAGCCGCGCGGACGCGATATTTACGCCGCCTGCGGCCAGCTTGCGGCGATGGAAACCCGGTTGTGAGTCCCTGCTTTAGCAGGCTTCTTCGCTGGCTAAGAGGCCTGCTAAAGCAGGGAC
>JANPCJ010000127.1:0-9426 GCA_031430895.1 Chloracidobacterium sp. | reverse complement strand
TTCGGCATTTCAAGCGGAGTTACAAAATCCTGTTCCAAAACAACGAAGGTCTCGGCATAGGTAAAACGCCCACTCGCATCGTTGACCGGATGACGATGGACTTCGAGACAACGCTGTTTCAGATTCAGTATCCAGTAGTCTTCAATACCGTTTTCCGCATACAATTCGCGCTTCTTCGTACGGTCGAGGCGGAGAGATGAATCAGCAACTTCGACTAGCAGCGTCGCGGATTTCGGATGGGCGTCAAAATAGTCTGCAACCGAGCCTTCGACGACCGCGATGTCCGGCTCCGGTTCATCGATCCTGCTAAAACTCATCGGCAATTGCGTCCGAATCTCAAATCCTGGTCCAAAAATCCCCCTTAAGATTTCGTAAACCAAACGGATCGAAGACGCATGCGGCGTTTTCATTGCCGACATTTCAATGATCTCTCCTCTGATAAGTTGAACTCTTTTACCGTAAAAAAGCCCAAGTTCGCCCAGCTTATAGTATTCCTCAACCGTCCACTTATAGGGTTTTGGAGCGCCATTCGTCTTGATCGCTCTCTTGGCAACCTTCGGTTTCGAATAGCTTCTTTCTAATACAGACTCCATATATCTCCATTAACTCGCCGAAGCGGTCTTGCTCAATTTCATTATAGCGCGCTCGCGGGCCCACTTGTCAGTTTCGAGAACCGCTTCCAGGCTCGAAGCGGCCACGCTCTGGTGATCGTTCATCACGGCCCGATTGACGACAGCGATCTCCGGCAGTCTGATCTTCCCATCCAGAAAGGCCTGGACCGATACTTCGTTTGCGGCGTTGAGGGCGGCCGGCATCGTGCCGCCGGAGCGCAAGGCTTCATACGCGAGGCCGAGGCACGGGAAACGGTCTAGATCCGGTTCTTCGAAATCAAGCCTGCTCAGCCTGGTGAGATCGAGCGGCGGGGTGCAATTCTTTTTACGCGCGGGATAGGTCAGCGCATATTGGATGGCGTGACGCATATCGGCGACACCCATTTGAGCGATTATCGACCCGTCAACCATCTCGACCATCGAATGGACAATCGATTGCGGGTGGACAATAACTGAGATCCGGTCGGCGTCAAAGCCAAAAAGCCACTTGGCCTCAATAACTTCCAGCCCCTTGTTCATCAACGTGGCCGAGTCGATCGTGATCTTGTCGCCCATCGTCCAATTCGGATGATTGAGCGCCTCGTCCAGTGTCGCATTCTCGATCTCGCCCTTTGTATTAGCGCGAAACGGCCCGCCCGAAGCCGTCAGAATAAGCCGATTGACTTCGCCCCGAGTTTCGCCCCTCAAACACTGATGAATCGCATTATGCTCGGAATCGACCGGCAAAATTTCCGCGCCCGACCGTTCCGCCGCTTTTGTCATAAGCTCGCCGGCCATGACGAGCGTTTCTTTATTTGCCAGCGCTACCCGCTTCCCGGCCTCGATGGCCCGCAAGGTCGGCACAAAACCTACAGCCCCAACGGTCGCCGACATGACAATCTCGGCCTCAGGATGGGTCGCAACCGCGATCAAACCTTCGGAACCCGCCTTAATCTCCGGCGGCTTTACACCAAGAGCGTTAAGTTCTCGTTCGAGAATTTCCGCACACCCTTCGTCTTCACAAGACACAAGTTCTGGCCGAAACCCGGCGATCTGCTCCGCAAACGTCGCCATATTCCGCCCGGCCGCCATAGCGACGACCCGGAATTCGCCAAGATGTTCGATTACTCTTAGTGTGTTGCAGCCAATCGAGCCGGTGGAACCGAGAATGGAGATGGCTTTCATAAAAACGCGAGTTACAGATTAACACACGTAAACACGGATAGGAATCAGGATCAATGCCGACAATGCGTCCCACGATCTTGTCCCATGTCCCACTGTCGCAGCGCGCGCTCTCGCTGTCCACGCTCTCCCCCATCAGCAAATACAAGGGGTTGCCCAAATTTTGCATTTTGCATTCTCAATTTTGTATTGCTGTTGCCCATTTATCCCAAAATTGTGTAAACCTATTTCCGGGCTATGCACACGACTCTTATCCCAAGCTTGTCCCAAGCTCCTCGTGGGACATCCAAACATCTGAAACTACAGCACTTCCGGGTACAAATCATACGAAAATCACAAAGTTTTTAAAAAACTTTTCCAAAAAAAGTAAATGTTGCAATAATTGGAGTTACACGATTTGGCCCATGTTCCCGCCGTGGGACAAAATCGGCTCTGGGACGCGCACTCACGGCAAATTCTCCAGCCGCGGTTCGCCGTGCGCTCGTGGTCCCACTGTCCCGATGCGCGAGCCCGCACGTAAGTAAGGGCTGTACCTTCAATGCGGAGGCCACGTCGGCGCCTTGCTCGTGAAGGCGAGGATGATGTCTTTTTGGAGACTTGAGCGAACCGCCCTTAGTAACGTGCGGGCTTGCGCGAAAAAGTCACTAATCCGGCAGCAGGTCTACATTCCTTGCTCCTGGATACGGTTTACATTGTTCTGTAGGTTCAATTCGCCTATTGTCAAAGATCACGGCCTCGCCGCAGCCGCGTGACCACCGTCGCCATTCTACCATTTGTTGCGTAGAATGGCAAGCGTTTTATTAATGGAACACTACTCGCGAGACTGTCTGTCGTTGTTATTTGATCTCACCTTGCAGACTATGTAATCGAAGATTATCCTTGGACTGTGACGATTCGATTCTATATCGATCCAACGACAGAGCTTCCGCATATTTATGGTCACAATGTAGATGAAGCGGAAGTCGAAGAGGTTTTAGCAAATGCAGATGAAGATCGGCCGGGCACCAGAAAATCCGGGTAGCAATCGGCCGCACGGATGCAGGTCGAATCCTGCGCGTCATCTATGTTCGCGATCCGCAGCCTGACGGAGTATTTGTCGTAACGGCTTATGAATTAAGAGGCAAGCCGCTTGCCGCATTCAGAAGGCGCGTGAAAAAGAAATGGAAATGAAAAAACGAAATCGATTTCCAAAAGGCTGGAACGAGGCCCGTGTGAAAGAGGTTCTTGCACACTACGAAAGCCAATCCGAAGAGGAGGCCGTCGCCGAAGACGAGGCTGCCTTTAAAAGTCATGACCAGACCATGATGGTCGTCCCGAAAACACTCGTGTCGGTAATTACAAAACTGATCGCACAAGAGAACGCTGTCACCCGAAAGACCAGGCATAACAAGTCGTTGAACCGGAATGGAGGGTAGTCGCCTTTCCGCACCAGAATCACAGAATTGCGGGCCGGGCCCCGGATTTCCTGAAATGGAATAGGGTGTTAGCGCTTATATTTGGATACCTGTTACCGTAACTAAAATCTACCTGTCAGAACTTGCGCGAAGAATACTGTTTAAATCATTCGGATCAAGAGAAACAGCCCAGTTCCATATGCCAAAACCGCTATGCTGATTGACAGCTTTGCACCATTGATCTAGAAATGACCGTTTCGTTTTGTCTTTCTCTCGGTCCTGCCCTTTCGTTTCGAGTACGAGATGCTGGCCGTTTGTTAGTTTGATGATGAAGTCCGGGAAATATCGCTGAACCACGCCTTGATGGTTGTAGAGGATAGCAAATCCTAAATGGTCGTTCTTCGCGAATGATTCGACGTGTTCGCTTTCGCTGATCGTCCTCGCTTCAAGCAATTCCCATGTGCCGTCAACCACGACGAAATTGATGTGCGTATTCGAAAAGGCTTCGTTCGGACGGCTTGTATACCAGGTGCGAATATCCGCCGTCGAACGGATCGGATGTTCGCGGTCAAAAACTGGCGTCAATTCGGTTGTGTTCTCGGCGCGAAGTTCGTTCCAAATATGTTGAATCACTTTATTCATATTCAACATAATTAAAACTCTTCGTCGTTTTTCATCTTGATTAAATAATGGATCTTTTACCGTAATTTTGCCGGAACTAATGAATTGCTCGATTAGTCCGATAAGCTGCATTAGGAATATTTCGGGGCTTCCTTTCCATTCAGGTTTTTTCTCGGCGTTGTAGATCGCGGACGCGATGCGAAAAATAATTGTTTGTAATCTTAGCTTTTCCGAAATCTCTTCAAGGTCGATTTCTGTTAAGGCCGCCGGATTTGGTTTTCCGGCGATTATGGCGGCGAGATCGGCGCGTGTGATGCTTTGATAAGGATCGAGTTCAAGTTGCTTCACCCGCGACATATCCAACGTCAATTTTGGCTTGTAAATATGATCGATGCGCAGAATATTCGGAAATGATATTTTGTGCTCCGCCTTTTCCTTTATCGGTTCGATTTTCGTCTTGGGTGGGGGCGGTGGTGCCGGACCTTCGCCTGCATCCTCATGTGGCAAGAACGTAAAGGGAACGCCAAAGATGTTAACGTATTCGGCTTCGAACAAGCCATCGGCGCCAACGTCATAGGATGTCCGCCTCAATCCTCGCCCAACAACCTGTTCGCACAAAAGCTGGCTGCTAAACGCTCTTAATCCCATGATGTGGGTTACGGTTTTCGCGTCCCAACCTTCGCTTAACATTCCGACTGACATTATGTTTTGAAGCTGTCCGCCGGGTTCGCCGAACCGCCCAACGGTATTGACCTTGTTTCGGATTTCAAGAGCCAGTTCTTTCTTCGTTAGTTTCTTTGTCGATTCTTCACCGTCACCTTCCGACGGTTCGTCCTCATCCGAGTCAACATCCCCGAATTCACCCTTTTCGACCTTGCCAAGAATGCTGCTATCGATTTGCAGCGTTCGTTCGGGATTGCCTAAGTCACCCAACCCGGCAAGCGAGAGCATGAATGAATCTGTATCAAATGAGTGTTTAATTCGAGCTGACGTGTAGGTCGTATTGGCGACGGTTATCATGACAGGCGGTACTTGATGCCCTTGCTTTTCCCAACTGTCTTTTGTCGCCTTCCAGTCTTTTCCCAAAAGGATGTAAGCGTTCTTGACGAGATCAGGCAAGGGAACGGCCGGCTCCGCCTTTTGATTTAGGTCGTCCGAGATCTTGGCTCCGTTAATCACTGCGCCGTAGATGTGGTACAGCATTGATCGGAGTTCCTTGTCGACGCCAGCATCATCGCGAATGACTATTCTAGGTGTCTTGACTAAGCCCGATTCGATAGCATCATTCAAGCCGAAATCCGAAACGATCCACTCAAACAAAGCCTCTTCGCTGGCTCTTTTTCCTGACGGAGCGAACGGCGTCGCGGAAAGATCAAAACAACGAATGATTCCGCGAGAACGATTGATCCTGTCCAAACCGCCGACCCAAATCGTTGCCTCTTCTTTGTCATCCTTGAAATCCTTCGCAACTTTTATCTCCGGATTTACTCGCCATGCATGATGCGCTTCATCATTAATGACTATTAAATTCTTGGCGGAAGCCATGTCGCCCAGCATTTCGCGAACATAGGCTTCATCACTTTTCGCACCGCGCTTATCAACCGTCTTCTTTTTAGCCAGCTTTTCCTCGGTATCCCAAGCGAGCGTATGCCAATTAATGATCTTGATCTTGCCTTGACGCAGATTTTCCATCAGTCCGGGCGGAACGATGTTGAATTCTTCGTAATAGTTTTCCTCGTCGGATGCGTTTAGAACACTCAGTCGGCTTTTCACGGTTAATCCCGGAGCGACAATCAAAACATTTTTTGAGTATCGTGGGTCTTTGTTATTCGCAACTTTGTTTAAGACTTGCCAAGCAATCAATTGGCTCATTACGATTGTCTTTCCCGAACCCGTCGCCATTTTGCTGCACCAGCGAGAAAACGCGCCACCGTCCGATGGTATTTCGATTCCTGTTTTTTCTGCGTCAGGCGCCTCGGTGAGCCAGATCAATGTTTCAATCGCTTCGAGTTGGCAAAAGAAAAATCTTCGGTCTATTCGTTCTTCGGGATCACGCCAGTGTTGCAGAAGTCGCTTTGTGATTCCGGTTACGCCCGGATAATCGTTCTCACGCCATTTATCGACACGCGGTCGGATTTTGTTTACCAGATCAATTTCTATGAAATTGCCGGGGTCATCGAAAGTTCTCGAGCCTTCGGTCGCAACAACGTAGCCCGCAGGTCTACGGCCTTCACGTTTTTCAAAACTCCGATTTTCACGGTCGTAATACCAATGTTGGGAAGGTACGATATATGGAGAATTGATTATGAGCTTGTCGATCTTTTGCATACTTAGCCGACAGTCGAGGACAAATGATCAAAGAATCTGATGACGTCTTCATGCATCATGTCTTTCGTCATATTAATAGCGACTTTTTCTCTAGTGACCTTAAGATCATCAATCGCTCGTAGTCTTTGAAATAATGAATCCGCGTTCTCAAATAATATTTTCTTACCGTTAACGACATTAAAGATGTTAGCTCCCACATTTTGCCAATTGAATCCGGCAGGGAGCGTGAGATTTTCGTCAGTAAAAAACTTATCAATGATCTGGCGATATTTGTCAGTAAAAAGATCGAATTCGGTGGCGTTATGACTGTCTAGCACAGCATTTTTCCATGCATCTGGCACCAACAGATAGTTTTCAATATTGGCTCGCGACCATTCTTTAACGACCGGATTACCGACTTCAGGATGCCAACTCGTCTCCGTATCATAATCAAACAGCACAACTCTTTTTACATCTTTGTTAATTTGTTTCAAGGCCTCAAAGTGACTATTCGCAAGGTTGTTCATTTGCTCCTTTGAGCTGCCGCCAAGTGTCCGTACGTGAAACTTGGAAAATATGTCTGCTAATCCGAGATTCCGTGCCCAAGAAAACAAAACACGTTCGTCATCTTCACCTTCAAGATACAGTATGAACGGCGACTGTTTCGTTTTGACGACAACCATGTTGTCGACCTCACTCATTGCTTTAATTACAGCTTCATTGGATTGAACTCTTGTAGGCGTACCAGAGAGAAGTGACACAATCGAGGTGACTTCAACTCCGCGTATGAATTCCTCCGCATGTGTAGCAATCAAAAATTGAACACCTTTCTTTTGGGAAAAATAGCCAAGAATCTGTCGCTGAAGGTTTACATGAAGATGCGCGTCCGGTTCGTCGAATAAGATAGTCGTAACCCCTGGATAACCATAGAAGAATGCGAGTAGCGTTAGAATTTGATGAAATCCGCTTCCACCCGAAATAATGTCAAATTCTTTACCGTGTGACTTATAGCTTAGTCCTATGTCGATACTCACGCCCTTCTCATAAACCGGTGGTAGAAGATCGACGCCGAACCATTCTTGCACTCGTTCGACAATCTCTTTCCAGTCGTCATTCTTGGAGACCGGAGTTTCAGACTTATCGACTACTCTAAAAAGGAGATTTCTCAAAACAGAGCCGGGCTGGGCTTTTCCGACGTTTATTCTAACATTGGCGTCGTCGGACCATTTTTCGCTAGGTTCTAAGCCGGAAAACGGTGGAACGTAGACGATTCTCGGAAAGTTCGGCGTATTTTCCAATTCCTTAAAGCGAGACCAACCATCTTCCGGTATCGCGTAGACCGACTGTGGACTCTGATACCGCATTTGGATGTTTAACGAGATTTCATCATTATCTTTATCTAACCAAAAGACCTCGATTTCAATCCGGATAAACTCCTGCTTCTTGTTGTCACCTGCCACACGCGAATAACGTCTCTCAATTTTGTCCTTCCATAATAAGACAAATTCAGGTACCGGCAAGGCCGTGAAATTCGGCAATACTATTTGGATACCGCTCTTACCGCTTCGTTTCGATCTTCGAAACTGGTCAACACAATACTGCCAGATTGCCAACGCTTGCAAAATCGTACTCTTTCCGCAATTATTAGCACCCACCAGCAAGTCAAAATCCGTCAGATTAAAGGTTTCGTCATGGATGCTTTTGAAGTTTCTCAGTCGTACTTTTTGAATCATATTCGTATTATTTTTAGACTCTCGATTCCTCGCGCGTCAATGATTTTCACGGCTACGGCGCGGCCAGCTTTGAAAGGCAACGATACAGTACCTCGAAAAGCCTCGATCTTTTCTTCATCTATTTCGGCTTTCAGGTTCTTAGCGAGTTTCGCCCAGCCTTCTTTGTCGCCCGCCATTGGGAAAAAGACCTGTGCGGGGAAAAGGCTGCGGCCGTCGTAATCGGGGTCGAGCATCCACATCGCGATGTCCGCTTTGCCGCCGCTTTCGACCGATCCGGTCTTTGGGTTGTAGTAGTCAAAGCCGAGAACCTCAACAACAAACAATCTGTCTCCCGTCTCCTGTCTCTTGTCTCCTGTCTCACGCAGTTCCACATCCGGCTGGCCGATCAGCCAAAACGCTGTCGAATCTTTATCTCGCGGCTTCTTTTTAAGATCGTCCATTTGCAGGTCGGAATCCATTTGAGCTTCGAGCAGCGTAACGCCCGGCCAATTTGTTTCGTCGATGTCCTTGCGAGCCTCGGGGTCGAATTGAAATGCGCAAAACAACACAATCTCCGGTTTCGGCACAAGGCTCCCAGCTTCGCCTATCGCCGCCTCCACCAATTTCTGTTCAAGCGGCGCGTGTTCCGGGCCGAAACAGACGACGACACGTTTTGGCCGGTCGTCGGGTGCGGAGGCCCGCGCGTCAGCAAGGGCTTGATCGTCAAGTTGAGTGTTAAGCCCTAGCTCACGCGCGGGCTTCTGCAATGGCTTTGTCTCCGCCTCGGCTTGCAGAAAATGCGTTCCTCCGAGCGGCTCGACGCGCGTGAATTCGATCTTCTGGCCGCCTTTTCCGCGAACGCCGCCGAGCCGCAGCCGGTCGATCCATTCGCCCTGACGCAGCGTTTCACCCGAACGTGCGACGGAGATGTCAGCCTCAAAGCTCCCCTCCTGGACAGGAGGGGTGGCAGCCGCTTCGGCTGACGGGGTGGTAGAAGCCTCCGGGTCAGTCGACTTTACAAACGGCGCCGGAACGGCTTCGACCGTAAACGGGCCGGTAATCCGCTGCTTTTTGTTGTCGATAAAGGGCCGGTCGTAGAGTGTCTCTTGAGGCGCGGGTTCGTTGTTGGCGATGGATTTGAGCGTGATGTGCGGAACGGTTTTGTATTTGAAGCCGCTGCCGACGCCTTCGTCCGGGTGGGCAAGCTCGAAATAATCAAAATCCGCCGTCATCAGACGCTGCTTGGCAAGCGCGCAAGCAACACGCGACGTGTCGCACGTGATCCAACGCCTTCCCCAGTTCTCGGCAGCATAGGCCGTCGTCCCGCTGCCGCAAGTGATGTCGAGAACTAGATCGCCTGGGTCGGTGGTCATTAAAAGGCAACGCTTCGGAAGTTCTTCAGATGTCTGAACTACATAAATTTTGTCCGACGCGGCTCCGATCTTATCCCAAAGATTATTCATTGCCATAACCGGGTAGTCTTCCGGGTACAACCTTACTCTAACGTTATTACCTTCAACTTGAAGCCGATTTTCCTTGCTGAAGGCGTCCAAACCATCAGGGTATGAAGTCTTCCATTGAGTTCCTTTTGGCGGGAAGTATTCTCGTCCTTGATAATGA
>JANPCJ010000126.1:0-9626 GCA_031430895.1 Chloracidobacterium sp. | reverse complement strand
TTGATGCCGTTTACCACGACGGCGTGGTGACGATCAAGGGACGCGCGTTTCTCGAACAGCTTTTAGTTCAGAGTTCAAGCTTTAGCCTGCATCTACGCAGCGTAGAAAGAAACTGAAGTTTGAACTCTGAACGGTATTACGCGCAAGTTTGGGGTCTAAGTTTGGGGTCTTAAGTTTCGGGTCGGGCCTGCGTAAACTGCGTTCCTGCAAGGGATGGGGTCATCTATGAAGTTGGGTCCCGATGTCAAGCTCACGGTCAAGGATCAAGCCCTGCATGCAGCATTCGGGGTCAGGCCTGCGATATTGCGATCCTTGAGGCTTCGATATGTTTATACTCCCCGATGATCCTCTCGGTTGGGTCGTAGGAGTTCGCCTTGCGGGTGCGCGTCTGCTCACCGCCGCACACGTAAAGGTGACTTGACGTTGCCGGGAACGCAGGCGCCCTCGCCTGCAACGCCGGTTCCTCCGGCGTGGCGGTGTTCGCTAATCACTCAACTGAATATTCACCACGTACGTCAGCGTCCTTGGGGACGCTTGCCGGCGAGGCCGGGGTGGTTCCCGGCGTGTGAGCCGGGACTGTTCTCGGCGTTAATTCTCTCGTTCTGAAGGAAAAACGGGCCGCGTCGCTTCCGGTCTTTCGGGGGATGTGTGGCGATGGACGATCTTCCATTCTTTGCCGATCAGCTTGAAACCGAGCGTCATGCGGCCCGACGCATTTTCCAGTTTGCCCTCGTATTCCTGGGTTTGCTTCCATTTGCACGAGACATAGGCGGCGGTTTTGCCGAGCATTTCGACGCGGAGGCCGGTGATGTCGAGCGTTACGTTTGAGACTTTTGCGTAGGTTGCTGTGACGTTGGCTTTGACATTTTCCCAGCCGATCGTGGCCGAGCCATTGTTGTTGAAGATAAGCAGCCGGTCGCTCTTTTCATAAGCGCCCATCACCTTATCGACATCAACCTGTTTTATGCCCTCGACCAACCGGTCAAACGTATCGCGAACGCCCTTGTCCGGCCCGGCGTTACCAACGGCCGCTTTCTGGCCAAAGGCGGTTGGAACAAAAACAAGAATGAATGCGGTTGCTAACAGAATGTTTCTCATAATGGCGAATTCCTTGCGCTACTCTCTAATCTAAGTCTATTATCACACACTTCTCACGGCAAATATTTCAGAACAAATTACAAAGGAAGACACAAAGCCCGCAAAGTGGATGGTCCGGGCTTTCGCGCGGCTTGCGCAATAGGAATTAAAAATTGGTTTCATCTTCTACTCTTGCACTATTTCGTATGACCGAAATTATCGATCTGCACGATTTGGTAAATTTCGCAGCCACGGGTTACGCGAAACCGTCGTTATTTGCCCTGACGCCTTGCGGTCTGATTTTTGCAAGCGCGATTCATAAAAGTTGAAAGCTCTTGTTTTCAGCAGCTCTTCTAAAGAAAAATAATTTACGATTTAGCTAGGAGGGAGTTCTTATGCGTACAGCGGCCAGGATTTTATGGACGGGTTTCTTTGGGTTGTTAATCTTTTCGTCTCTTGCTGTGTATGCCGGTACTCCGGCCAGCGTGGTGAATCTGCCGGAATCGGGAGAATTTGTTTTGTCGGATGAGGACGAGGCTCCCGATGTGACGGCACGGGTGTCGCGAATCAGCTTTGTTCGCGGTGAAGTGCAGATACGCCGCTTTGGGGTCGAAGGATGGGAAAAGGCTACTCTCAACCTGCCCGTCGTCGAGGGTGACGAGATTTTGACCGAATCTGGCGGACGTGTCGAGATACAATTTGACAATCATAAGCACCTGCGGCTCGCTGAGAATTCATATCTCAAAATCGCAAACCTGAAAGACGAAGGGATAGCTGTTAGCCTGTCGCTCGGAACTCTAAATCTTCGTCTCACCTCATTTGACAAGGACAAGTCTTATTTTGAGATCGACGCGCCAAAAACGACCATTGCTGTTCAGCGTGCGGGCACCTACCGTGTCGATGCCGGCAAAACGGGCGACACCGAAATCAGGGTGACCGCGATGGATGGCGGCGAGGCTCGCGTTTATTCGGATAATGCCGGTTTTACGCTCAAGAACGGACGCAGTTCGCGAATCTATATCGACGGGCCGACCTCGGGCGAATGGGAAACGGTCGCCGCCTCACGGAGCATCGACGAATTTGACGAGTGGTCTTCGAACCGCGATTCGGTGATCGCGAAGCGGCTGCGGGATGCTTATTACGACCGTTACTACGATCAGGATATCTACGGTGCCGACGATCTGAACGATCATGGCGCGTGGGTCCATACGAGAGACTACGGCTATGTCTGGCGACCGCACACCGCTTCGATAAGCGTTTACGCCGATTGGTCGCCCTATCGTTACGGCCATTGGCGCTGGATGCCGCCATACGGTTGGATTTGGGTCAACGACGAGCCCTGGGGCTGGGCGACGTATCATCACGGGCGTTGGATATGGGATAACGGTTACTGGGTTTGGTCGCCTTATGGGTACTATCGCACTTCACGCAGCTGGTGGCGTCCCGCGCTGGTTGTAATAAATATCTTTAATAACAACGTGTGCTGGTATCCGCTTGGGTATCGCCATCGTTATAACAATTATAATTCGTATAATAATCCGGTCAGGCACAATCCCAATCAGCCGAATTTGCCGACCGGCGGCATCAAACCGATCCCGTCACCTACACCGTCAGGTGTCTCGGTAACCGATCCGACGGGCACTCGCCGCAAGCGTCCGCCGCTGTTGGATGTGCCGCCGGGGGCTGTTGTGGCGGTGACAAAAGATGATTTCGGGGCGAACGTGAAGGGCAGCCGGCGACCGCCGCTTGCGATTGCCAATGCCGTGATTGCGCGGAATCCCGATGAAAAAGGGCTGGGTACATTGCCGACTTACCGAGATGTAAGCGGTAAGATCAACGGCGACATCAAGGCCGAACGCCCGAGAATAGATATCGATGCCTTTCAAGCGAAAACCGGAGCGGCTCCCCGAAAATCGGGCGAGTCATTAGACACCGAACTGCGGGTAACTCGCGTATTCGGCGGGCGGCCACCTGTGCCTGCGGTGATCAAAAACGGCGGCGATGTGTCCAACAACCCACGCACCGACCCGCGGCGAACCGGCGCGGTCGAGCGTCCTCCCGTTGTCAAACAGAATAACGATGATCGTCCGGTTAGGGAACCCGTGTACACACCGCCTAGAGTGCGAGACGAACCGAAAAATGAACCAAAGGAACGCACCCCGCGCTACGAACCGCCGCCGGTAAGGGAGACCCCGCGCTACGAGCCGCCGGCGAGAACCGAGAAGCCGTCGCGAAACGATCCGCCCCCGACGCGCGAGCCCCAAAAGAGCCCGCCGCCGATGAAGAGCGAGCCAAAGCCGCAGGTTGAACGCGGAAAGAAGCCGGACTCGCGGTGAGGCCAATGTCCGCACCAAAGACATTGGTTTAGGAAGATTGGCCGCAGATCAACGCAGGTAACGCAGATAAATAAGGCCAAAGACATCTGCGCCATCAGCGTAAATCTGCGGCGAAATTTCTTTTCCGACGTTATTGCCGTCCCGGTTCTGTCTAGTTTTGTAGAAAGATAGAGTTGCTGACATCGGCTGGGTTGCCGACTACGACAAAGCGGAGATTCTTCATGTATTTATTCGCGACGGCCTGGACCTCGGCGGGTTTTACCTTTCGGATGCGGTCTAGAAATTCGAGAGATTTCCGCCATCCGCCGCCGATCAGCTCGTATTGAGCAAGCTCGGCGACCTGGGCGGCGTTGGTTTCCTGCTTGAGATAATAGGTGGTCAGAAAGTAGCTCGACATCTCGCCGATCGCATCCTCCTCAATCGTGTCTTGCCTTAGCTTCTGAATTTCGCCGAGCATCACGCTGACGGACTCGTTCGGGTTTACAGACGATACCGAGATTGACGCCGTGTTTGCCGAACGCTCGTCGAGCGTCGCGTCGGGCGCGTAGCTCAAGTTTCGCTTCACCCTGACCTCTTGGAAAACCCGTGTCTGCAAAATCGTCATCGCGGCCCGCATGGCGTAATAATCGTCGTCGCGGATCGACGGTGCGGCGAACGTGCCTTTGACATAGTCCGTCTGGACGGGTTTCGAAGTGACATCGACCGTCGGTTTGGCAAAACCAATAGCCGGTAACGGTGACTCTTTGTATTCTCCCCTCGGCACACCGGTGAAAGAGGCCGCGATCCTCTTCTGCAGAGCCGTCGGCTCGACATCGCCGACCACAACCAAAAGCAGCCGCGATGTCTGCATTAGATTCTTATGATACGCCGCGAGTTCGGCCGCCTGGAATTTAGAAATGTTTACAACCGTGCCCTCAGGGCCGTTTGCGTAGGGGTGGCCGGCGTAGACCGTTTTTTTGTACGCGGATTCGAGCGAGCCTTCGGGCGTGTCAGATTCCGACTTTAATGCGGTCAGAATATTTTCGCGTACACGCTCGATATCGGGAGCCGCAAATGCCGGGTTTAATGCAACGTCGATGAAAATCTGCCACGAAGTGTCAAAATTTGCCTTTGTACACGCGAGCGATATCGCGCTGAAATCGTAATTCGCTCCCGCGCCGATAACTGTTCCAGCGCGCGACGTTTCTTTGCGCAGCTTTTGCCGTGGAAACAGCTTGCTGCCCTCGGTTGCGGCGTTCAATGAAAAATTCTCGATGCCGGCGTTTTCAGCCGTCGTATTTCGAACGCCTCCGCGAATAAACAATCCCGCCGCGACGGTCGGCGTCCCCGGACGCCGTTTGATCAAGACCTTCATCCCGTTTACATCGAATTCGGAGATAAGGCTGCTCGCGGCTGGCGCTACTGCCTGCGAAAATGCGGTTGAAAGTGACGATACTATGAGGGCCAGCACAAGACCGGCATGGCCGAAGCGATTGATTTTTTTCATTATTGCTTACCTCCGATCAGGTCTTCGGCAGTGAGATTTGCGATTGCCTGCTGCTCGGGCGATATAAGGGCCAGCCCGATATGAGGTTTATTTTGAATGTAGGTCTTAATGTATCGGGAAATATCCGCTCTGTTTACGGCCCGCAGACTTTTATGATAGCCGCGAAAATAGTCGATTCCGGTAGTCGACCACCAAAAACTAAGCGTACGGCCATATTCGCTCAGCTTTTCGCGGCTGTAAAGATCGTCGGCCTCGAGCAGCGTTTTAGCGTTTTCGAGCTCCTCGTCGGTGAAATAGGCGGGCTTGTCAAACTGGGCGATCTCGGCATAGAGTGCCTTGACTGCGGCCTTGGCCTTTTCAGGCGAAGTCGATAGAATCGCCTGGATCGGACCAACATTTCGCTGAGTGTAATAGCCGATGTTGGTGCCGGTCGTAAGCCCGGAATCTACGAGCCTCCGCTGAAAACCAGAATCCGGTTGCCGAATGATAAACGAAAACACATCCGCCGCGTAAGTGGCAGCGTCATCCTTGCCGACCGACGGTCCTTGCCAGCTTACCTGGACAAAAACGCTCTGAACGGGCTGGCTGACGATCGCGCCCTCGCTTTTCGGAAGCGGCGGATGCTCGACTATCGGAAATTTCTTAAACGGGTCCTCGCTTCTCGGCCACTCGCCGAAAAGCTGTTCGGCCAGCGTAAAAATTTCATCCGGTTTGACGTCTCCGGTCACGACAAGCGCAGAATTATTCGGGACATAGTATCGCGACTGGATAAGCCGCATCTTCTCGGTCGTGGCCGCTGCGACGGTTTCCCTCGTCCCGCCAGGACTCTTGCGTGTCGGATATTTGAAGAAGAGCTTATCGAGGGAGGCCTGGTTCAAATAAAAACCGGGCTGCGACATATTGCGTTCGAGCTCGCCGAGAACAACTTCCTTTTCACGCGCAAATTCCTCTTCGTCAAAGACGGGAAACCGTGCCGCGTCCTTTATAAACTTCATGGCGGGCAGAATGTGCGGGCTCGTTGTCGTGAAATAATACTGCACGACCTCTTCGCGCGTAGTGCCGTTGTTGACGATTCCAAGCTGGTCGATCTGGCCCATATAGCTAACATCCTTGACCTCCGGTTTGAACTTCAATTCGCCGTCGCAGCGCAACTGACGGAATGCCTGCGGATTGCGAAACTGATACTGTTCGCACCGGTAAATCGACGTCGCGCGATTGGTCTTAAAGAACATGTGCTCGTACAAATGCGATAGCCCGTTTAGCTCGGGCGGCTCGGTAAACGAACCATTTCGCACCGCCAACTCAATTGTCACGAGCGGTACGGACGAATCGGGCAAGACGATTATCTCAAGCCCGTTCGCCAACGTCTTTGTAACGATCGGAATCTCATAGGCCGGCTTTGCCGCCGCTACTACCGCGGATTTTGCCGGCACGGCCCGACTCTTTTGAGCAAGACCCGCCGACGGCAGAAATGATAAGATCAAAAGCAAGGAAAGAATAAAAGATTTCACAAAATAACTCCCATAAAATGGCCAATGTTAAAAATGTAACACACGGAGAAACATAAATGGAACGCGACAATTTGATGCACGGCGCCCGCACGGCGTTGAATACTGATATGGATACGAGGGCCTGGGCGGAAGAATATTTGAAGGGAAAGACCCGGTCGGAGATGCCCGAAATGTCAGACGAAGAGTTTGAAAAGCACTGGAAATACCACAAACCGGAGATTATGCACGCAGGTGCGGCCGAGGCAATGCAAGCACGGAGGGGAAGGAATATTTTGAAATAAGTAGACGTTATTGATAAATCTATTACGTTAATGTAATATTTGGATGAGCTTTGAAGTCGAATATACGGATGAGTTCGAAAACTGGTGGAACGGCCTCAGCGAGGACGCCCAAGGTGCGGTCGCGGCGTACGTTTCGTTGTTGGAAGAGTATGGAGTTGCACTCGGATTTCCGTACTCCTCGGACGTAAAATCCGCCTCTAGCTCGCCGATGCGTGAATTGAGACCGGTGTACCGAGGAAAACCCTACCGCGTCTTGTATGCGTTTGACCCGCGTCGTACGGCATTGCTCCTTTTAGGGGGCGATAAAACTGGAAATCCCCGATGGTACGATGAATTCGTACCAATCGCTGACAGATTGTTTGCTGAACATTTGCAAACTTTGAAGAAGGAGAAATGACCGGATGGCTAAATCATTTAAAGCTCTCAGAGACAAAATGTCGCCCGACGCCCGTAAGCGGTCTGAGGCTCTCGCCAAGACAATGAGCGGCGATATCCGCCTTGCCGAACTTCGGAATGTCCTCGGCCTCAGTCAGGACGAGCTTGGGCAACTTCTAAAACGCAAGCAAGCTGCCATTTCCCGCCTGGAGCGACGGTCGGACATGCATGTTTCGACGTTGCGAGAGTTCGTCGCGGCGCTGGGTGGTCGACTCGAGTTGATCGCAACCTTTCCCGACGAATCATTTCACATAACGCAGTTCGAGCAAGAATAATTTTGCTGACCGGTCCTTCGAAGCTCCCATACCGATCACCGAATATTCAAGCAAAATCCTTGTGCTTCCCTTCTGCAAAAGCTAGACTCCAGGCATTGCCTTCTTCAACGGTTTGAGCAATATCGTCAACACGACTGCCATAACCAAGGCCATACTGGCCAAGACGAGGAAAAACGTCGATTGCAGCCAAATATCCCAGAAAACGCCGATCTGTGTGAGCTTATTACCGATAGCTGTGGCGACGAACCAGCCGCCCATGAGCATGCCGCGCATGCTGATCGGCGCGACCTTCGATACGAGCGACAGGCCCATCGGCGAGAGCATCAGTTCACCCAAAGTCACGATCGCGTAGGCGAGGATCAGCCAGAATGGCGAGACGCGGAACAGGTACGCATTTTGCAAAAAGGCGCTCTTGTGAACGTCGCCCTGTCCGGGTGCGACCTTGTTGACGGCGGCGATGAGCTGCTGTTCGCCGGCGGTCGTTACTTTTGTAGCCTCATCGGTTTTCGTCGCAAATTTGACGCCGTCAATCAGGTTTTTGCCGTCATCGCCTTTGGCGGCCATAATTTTATCAACCAAGTCCTTTGGTACGCCCTGTGAGACAAGATTGGTCGCCGCACGTTCATTTACACGGAAAGAACCGGCGGTGAGCTGATCGGCGGTCTTGGTCATTCCTTCGCCTATCGAAGCTCCGAAATAAAGGACGAGGAACGAAAGGCCGGTCAGCGTCATACCTATCGCCATCTTTGTCGGCGTTGCCGGTTCCTTGCCGCGACGGTCGAGAAATCCCCAAAACCAAACAAGTGGAAACGTAAGTGCAAGAACCCAAAATGCGTTGATGGAATTGGAGATAGTTCCGGTGACGTTCCAGTTTGTATTGTCGTCAGCAAAATAGGTCAGCGTTGAGCCGTTTTGGTGAAATGCCATCCAGAATACGATGACGATGGCAAAGACCACGATCAGTGCAAAGATGCGTTTCCAGTTTGGAACAGTGTCCATGAGAGCTTGTTTGGCTCGGGATTTTGCGGCGTCGCTGCCTTCATCGACGTGCGGCAGATCGACAACGTCTGCCTCAATTCGGGCAGCTTTGTCGGCACGGGCTTTCTGACGGTTTGCGAGGGCATTTGGGTCTTCGACCAGATTCTTAAATTTCCAAAGTATCCCGACCGAGATGACCATTCCAAAGGCGGCAACCGCAAACGCGGCGTGAAAACCGGCCGTCTGCCTGACAATCTCCATTACGATCGGGGCAAGGAAAGCACCGACATTTATGCCCATGTAAAAGATGTTATAGGCACGGTCTTTGAGGTGACTGCCTTCAGGATAGAGGTTGCCGACCATGGTCGAGACGTTCGGTTTAAAGAAACCGTTACCGATAACAAGGCACGTCAGAGCGAGATAAACGGCCCAAAGCGCCGGAATCGAGAGCAGTCCGTGGCCGGCCATAAAGAAGAAACCGCCGATCATCACGGCTTTGCGATAGCCCGTAATTCGGTCGGCGATCAGGCCGCCGATGAGCGGGCTGGCATAGACGAATGCGAGATAGTTAGAATACAGAGCCGTCGCCTCAGCCGCCGTCCAGCCAAATCCTTGCTGCGAATCGCGAAGGTACAATGTAAACAGGGCCAGCATTGAATAAAAGCTGAACCTTTCCCACATTTCCGTAGCAAAAAGGACGTAAAGCCCTTTTGGATGCTTGCTGCTGTCGTTGCTAAAACCTTTGCTGTCTATCGTATCTGCGTTTGCGCTCATCGATTTCTTTCCTTTAGCTGTTTAAATTATGAGAAGAGTTAGGCAAAATATAGCAGATAAACTATTTATCCAAAAGAGGAAATATGCGTAAACGATTTTTCAGTCTCTCTTTTGCCCTCGTGGCTTTGATGAGCTTTTCACTATCGGCAGATGCCCAGGCGGATCGCAAAAGCGTTTCGGCGGCGGAGGTCAACGGTACTTTTCGCATGAATTTCACCGGCAAATACCGGGAATTTTCCAATCAGATCAAAATCCTTGCTCTCGGTGGCAGCAAATTGCGTGTCGGTATGGATCTCGTTTATCCATTAACAACTGGTTCCGGCGAAAAGTCGGTCAATATGGGATCGCTCGATGGCGAGGCCTCGATCTCGGCCGATACTGCGATTTACCAATCGGCGGAATTCGGCACATGCAAGATCACAATAAAATTCGTAAAACCCGGCGCGATCAAGGTCACGCAGGAAGGCTCGGAT
>JANPCJ010000125.1:0-6719 GCA_031430895.1 Chloracidobacterium sp. | reverse complement strand
ACGCCGAATCGCAGGATGGAAACCTGCTTCGGCGGAATCTCATTACCGGCGAAAGTAAGGGCATTCGGCCGCGCGAAGATGAGACCGAAGCAAAATACCGGTTCCAATGGAATTCGCCGATCCTCATTTCTTCTTTTGATTCGAACACGATCTACTATCCCGGAAATATAGTGTTCAAATCGACAAACCGCGGCGATACCTGGACGAAGATCAGCCCTGATCTAACGACCAATGTCGATCGCAACACACTGCCCGTCATGGGAAAGATTCCTGATAAAAATACCCGCTCTCGGCACGATGGCGTTCAGCAATACCCGACGACAACGACTATTTCCGAGTCGCCGATTAATCGCAACGTCCTTTGGATCGGAACCGATGACGGCAATCTACAGGTAACCCGCGACGGCCAAACCTGGAAGAATGTTGTCAGTAAAGTCCCGAACCTGCCGAAGGGCACGTATGTCAGCCGCGTCGTTGCATCGAAGAGCGGCGAAGGAGTCGCATACGCGACGTTTGACGGCCATCGAATGGGCGATTTCAAGGTTTATGTATATACGACGACCGATTTCGGCGAAAGCTGGAAATCTATTGTCGCGAATCTACCGCAAAATAACGGAGTCATTAGTGTCATCCGGGAGCATCCGCGCACTCCGAATCTACTGTTTGTCGGCACCGAGTTTGGCATTTTTGCCTCGAATAATCGAGGTGGAAGCTGGACTCAAATCAAACTCAATCTGCCGACCGTGCCGGTGGACGACATCCTGATTCACCCGCGCGAGAACGACCTGATCTTGGGAACGCACGGGCGCTCGATTTGGATCATGGACGACATCACGGCGATCGAGCAGATGAACGAAACCATAATGGAGAGTTCGGTTCACCTATTCGATCCACGGCAGTCCGTTATGTGGCGCACGTGGAACAGCCGATCTCTGACGTCGGACAAGGCATTCTACGGGCAGAATCCACCAAACGGAGCTCTGATAAATTTCTATCTTAAGGAGCCGCTCGCCGAGCGGGAAACTGTCTCGCTGACCTTTCAGGATTCGGCGGGACAGACCATTCGGACGGTTAACTGCACACGCCCGCAGCCTCAGGCGACGCCGCAGCCTCCGGGCGGGCTTGGCGGCGGCGGATTTGGCGGTTTTGGAGGCGGTGGAGCTCAGCAATGCACCGCAGTAAAGGGTATTAACCGTTATGTTTGGGATATGAGGTCGCGCCCGGCCGGGCCACAACTTCCTGCCGTCGGCGGAGCAGGCGGCGTAGGCGGACCAGGCGGTGGTGGTGGATTTGGGGCTGCGTTAGCTAATTTGGGTTTACGTGTCGACCCCGGTGATTACACCGTTAAGATCAAACTTGGTGAGAAGGAAATGTCAAAAACGGTCAAAGTTGTGGACGATCCACGCATTGTCTTTTCCGCTGAAGACCGAGCCAAAAAGCGGGCGGCTTTGACAAAACTCCAACCGCTTGTCACGCAGGCATCACTTGCACAGTTTTCGATTGTAGCAGTGAGGACCAATTTGAACACGGCGATCGAAGCGTGGAAACGGCCGGGAGCACCGCAAATTCCCGATAACATAAAGAAAGCGGCCGATGATCTGCTCAAAAAGATCGACGGCATATATGTAAACTGGGGAACGCCTCCGTCGATGGTCTCAACGATCAGCCAGGCCGGCCCACCCCTTTTCGATCTGCCGACGCCGCTCAATCAACGCGTCGCCCAGCTTCTCATTGCCATCGAGGGATCGTCAACCGCCCCGACTGAGTGGGAACTTTCGCAGTTGCAAATTCTTGGCAGTAAGATTCCGCCGGCCGCGGATGAGGTCCGAAAAATTGTGAGCGAAGACCTGGCCGCCCTAAACGCAATGATGCTCGAAGCCAAGATTCAACACATTCAGGGGCCCGCCATTCCCGGCGGCGGAGGCGGGCGTCGTCCACCCGAAGACAACCACGAACAACCGCGATAACCGTTTTGAGTCCCGCCTTCAGGCGGCCAGTTTTGAGTCCCGTCTTCACGCCGGCCTCTTCTCCAGAAAGAAGGCTTAGTGAAGCACGAACTCAAACACGCGCCCAACGATCGGTGACACCCATCGGATGCGAGAAAACGGGGCGAGCATCTTTTCGATAATCCGGAATTAAGTGAGATTTGGGTTTGCTCGAATCAGACGGTACGATTCAATCCGGTTGTGCTTGCGTCGATCATATTGGAGAACGGACAAAGCTACCAATTCAGATATAACGCCTATGGTGAGATCACAAAGATCATCTATCCGACGGGCGGTTTCGAGAGATTCAAGTACGCACCGGTTTCAGTCGTACAACCTGCGGGAGCGAGTTACGACCAGGCTAACCGCGGCGTTATCGACCGCTGGATCAGCGCCAAAGGCGACGGTACGGACGAAGCTCACTGGACATATTCCACCGGTCTTGGCGTTACATACGCCCCGGACGGGACACGAACCGAGCAAAATATTATCACCGAAACTGACCAGACCCCGCAGCCCTATGGATTTGGCAATGCCCTGACCGGCAGGCCGTATGACGAACGCTCATACTCATCGACAGGTCAGATACTTACCCGAAAACTCACTGATTTTGCGACAACCGGCCCTCAGAGCGGCGGATACAGCGCCGCAACTAATAATGGTTCGCAGACATGGACGCAGGTTTTCGGGTTTGATCGCTACGGCAACCGCAACATCATATCGGGAACGGGCGTGACCAGTTTCTCGTTCAGCGGCAACCGAATCACCGCTCACACCTTCGACACGGCTGGCAACACAACAAACGACGGCACGAGAACTTTCACTTACGACGCCGAGAACAAACAAACGCAGGTAAACAACGGCTCGACCGGCCAATACTTCTATGACGGCGACGGACGTAGGGTCAAGAAAGTCATACCCGGCGGTGAAACGACGATCTTCGTTTACGATGCTGCCTCAAAACTCATCGCCGAATACTCGACCAACGTCGAACCCGCGGCAACCGCAAAAATCGCCTATCTAACGGCCGACCACCTCGGCTCCCCCCGCATCAACACCGACCAAACCGGCGCCGTCACCTCCCGCCACGACTACCGACCATTCGGCGAAGAAATTGCGACTGCCCAGCGCGCGCCCACAGTTGGCTATGCGGCCGACACCATTAGAAAACAGTTTACCGGCTACGAGCGCGACGGCGAGTCTGGACTCGATTTTGCTCAGGCGAGGTATTTTGGAAGTTCCTTGGGGCGATTTACTTCAGTAGATCCCACGCTTAAAAGCATGGATTTTAGTAATCCACAGTCGTTTAACCGTTATGCCTATGCATTGAACAATCCACTCGCATTTATCGACCCGGACGGCCTCGAAGCCTTAAAGGTGGGACGTTACGAAGATCTCACGGACGAGCAAAAGCGACTGTTTCAGACATATGTTGCCGCTAACTACGGTAAACAAATCGGCGATGGAGACGTAAGCAAGTTTGCGGGAAATCTATTCAATCAGTCGGCTGATCTAGCGAATGGGGTAACAAAGGGAGATGGAAAGGGTTTGTTGAATCAGAGTCAGCTTACGACCTTTTTAGGCGTTACTAGTTTACTCGAAGCCCGAGGGGTTATCGGCGAGGTTACGTCGGTTACGACAATTAATGGCGACCAGAAGGCTGACAACTTTCGTATTTTGGGAGAGTTGAAGGGAGCGGACTCTGCGAAGAAAATCTTCGAGGCATTACCGTCCACTCTTGGGGGAACGGATAAGAAGCCGTATGTAGTTAGCCGCCGTGAGGGGGGACTGTTTCAGCAGCCTAATGGTCAAGTAACGCTTACGGAAAACCTAATTGGAATAAATGTCGATGTCGATTACAGAAAACTTGCGCGAATATTCTCACATAATACAAAGGACAATTCAGATATTCGTGCAGACGATGGAAACACGTCCCATTTCCGAAGGCACGTGGAAACGTACGGGCCGATCAAAGCCCTGACTCCGGTAAATCCAACATTCGTAAGGAAGAAGAGGTAAAACATGACAAGAACACGACAAGTACACGGACCAATCGTTTCCTTATTACTATCGATCTTTTTCGTAACGTCATATACTGTGACATCGCAAGTAGCCCCAGTTCAAGAACATTTCGAGGTACCATCGCCACAGGAAGTGCGACAGGTTGAGAAGGCTGCGGATCGTTTTGTAAAACGCTTTCATAAGACCTTGGATTTCAACATCGTTTTCGAGGAAATGTTCGTGTCGGACGCGGTCCAACGTCATCGCAGCGCTGGTTTTTTTCAAGGCGTGAACCTCCACGAACAGTTAGTGAACAGCGTTGACAATACAGTTTTGGAAAGGACCTACAAGGCCATCATGAGTTACTATTACCTAAAGGCGGCCTACGAGGGTGGAGTTTCAAAAAAGACCCAGCCCTCAGCTGTAATAACCGCGATAAACGCATCAAAGTTTGAAAACCTAGTTTCAGACGAAGGCACTGGGGATGAACCTATAGTACATACGCCGCAAGAGTTGGACGAATTCATTCGGGACTATAATAAAATCGCCAAATTGTATAGAGATCATCTGCCCAGTAACGTATTCGAGTCAGTAACCTACAAACGAAGTCTGAAGTCCATAAGCAAAGACAAGCGGAGTCCAGTTCGAATCCGAGATGGATATGAGGATTTTAGTGCTAAAAAAGGTACGAAGGTTTATCGCATCGAGCAAGATATTTTCGCATTCTTCTTCGTTAAAGAAAACGGCGAACTAAAAGTGCTTACTCTCGGCATGGGCAACTGACCGGAACTGGCCCATTGATTCGACGTTGATAACTCCGTGCAAAATCTGTTGGCGACGCCGTCTGGAACGCCGCCAATCTATCAGGTATGCATGAGACTTATCACCATGACAACCTTTACAATGCGAAAGGGAAACTAATAAAGGTGAGCAACGGAGCGGGCCTTGACCATTCGACAACCGAGTACACTGAGTTCGACAGTATGGGGCGGGTCAGAAATTGGCAGAAATTGGGGTCAGGCCTGCGTAAGTTGCGTATCTAATTCGATTTTCCTCGCTGGCAGTTGTACTATCTTTTGCATGGCAAGACAGTCGCAATTGAGATTGAGGGTGGGCTGTAGCGTGATCGCTCGCTGCAACGGGCGGCAGGCCGCCGTCATGAACGCCGCGCAACGAAAAATCGAAGATGCGAAATTTGGTGACTTAGTCTCAAACGTTGTAGAACAATACAACCTGATCAAGCGGCCCGGATCGCCGTCGAAAACAAGCTAGAGAAATCACAACGAAGAACCCAAATGAGTTACGCAACTTACGGAGGCCTGACACCATTCCCTCCATGGGTATCGTTTACCTCCTTTTAATGATAAAACTACCATCACCGGTGGAATCGATCTGTCTACCGTCCATCGATAAGCTCAAACAGTAAGTTTTTGGAGTGAACAATCGTTTTTGATACGAGAATACATTCAATGATCCTTGCCATAAGACGATTTGACGACTTCAAAGTAATCAGCGGAATAGTTGGCAGACGATTTGAGACGATATGCTTCAGCGATCCGTTGGACCAAGACTTCACGTGAGAGGACGTTAGGGATGTGCCCTTACCAAATAACATAGATTGCCGCGCCTAGATTTTCGTCGTCCGTGCCAAAGATCATTCCCCCATCGGCTCCCGGTACAAGCACAAATGCCTCGACCTTGTGGTAATCGAACCGTAATAGCGGTGTTAACGCAGTGGGTTGGGCAAATGTTACTTTGCCCGTGGCTTCCATGCGAAAAACACCGGCGAAATAGACGGCGGATGAGAACGGGCCGTCGTTGCCCGGATCTGATGCCGCAGTTACAAACGCAGCACCTGTGGTATCTATTTTTATGTCAGAAACATGCCTGACATCGGCTGCTATCGGATAAGGTACGCGGAACGGTTGCCAACCGGTATTTGATATCTTTCCCGTCTCCAGCTCAAAGTTTCCCCAAAAGATTGTTGCCGATTTTGCTGTTGCACCTCTTTCCGCCCAGACTGCGACAAGCGTTCCGTTAACGTTCTGCAGGTCAAACGCCTCAAAATCCCCGTCTTTCGGAATCACAGGTACGTCAAATGACCGGATGACATCAACTGTCGCCGATTTGATATCAACTTTAATGTGATACCCGCGGCCGGCAGCAGTAAAGGCAATGAATTGGCCATTGCGACCCGGTACAGCCGTAACCGCCTCAAGATCGACCGGAATATCGTCACTATTCCATTTCAGAGAACTGTACAGAGGTGCATCGTTGCCTGCGACGGTAATGATTGTCGCGTGCAGTTGCTCTTTTTTTTGTTGTCGTGAACAACAAGAATTGAAGTTGCCTTTTTGTCATGGCTAATCAGGGCCATCCCACTGATATTTGCCTGGCGGCTGCCGCTGACGGGCCGCCATTGTTGAGCTAGGGAGGTACATGTAAGCAGCAGCGTGAAAATTGGCGCGAGTATGATCTTTCGTGACATATTTTTCAGTCTTGGCGATTCGGCTAATGGAAATAACGTTCGATCCGGCTCAGCAGGCTATGTCTAATTGCCGGATCGAAATCCACCGTAAGCGTTCAGCAACATTTGCTAGAACGTAAATCTCGCCCCGAGTTGTACCTGCCGCGCCCCGCCGTAACGTGCGGTAGACGGTGCGGATCTCGGCTCGCCTGCTCGAATAAAAGGGAAGAAACCTGCCGGACAAGTAATGCCGCGCGGATTGGCTG
>JANPCJ010000124.1:0-7244 GCA_031430895.1 Chloracidobacterium sp. | reverse complement strand
TTGTCGGAGCATAATCAGAAATTAGTCTTTGTTTTCGATTACCGAAAAGCTGACGAGCACGAGTGGACTACACCGCGGACCCACTTTAACCCACCGATGGTGAATGGCATCCTGCCGAAACCAGAAAAAGTTGACTTTCATGTGCCGGCCCAAGACCTCCGTGGGGTTTTTTTTCTGGTGAATATGTTTGCCTTGCACGGTTGTGCAGACTTTGCGTTCCGACAGGATCACGAAGCGAAGAGAGAAGACTATAACAATTTGGTCTTGGCAATGGGGCTTGGCTTCAATTCCTTCACAAATCATCTCAGTGAAAAATTTTCCGACTCTCCAAATGAGTTTTTCAAAATCACATGGGGTAATTCCCCCAAGGCAAAAGATTTCATTACCGATAACCTCACAATAGGCGGCATAACACCTCCATCGGAAGAAGGATGGGATCACGCACTGGTTGCTCGGATTGTAACGCCAGGCAAGCCAAAACAGCCAAACAGGGTGCGCTTTTGCTGCTCTGGCAGAACGGCAGACGGAACGGCCTCTGCCGGCTGGTTCTTAGCCACTCGATGGCAGGAATTATTGGATATTTATAGGCTCGATGATAAAAAGACTGATCTAAACGTCAATTCATTGGTTGTTGGCATTAAGCATAGGGTAGGTGTTGAACCCACGGACGAGCACGACGATTCCGCCCTACTTCTGAAATGCGATGGGAAAACACTGCTTAGCTGGGGCATGTTCCCGGGTCTAGTTTAAAGGAACAGATCGGCTACCTTATTCAAATCCGCAGTGATCCGCATTCGCGGCAGTGAATTCAAAAAATCACGACCATAACCTTTCGTTCGCAAACGCGGATCGAGGATGGCGATGACGCCGCGGTCGGTGGTGCTGCGGATGAGGCGTCCGACACCCTGTTTTAGGGAGATGACGGCTTGCGGGACGCTGTAATCGAAAAATGAGCGGCCACCGTTTTCGTCGATAAAACGGGAGCGGGCCTGCACGATCGGGTCGGTCGGCACGGCGAAGGGAAGTTTGTCGATTATGACGCACGAAAGCTGGTCGCCGCGGACGTCAACGCCTTGCCAAAAGCTGGATGTGGCGAAGAGAACTGCGTTTGGCGTTTCGCGAAACTTTTCAAGAAGACCGGTTTTTGACATTGATCCCTGAAGAAAACACGGATAGCCGATTCGCGACGAGACAAGCTCAAAAAGGGCCGCCATCGAGGAATTGCTTGTGCAGAGAACAAAAGCGTGGCCCTGTGTAACTTGCAAGATGCGGACGATCTCGGCAGCGGCCATTTGCGTGAATTCCGGAGTTCGCGGGTCGGGCATAGACTTGGGCAAATAAATGATCGCCTGTTTTTCGTAATCGAACGAGGATGGAGCAACGAGCGAATTTGTCTTTCCGGCCGTGAGCCCGAGGCGGCCTCGGATGAAGTTGAAACTCCCGTTTGCCGAGAGCGTCGCGGAGGTCAGGATGCAGGTTTCGACCTTGTCAAAGAGCTTTTCCTGCAACAGCGCGGAAACATCGACCGGCGACGCCTGCAAAAACACTCCGCGTCCACGTCTTTCGAGCCAGTAGACAAAATTTCGGTCGGCCTGTTTGACGATAAATCCTAGATCGAAACGAGTTTGGCGAATGCGGCGAACAACGCTCTCGGCCTCGGGCATTTTATCCGAGTAAACATCGATCTCGGTTTCGAGACGCGAGAGAGCGTCGTCGAGGGCGTGATATGCCTCGCCAAGAGCGGTCGGCTTGTCTTCGCCGTCGCTGCCACGCGAGGCAAAGGCGTCGGCGATTAGCGGATATCGACCTTCCTGGCCGCGGGCCTGTGAGAATCTCGCCCAAAACTGTTCGGAGAAACTCGAAACGCGCACCGAGGTTTTCATTATCCCGGCCGTCGCAATCGCGTCGTGGATCGGCAATTCGCCGGCGTCGCGGACAAGCTCGTCAATTCGGAAATTCGAAACCTGAAAACCGAAATAGTCGGCGGCAATATCTTCGATCAGATGGGCTTCGTCAAAAATTACCGCGCCGTAATCGGGAATAACCTTGCCAAATTGGTTTCCGCGCACGTTTAGGTCGGCGAAGAAAAGATGATGATTGACGATAACGATATCGGCCTTGTCGGCGCGCGCGCGCATTCGTGTTATGAAGCACGGCTCGAAATCGGGGCACGTCTGCCCGATGCATATTTCGCTTTTGGCGTTTACGCGGTTCCAGAACGGCAGATTTTCGGGCAGATATGTCAGTTCGGCCCGGTCGCCGGTTGTTGTCTCCCGCGACCATTCGCGAACATCGCGAAAATGATCGACCTCGTTCATGCCGTCCAGAATCGGCTGATCGTCGCTTTTGTGCAGGCGATAAATACAGGCGTAATTGTTACGTCCCTTCATATAGGCCGCCGAGAATTTTTTCGGGAATATCTTTTGGAGAAACGGAATGTCCTTTTCCATCAACTGCTCCTGCAAATTCTTTGTTCCGGTCGAAATGATTATCCGTTTTCTTGTCCTGATCGATTCATTTATCGCGGGCACCAAATAGGCGAGCGTCTTGCCCGTTCCGGTGCCGGCCTCGACGATCAGGTGTTTTTTATCGACAAAAGAGCGCCCGATGGCCTCGGCCATTTTGATCTGCCCCTCGCGATACTCGTAATTCTCGTGAAACCGCGCGACGAGGCCGTCGGGGCCGAAAATCTTTTCGAATCCTTCGTCGGCTAATATTTGAGTCTTTTCAATCGCCATTTCTTTGACTGGATGCCGTCTATTCTGCTAAAAGAGAGGTTCGAGTACGTCTCTTCTCCGTGTTCTTGTGCTTAACTTTGTGCCCTTTGTGTAAAAAAAAATCTAAACACAAAGGACACAAAGTAAAGACACAAAGAGCACAGAGAGATCAAATGCTCCGACGATGCGTCATAAAAGTATGCAAGCTACTTTAGAGCCAAAACTATCATCTTAATCTCTTGACCTATTTTTTCGAAGTCGGATGGCGGCGTTAGCTTCTTTATATAAAATTCGTTTCGCCTATTTACAGGATCCTAATGACCAAAAGGTTTAATTCCGGCCCTTGCCGGACGATACTTCTCGTACTATTCACGCTTGCCGCTATTGCCGTTATCTTTACGGCGGCTCAGCATTTCACTTCCAGCGCATCGGGCTTGCCTGTTTCCCGGACCTCCGGCGATGCGCCGAAGGCCCTTCCCAATTACGATATTCGCACCGACAAGTTGGCTTCTGAAAAACTCGTTGGTTTTCGGGCCACGCTAAACAAGAGTGCGTCGCGGTTGGTCGACCTTCAACAGGCGATGGGTCGCGGTGAAGATAGGCTCAGACAAAGTGTGCCGACGCTGAAAGTCGAGTATAACAATGAACTGCACAACCCGGAGATAATTGCCCCCGATCCCGCCAAAGGGTCGGCTTTTCTCTCGCGCGGTGCGGGAGACAGACGATCCGATATCTTAAAGGGGTTTTTGAACCGGAATGCGGAACTGATTGGAGCCATCGGATCGCAGATCGATGATTTGAAGGTGTTCGCCGATTATACAAATCCCGACGGTAACCTCTCGTTCGTCGAGTTAAATCAGGAGATAAACGGAATTCCCGTTTTTCGCGGCGAGGTAAAGGCCGGTTTTACAAAGGCCGGCGAACTGATCCGAGTTGTTAATAATTTAGCGCCCGGTCTTGAGTACGCTTCTCTTTCCACCGATTTTGGCGATCCGGTTGCCGCCCTGAATGCCGCGACAAGTTTTATTGGCGCTGACCGTTTAAATCTCAACCTGACGCCGAACCGTTCAGCTTCGGACGATTTGAAGTCGGTTTTTGGCTCGGGAGATTCGGCGACAACAGCGGAGAAAATGTATTTTCCGACCGAACCAGGTGTCGCCGTTCCGGCGTGGCGGGTACTGATCTGGCAGCCGGTCAACGTCTATTACGTCATCGTTGACGCCAAAACCGGGACAATGCTGTGGCGCAAAAATATCACCGAGGACCAGACGCAGCCGGCCACATATAGCGTTTATGCGAATCCGAACGCGATGATAAATGTCGCCCACAGCCCGTTTCCATTCTCGCCCGGACCGGTCGCTCCAAATGGTATGCAAGGCACCGGTCTTCCGCGAACATCCGTCAGCCGGATTGGCAACGAAACTCCGTACACGTTCAATCATCTCGGATGGATCGCCGATGGCGCTACGCGCACCGATGGTAACGCCGTTCAGGCCGGAATCGATCGCGATGGCAGCGACGGCGTCGATCCGAATAGTGAAGCGGTGAGCGCCGAGCGCGATTTTACGTTTGCCTACAACCCTCTCGATCCGAACACAAACGGCGGCGACGCCCCGGTTCCCGCGTTGCAGACATATCCCGGAACGGCGTATCAGCAGGGGAGCGTGACGCAGCTTTTCTATATCTGTAACTGGTTTCACGACGAGACTTACCGGCTTGGTTTTACCGAAGCGGCGCGAAACTTTCAGAATGTGAACTTTACGGGCCAGGGTCTCGGCGGAGATCGCGTTCGAGCCGAGGGACAGGATTCACTGACGTTCAACAACGCGCAATTCGCTACCCCGGCTGACGGTACCCGAGGCCGGATGCAGATGTATGTATGGAACGGGCCAAACCCGGATATAGATGGCAGCTTCGATGCGGATGTCGTCGTCCACGAATTTACGCACGGCCTTTCAAATCGGCTAATCGGTAACGGCGGGGGCATGACAAATGATATGTCGCGCGGTATGGGCGAGGGTTGGTCCGATTTTTACGGCATGTCTTTGCTCTCACAGCCCGGCGATCCGCCGGATGGGCTTTACACCACCGGCTCATATGTCACGTTCCGACTGGGCGGTTCGTTTATAAACAATTCGTATTACGGAATTCGGCGATTTCCTACGGCCGTGAAAACATCGCTCGGCGGGCCGAACGCCCGAGCGCACAACCCGCTGACATTTGCGGATATCGATGCAACCCAGCTGAATTTGTCAGACGCAGCTTTTGCCCCGCGGACTAATGGGATGGCGGATGAAGTTCACAATGCCGGCGAGGTGTGGTCGATCATGCTGTGGGAAATACGTGCGCGGCTGATAGCGCGTCTCGGATGGAGCGAGGGCAATCGAAAAGCGCTGCAGTTCGTCACGGACGGCTTAAAATTATCGCCTCTATCACCGACATTTGTCAGTGGGCGCGACGCTATCGTTGCCGCGGGTTTGGCAAGCGGCACGGCTGAGGACGTGGCCGATATGTGGGCGGGTTTTGCGATCCGAGGTCTTGGCGCGACGGCGAGCGTTCAGAACGTAGGCGGTAACTCGAACGGCGGAACAGGAACCGTCCGCGTCACCGAGTCGTTTTCCGCACCCAACCTTTTACAATCGCCGCAGTTTGGCGTATCGGATTTTCTTGGCAACAACAACGGTGCTTTTGAGCCAGGCGAAATTATTACACTAAGTATTCCGCTAACAAATTACACCGGAAACACAGCGGCTGGCGTCACGCTGCAAGTTGTCGGGGGAGCGGCGGCGGATTACGGAACGATTACGCACGCACGCACGGTTACAAGACCGGCAACTTTTCGCGTTCCGGATTCAGCAGTCTGTGGCAGCTCTCAGACCATTACTTTCGCTGTCAACAGCAGCCTCGGCCCCATCAGCTTTACTGGATCGATAGCTATCGGTGCTCCAAATGTGACTTTTTCCCAGAATTTTGACGACCTGACGCCGCCCGCGATACCTGCCGGATGGACGGTTGCGTCGAGTTATGCACCAATGACTTTTGTCTCGACATCGGCGAGTGCGGATACGGCACCGATTTCGATGTTCGCGCCCGACCTGCCCGATTGCACCGGCAGCGGGTGCCCGACGACGAACGGCGGCTCGACCGAGCTTACTTCGCCGTTTATTTTTATTACGGCGGGAAGCACGGGCGCGACGGTTTCGTTTCGGCACAAATACAACACAGAACTTGGATTCGATGGCGGTGTTTTGGAGATCAGCGTCGGTGGCAGCCAGGCGCCGTTTGACGATATCACCGCCGTGGGCGGCGCATTCCTGCAAAACGGTTACACTGGCGCCCTGGGCGTGAGCGCTCCGAATCCGTTGGGCGGTCGCAACGCGTGGTCGGGTGAGTCCGCCGGATACATAACGACAACCGCCAGATTGCCGGCCTCAGCGGCGGGTCAGCCGATCAAACTGCGTTGGAGGTTTGGGGCGGATAACAACACGGCCCCGGTCGGCGGCGGGTGGAATGTCGATACGATCCAGGTCGTCGGCAGCTTTTTGTGTTTCGCGGCAGAGCCGGTCCGCTCGCGTGCCGATTTTGACGGCGACGGCCGCTCCGATTTGTCCGTTTATCGTCCCGCAGAAGGGAACTGGTATCTCAATCGTTCTTCGCAAGGCTTTACCGGCGTCGGTTTTGGGCTTTCCGACGACATCCCGACGCCGGGCGATTTTGACGGTGACCGCAAGACCGATATTGCCGTTTGGCGGCCATCAACAGGCATCTGGTATAGGCTCAATAGCGGCGACGGCACTTTTTCCTCGTTCCAGTTCGGTGTGTCCGGCGACATTCCTCAAGCCGGCGATTTTGATGGCGACCGGCGCGAAGACATTGCGGTTTTTCGTCCGTCCAACGGGACATGGTATTGGCAAAACAGCGGCGACGGACAGATCGGCGGCTTCCAGTTTGGACAGAATGGCGATCTGCCCGCCGGCGGGGATTACGATGGTGATTTCAAGGACGATCTGACCCTCTTCCGCCCGTCGACCGGCTTATGGTTCCGTAAGAACAGCCTTGGTGGCGAGGCAGAGACGATCAGTTTCGGCCTAAACGGCGATTTGCCGGTAAACGCTGACTACGATGGCGACAACCGCGAGGACATCGCCGTTTTTCGCCCTTCAAACGGGAACTGGTATCTGCTGAACAGCGGCAACAGCCAATTCGCCGCCGTAAATTTTGGCCTAAACGGCGATGTCCCAGTCCCGGGTGACTACGATGGCGATGGTCGGGACGACATCGCAGTCTATCGCGGCGGCACATGGTATCTCAACCGGTCAACTTCGGGGCTGGTTCAATTCAATTTTGGCTTGGCGGCGGATGTGCCAATCCCCAAAAAGTATATTCCGTAATACCGTTCAGAGTTCAAACTTCAGTTTCTTTCTACGCTGCGTAGATGCAGGCTAAAGCTTGAACTCTGAACTAAAAGCTGTTCGAGAAACGCGCGTCCCTTGATCGTCACCACGCCGTCGTGGTAAACGGCATCAA
>JANPCJ010000123.1:0-6078 GCA_031430895.1 Chloracidobacterium sp. | reverse complement strand
GTCGGCGAGCTTGGCGCAGAGCTCGGCGGTGGTTGCGGCGACTGCGCGCGTACTCCGGGCCCGGCTTGCATCGCCGCGAGCACGTACGCTGTTATCATTAAGCTTTTCCAGTTCTTCATCCTGTTTCCTCGCTATTGTTTGTATTGCCGTAAGTTGGTTTTCGAGATACTCGATCTTTTCCTTGTATTGGGCGGCCTCGATTTCTTTGCTGACCGCTGTTTGCTGAATGCTAATCGCTATTCTTTTAGCCTCCTCAACCGAGTTCTCGAGCTTTGCGATCTTGCGATTCGACCAAACCGAGCCGCCGATAATGCCGATGGCCAGTACCGCGGCGGTAATCAGTCCGATATAAATTTTTGTCGTCATCATAATGCTGTGTACCGAGGCAGAAACACGAGCGGTAGCGAGTGTGCTCCGTCTGTGTGCCTAAACTGCCTGGCCTGATGGTCGAAAAACACACTCCCTACCGGTCGTGTTTCCGCCGCCGGAAATATATTTGCAGATATACATCGACCGCTTTCCCGATCGAAAAAAATAGGATAGGCAGCACGATGGCGGAAATTATCGTTATCCACGTCCGCGTCTCGATGGCCGCGAATATTGACGAGGTCGAGCTGATCCAGGCAAGTAAGATGTTTTTTGTGTCGTTCATTTTCAGTTGTCGGTTGTCGGTTGTCAGAACCGCCTGCGTCAGCGGGCGGCACGACGACGCGTGTGAAAAACGGTTATTAGGAAACCGGGACCTTTTATGGCTTCAACCTCCACGCCGCCCGCTTACGCAGGCGGTTCTGACACCGTCTCTCGGATTTTTCCGAGCACGACCTGCCGATAGAGAAAAATGATCGCAAGCACCGCGGCTACGATCGCCACCACGATCCAGACAATTCTCGGCAATCCTATGAAGAACCCAAACACCGCCCATGCCGCCTGCCAGATGGTGCCGATGATGGTCGTCCAGAGAGATTTCGCCGCGTCCTTACGCGTCGCAACGGCGCTGACGACGCCATCGACGCGGTCAAATTTGCTGGCCGCAGCGGACAGAGCATCGCTGGCCGATTCGATGATGTTCGGTCCATCGCTCACCACATTCGCCTCACCGGAAGACGAGGGGATGTCGCGGTCCGCGTTCCCGATTTGCGAAACGCTTGCGGTGGCGACTTCCCCCGCGTTTGAGGAGGCGTCTGAGGGGATTTGGCCATTGGCCGGTGTGACGGGAGCAGGTGGAACATTGGAAAATTGATTTTCCGCAGGGGCGGAAAACATCGCGTCTGTAAGCCGGAGACCGTGAACATTGATCGGCAAACGCATCTGCCAGTTGCCGGTCGCGATCTGATCCAGAAAAAATTTAGTCCGGTAATTTGTCATTCTGAGCCGCCCGACACTCGTCAGCCAAGCATGGCGTTTTCGCACATATTCGGTGATCCAAGCCTTTTCGCTCAATCGGCCCGTATCTTCCGGCTCCGCCGCTTGACGTGCAGAAAGGCTGGGCCTTTCCGGCGAGCCAAACAAACTTCTTGAGGCTCCGCCTCCGACGCGGCCCGCGATCCGTTCCCACGAACCGTGCGTCACCGAGTCGTAAACGACGGCCAGCGAAAGCGGTAGGACAAACCCTCTCGATTCACAGATCTGTAAAGCCGGTCGCAGATACCTGGCAAAAGCGACCGATTCTTGCGCGTGTTTCATCTCGCGCGTCACCGCCGCCAAGCGCAGTGCTCTCTTAAACTGTGCGTCCGCGGCGAGCCGGTTGATGGCTGGGACTGAATTCTTTCGCAGGATCGGCAGTGCCGAAATAAAAATATCGCGCCCTATCTGCCCGCCGGCGCCCAAATATTTCTCGACGACCGCGCCTAACGATCCAGACCGGTGCGTGAACTGATTTATGCCGTACGAAACACCCGCTCCGTCGTTCAAAACCACACAAGCCGCGTAGTCGCCAAACGCCCGCGAAGTCTCAAACACGTGAACAATCGCGAGGGCCTTCAATTTGTCGTTTTCAGTAAATGTCATTGTTTTGAGTTCCGTCTCTAGGCGGCCCTTTGTTCTGAGTTCAAAATTCACTTGCCGCGAGCTGGCCGCCTAAAGGCGGAACTCAAAACGGGGCTTTACAAATATCTATTCGTTTGATATTATTAAACAGTCGGACGATATTGGGCGAAGCCGATTCATTGAGATTTATTTCGCCGCTTACATCTCGCCCGACCATGAACAGGCTAACTCAGGTCGTTAGGAATTGAAATCCCAAATGTCACGATTCGGGCTGATAGACCTGACTAGCAAACCTTTGACGATATGATACGATTGTCCAGATTAAACATGACTGACCCGGCGGCATCACGATCTGATCTACTTTTTCCGCGTTTCGCGGCCCCAAAACCAAACAAAATTACACATAACACCTATGAATACCACGCAACACCTGTTGGAATTGAAGTCGCGCCCCATTCTCCGCCTTTCTGAGATTGAGCGGCTTATCCGCAAACATCGGATTATTGTCCCGCCGCCATCGCGCCGCTCGCTTATGAGATTTTGTGAAGACGGCACATTCGAAACCGCTTGCAACCCTCCAAAAACCATCGGCTGGCTGGTTTATGAGGATTCATTCCTGAAATGGGTCAAAGACCTCAACGGAGGCGGATAGACCCAGATTACGCGATAGAGTTTCTTTTCTTACTTTTGCGTTCTTGGCGACTTTGCGGGAAAAGCTTCTCCGCAAAGCCGCAAGTCGCAAAGATAAGATTGTTCAAGGTGACGGACGGGCATTCACACGTGACCGACGGGTATTCACAGGTGATGGTCGAAAGTTGAGGTCGGGGAGCGTCAAATTTCTCTTGCGCGCGGAGGTTTATCTAAAAACATCCGCGCTTTTCTTTTTAGGACGGCTCAATTAAACTCAACATTCGCATGTTATGAGCAAAAAGTATCGAGTCGGCATTCTTGGGGCGACGGGGACGGTTGGGCAGCGGTTTGCGCAGTTGTTGGAGCGTCATCCGCAGTTTGAGATAACGGCGATGGCGGCGTCGGATCGCTCGGTTGGGAAGCCGTATTCTGAGGCCTGCGCATGGAAACTGCCGGGCAGGATACCGGCGTCGGTTGGTGACATCGTCGTCCAGCCGATCAAGCCGCCGCTGGATTGCGATATTTTGTTTTCGAGCTTGCCGTCGTCGGTCGCCAGGGAAACCGAAGAGGCCTTCGCGCGCGCCGGATATCCGGTCATCAGCAATTCGTCGAGCTATCGCATGGACGAGGACGTGCCGCTGTTGATCGCGGAGATCAATGCCGATCACCTCGGGCTGCTCGAGAGACAGCGCAGGAATCGCGGATTTACGACGGGATTTATTGTTACGAATCCAAACTGCGCCGTTGTCAGCTTTGCCCCGCCGCTTGCCGCCCTGCATCGCCGGTTTGGCGTCGAAGAAGTGATAGTCACAACGATGCAGGCCGTCTCGGGTGCGGGATATCCGGGTGTTGCTTCGCTTGATATCACGGATAATGTTTTTCCGTATATCGCGGGCGAAGAGCCGAAGGTCGAGACCGAGGCTCAAAAGATTTTGGGCGTTTATACTAACGGTGCTATTGAGAAGGCTGATTTTACAGTATCGGCACAGTGCTTTCGAGTAAATGTCATCGACGGCCACACGGCGTCGGTTCGTGTAAATCTAAAACAAACGGCGACGCTCGAAGAGGTTGTGGATGCGATGAAATCCTTCCCGTCGCTCGATCTTCACTCATCACCGGATCGGTTTATCGATGTCACGGACGAGCCCTCACGCCCTCAGCCGCGGCTCGACCGCAACAACGGCGACGGGATGACCATTACGGTCGGCCGCGTGTTCCCCGACAATATTTTCGATTACCGGTTTGTTGCATTGAGTCACAATACTGTTCGTGGTGCCGCCGGGTCGGCTGTGCTGAACGCCGAACTTCTCATCGCCAAGAAGATCATCTAGTTGGCATTCGGCGTCGGGTTTTCAATCTCCGGAATAACTGATAGCCCAGATCGCTTTCCTAAATTATCAGCTATCAGCTATCAGTTATTCCGAACCGGGAGCCTTGAAACAATATGATCGAACGCTACACATTGCCCGAAATGGGCGCTATTTGGTCGCTTGAGAACAAGTTTCAGAAATGGCTCGATGTCGAGATCGCGGTTTGTGAGGTTCACGCCGAGATGGGCACGATTCCGATGGAAGCCGTCGCCGAAATCAAGGCTAAGGCGGCGTTTACAGTTGAGCGGATCAGCGAGATCGAGAAAACGACCGATCATGATGTTATCGCGTTTACGACGAATCTGGCCGAGAATATCGGCGAAGCGGCGCGTTTTGTGCATTTTGGGCTGACATCGAGCGATGTCGTCGATACGGCCAATGCGTTGCTGCTGCGGGAATCTTGCGATGTTCTGCTTTGGAAGCTGAGTGACTTGATGACCGTTCTTGAACGGCGGGCGCATGAGTTCAAGATGACTCCGCAGATAGGCCGCACACATGGCATCCATGCGGAACCGACATCGTTCGGCCTGGTCTGGGCTTTGTGGTTCGAGGACATTAATCAGAACCACGAGCGTTTGTTTATCGCGAAACAAGAACTCTCATTCGGCAAAATCTCCGGGGCCGTAGGAGCGTTTGCTCATCTTTCGCCGGAGGTTGAAGAGAAGGTTTGCGCGAAGCTGGGATTGAAACCGGCCCCCGTCTCGACGCAGATCATCCAGCGCGAGTCGTACGCCCAGTATCTCTGTACCCTGGCGATCATTGCGTCTTCACTTGAAAAAATCGCACTTCAGGTACGGCACTGGCAGCGGACAGAGGTTCGCGAGGCGCAGGAATTTTTCAAAACCGGTCAGAAAGGCTCATCCGCGATGCCGCACAAGCGTAATCCGATCCTCTCGGAACGAATCTGCGGCATGGCACGAACCGTCAGAGCAAATTCTATCGTCGGGCTTGAGAACGTCGCTCTCTGGCACGAACGCGATATCTCGCATTCCTCCGCCGAGCGTATCGTCCTGCCGGATTCCTCCGCCACGCTGGATTACATGCTCGCCAAAACTACAGGGCTGCTCGATACCCTGATCGTCTATCCTGAAAACATGAAAAAAAATCTCGACCTGACGCGAGGCCTTGTCTTCAGCGGCCAGCTAATGCTCGTGCTAACGCAAAAAGGAATTTCACGCGAAGACGCCTACACATGGACGCAGCGAAACGCGATGAAGGTTTGGGATGAGGGCGGCGATTATCGGGAACTTATAGAACTGGACGCGGACATCTCTTCGCATCTTTCAACGGAAGAAATTGCCCGTGTTTTTGATCTGAAACACTATTTGAGAAATGTCGGGGAAGTTTTCGACAGAGTATTCTAAGAAACAGTCTCGTTGTGGTGATTCTTTTCCCAAAGTTCCTGAGCCTCAGAACTTATTTCTTCGAGTGTCATCCCGTGGAACAGGTATTGACGCCATTTGGTATAGTCGGATCGATCATTTGCGATAAGGTTGATAAATCTTTGCGCGTCCGCGCGTCCCAGACCGGCGACCAGCGCGTCCATACCGCGATTTCTAATTTCTGTTTCGCTCATTGTGACTCCTCGATCACCTTCGTAAAAGCAACCGGATCCGAAATATGTAATTCCGGCACTGAGTTTGTTTTCTTGAGTATAGCATCGTCGGTCGTAACGAAACAGTCGGATTCTGATTCGATGGCACACGCGATATGTAACGAGTCAATTTCTCCAAATCCAAGGCTTCGCAGTTCTATCGCCCGCGAAACGGTCTTGATCGAAGGACCAATTTCTGTTGAGGATAGAGACTTCCATGAAATGACGCCTTCTCGACGTGCGACAAAGGGGTTCCTGACGACTTCGATATCGATGACGTAGGACCATACAAGTTCTAGCTCGCCTTCCTCGAGCCATTTTGCGAATTTGAATCACCGCTTCTGTCTCGATTCTTATTCGCTCCTGATGCTGGTCATCGAACGGCCGGTTGAAAACGCAGTTGTCGAGATATATTCTCATCGATTCAAATCATTGCCTGTCCGTGCCAAACGTAGGAAATCGCGGATCGTGGCTACCATCGCACAAAAACGGCACGAC
>JANPCJ010000122.1:0-7622 GCA_031430895.1 Chloracidobacterium sp. | reverse complement strand
CGGGGTGGCTGCACCATAGATGATACCACCATCGAGCATTGGGAGAATATGGGAGATGAGCCCACCCCCAACCGCTGGAGCGATGTCACGGTTGCCGCCGCGCGCGCCGTCAGTCCATGCGCGGATTAATTGGTTTTGGTTCAAATCGTTGTAGATTCCTCCAGCGTAGAGCGTTCCGCCGTCCGCCGACCATGCGACGCTGTTCAAACTACCTTTGTTGACGCCCGTAGTGTCGGGTGCCAAGAGCGGCCCGAGGTCGCTCGCTTGCAGCACCGCCACCTTCGAAGGATCTCCAAACCCGACGGCGACGCGGGTGCCATCGGGCGAGAATTTGACATCATATGGTCGCTGGCCACCCTTCGCTTTCGTTTTGGTGAGCAGGCGCAGCGAACCGTTAACGCTGGTCGCGTAAAGACGGATAAAGCCATCATATGAAGTGGTCACCAATCTACCTGTGCGGTCGAAATCAGCGCCGCCACTAAAGTCACCGTAAGCTTTATCCTCACCTGCGGGCGCGTAAGCGACGGTGGAAAAGACGCGAACCCCATTCTTTTCGGAAAGCGTGGCCGCCAGATACAGTCCATCAGGTGAATAGACGAGGTGAGCGACCAAACCCGGCAATCCACCCAACCGCCGAATGAGCCGCCCACTCTCGCGATCAAAGAGGTAGATGGAATATGTCTTCTCCCACTCGTACCCTGTGTACCCGCCAGCGGCAATCGTGTTGCCGTCGGGCGAGATAGCGACGGCGAAGAGCTTGCCCTCGAAGCCTGCGCCGATGGGCACGCGGATAGTGCGCAGTATTCGCCCCGACGGGAGTTCCCAGACGCGCACTGTCTTGTCAGCCGAGGCAGTAACCAGGAAGCGGTTCGCGGCGTCCACGCCAATCCGGCTGATTTGGGCAGTGTGCATCCCCGACTCGATACGCAAGATAGGTTCGCGCGACGGCTCGCCCGTTTGCGAAAACGCCGTCAGCGTTGTCAGACACAGCAGAGCGGTTGTCAGCGGCAATGCGGTTTTGAATTTTTGGATAAATGAGAAAATGTCCATATTCATCGGCGGCGTCAGATGTTGTTCGAATCAGTATTCGTCATAATCGTCATACGTCATATCGGATAAGTTTATCGTCCCGTAGGGACATCGCGTTAATAGCCCAGCGATTCATCGCTTGGTATCCGAATACAGGATTTTTATTCCCGTGAGGGACGGCTGATTCGCCTCCAACGCCCATTTTCAGTCGTCCCTACGGGACTTGGCCGTGATTACAATTGTCCCAGCGATAAATCGCTGGGCTATTAACACATTGTCCCTACGGGATATAAAGCCTTAAACTTACACGCTTAAGTTGGCACCTATGGTTAAAACCCGACGAGAACAACGCCGCCTTTCTATGTCCCTGTAAGGGACAAACATCACGGCCAAAACATTTGTTCGACACCTTCAGCGTCGGGGAAAAATCTTTCTCTGCCTACGTCGGGATTCTGGCGTCAAAGCCCGCCAGTGTTGCGGTAGGCCCGCAACCGCTCCCGACGCTCTTGCATTTGTCCGATTCACGGACTTTATATGAAATTCCAGCAAACACTCGAAACAAATGGCCGAAAGATTTTCATATTCATCTGCCTCGGATGTTGTTCGAAAGAGTATTCGTCATGCGCCTCATTTCCAGATTCAGAATCGAGCCTGCGTAGACGATCTCTTTACCGCATTAGCGGTGGTGTGATTGTAGCCGTGGGTTTGAACCCACGGTTACAGGGCGTAACGATTGTTGTCGCGTCAGCGACAATTGAACTTGCACGACGTTTGATATTCAACCGTCACTGACGCGACGCGGTCCCGAAATATATCAGGCCCGTGGGTTGAAACCCACGGCTACAGTCATTACATCGCGACGCGATGAATAAATATTCGTCATACGCCTCATTTCCAGATTCAGAATCGATCCGCCGCGCCCCATTGGTTCTATCGGGCCCGGGAGCCGGGAATAATAAAATGGGCTGTTCGAAATTACCTCGGATTATAAAACGCGAATCCGGGGATGTAAAGAATTCTTTTTCGAGGTGTGATTGGTCTCCAACCAAGAGCGGGTGCAGAGCAGCCCTTCCAGACCTGAAATCCGCGCCATGTTTTTTTCTTTCCTGCCGTCTTGTATTGAGAATAAAGTTGAATAAAAGCAAGCAAGTTAGCAAAGTTCGCAGGTCCCTAAGGGTTGCTCTGCGCCCGCTCTTTTGCGATGCGCGCTTCGGGGAGTATTTCGAATCGGCTCCTCTCCCAAAGCGTGATAATCTTTTATATTCTATGCCTAGAAAAATCAGCAAGACACAAATTGATCGACTAGGCGACCGCCTGAAAAAGGGCGAGATAACTGACGACGATTTGAGGTTGCTTGATCAATATCGAGGTTCGTTCGGCGATGCCCACGGAAAAGTCGCTGATCTGCTCGTATCGGAATTGCAGCTTCAGCCAACGGCTAGGCTAAAGTCGAGAGAGTCAATCTCCGATAAGTTGATCCGGGAAAGTGCGCGGCTATCGCAGATTCAGGACATATCCGGTTGCCGGCTTATTGTCCCGAACTTGATTAATCAGAATCAACTTGTTGAATCCCTAGAGAACCTATTTTCGAAGCGAGACACGTTCGAAAAGATGGTGATTGTCGACCGGCGGCAAACCCCAAGTCATGGGTATCGTGCTGTGCATGTTATCGTCACCCACGTCGACAAGAAAGTTGAAATCCAACTGCGCACCGCGCTTCAACAGCTTTGGGCTGAGTCGTCGGAGAAATTTGCAGACAGGCACGGTATTGCGATCAAATATGGTGGCGGTAACGAGCGAATTCAGAGTCTTCTACTTAAAATAGCGTCGATGATCGCGAAAGTAGAGGATTTGGAGCAATACGTTCACGAAAAAACAGTCCGAGTTCCCCAGCAAGCTGCCATGGATGTTAGAATAGCGCGAGAAGTTTCTCATGTCCGGATCCGAGCAGAACGGTTAAGAATCGAAGTCTTCGATGCTCTAAGTCGTGCATTGAACTAGGATCGTAAAAATAGGAGCGCTTATATGATCTTTTTGATTGAATATGACCGTAAACAGGGCGAGCTTCTGAAATTTCAGAAATTCGACGATATGGATCGAGAAAAAGCGAGGCAGGCGATGCTGGAATTAGAACTCGAGCTTAATAGTCGCGGAGAAAGACACGAGGTAGTGATTCTGGAAGCATCATCCGAAGCGGCCGTCCGCCGCACACATCGACGCTATTTTGAGAGTTTGGAGCAACTTTTAACGGCACCGGCTTAGGTCTGGGCAGGCGACGAGGCCCGAATACCTCGCAACTTTCATCTTTTTACGGAAGATTCTCATCAACCCGTCTCACGATAATCATCGAAACGCGGATCGCCGCGGAGAATATCGAGAGAAGGTTCGATCCTCAAATAAGCCATTCCCCATTCGCGGCGTCGATATGAATTTTCCAGGTATTCAAGTGCTTTTTCGTGGTTTCCGGCTTGGGCGGCCATACATGCTTCCATGAAATAGGTACGTATTTTACTTTCATCAAATCTTTTGACTCGCTCGCTCTCCACACCTGGCCAGCCCATTTTTTGAAACGCCGTCCTAAAAGCTTGAGCCGTTTCTTCATCCGCTTCCCGTACTAACTGCCACTTCATAAACCAATCGAATGCTTCGGCATCGCTGCCTTGTAATTTTAAGGCATTTCGGTTACTCGCTTAAATTGGCTAACGGCCTCCGTGTAGCGTCGAGCATAATAAAACGCAATCCCAAAATTTCGCTGGCTAAAAAGCGATGCAGGGTCGAGGTCTATCGCAGTTTTGATCTCGGCAATCGACCCATCAAAATGTCCGAGAACCATCAGGTTTCGTGAATATATCTGATGAGCCAATGAGGAATTTGGGTCCAACTCGATTGCGCGTTTGCATTCTAGTTCGGCCCCGGCAAAATCCCGTTCATAGAAAAATTTGTTCTCGCACAGGGCGCTGTGCGCGTCAGCCAGGTTTTCGTCCAACTCTAACGCCCTGTTTATCGCCTCAATTGACTTCCTATATTCTTCGTGAGTGTGGCTGCTAAAATTGCCGAGAGCTCGATGTACGTGGGCCTTTGCCGCCCAGGCTTGCGCGTAGTTTGGGTCGAGCTGGATGGCATGTTCGAGAAGCTCGACCGCTTTTTGGGCATCTGGCGGAGTTCGCTTGTCGTAAAGATACATGCCCTGCAGATAGAGACGATATGCCTCTTCGTTCGTCGTCCCGAGCTTTCCTGCCGGACTGCTCGCGGTGGTGGCAAATAGCGTCAACAATTTGTTTCCGATATCATCCGCAATCGCGTCTTGCATTGTAAAAACGTTCGCCGCGTCTTTTTCGCAAGTGTAGGTTTCTTCAATATTACCGCTGGCCACATTAACGATCTGAACCGTGACACGGATCTTCCCGTCCGCCAACTGGTAGGTGGATGCCATAACATAACCAACACGCTGCTCGCGGCCGGCAGCAAGCCAATCCTGTTCGACGCCAGCATATTTACGTATTGCGCTTAACGGTCGCACGACGAACCCTTTCATCGAACGAAGTTTTTGTATCAGTGAATGGGCGATGCCAACCTCATAAATCTCATCGCGATTAGCTGAATTTATCGGTACAAGCGGCAGCACGGCGATCGATTTTTTTCCGGTAACGCTCGAGGCGGTTTTTTCGGAGTAGAAAAAATAATAGCCAAAAGCTATAGCGCCGATTAGTATTGCCGCTAATGCGGCAAGTAGCAGGCGATATTTAGGCAGATGTTTGCTCTTGCTGCTTGGTCTTGCCGGAATTAATTCGAGACCTGTGCTGTTTCCGGTTGATTCTCCGAGCGTGGTCGATGACGAAACCTGTTCAACCGCCCTATTTCCATCTGCTTCGCGTCGCCAACCCCTTAGAGCGACGACCACGCCTAATCTGTTTGTTGAAGTTTGTTTAGGCAACTGTGGAAATTCCGCGAGTGAGTTTCCGTTTGTTTTTGATTGCAGTCCGCTTTCCCGGTGAGCGGCATTGGCTGTTTCTTCCAGCTTAATTCGCCGAACTTCCGCGACAAAACGGAAGCCATGTTTTTTGACCGTTTCAATAAACTGCTGGCCATCACCTCTTTCGGCCGACGCCCGCGATTCAACCAAACAAGCGGTGGTCATAAGTTTTTTCATAATTGTTTCCTCAAGCCTCAGCGAAAATAGCAGTCGGTGGAGATTCGCAATATGTCGCGAACAACATTCGTAGCCGCCCAACGCTCAGTTATCAGCCACGACGGGTGTCCTTGACTGAGCAGGCGAGACGCTTTCGATGTTCGATTGAGAACGCGGCACAGACCCAGTCTTCTTCCCATAGGACTGACCGATAGCGATAGCGCTTCTTGATTTCATCAATCACGGCTTGCACCGCAACCCGATGGGATCCGGCTTCGGAGGCGCGGACCAAACAGACCAACGTCTTCCCGGCGCCGCCGCTTCTGCTGCCGTCCGGTCTGCGCCACCACCCCGAGTTGGAGAACATCGTCCCTCCACCCGGGAAGTGTCGCACCAGCACTTCATCAACAAATCGTTCCCATTCCGCATCCGTAAAAGGCCCGAAGGCGCGTTCCGATTCGAACGGTCCATATACAAGTCCGCTCGCAGCGACTCTAGTGGCGCGGTGCAGGACGTGGCTGGCGCATCAGGCTCAAGGTTTACAAACGCGGCCAATTCCCATCAGGCATCGAGACTGACTTCAACCGCTTCGGATCGACCACGACATGTTTAATGCGCTGACGTTTCCACGTGTACGTGATGTGTACGCGACCGTCTGCGCTCTGAATAACGGCCGGGTACGAGTATTCGCCCGGCTCACTTTCGAGAACGAGCGCCGCTTCCCATGTCTTACCGTCACGGGAGATCGCCACGTTCAGCGGCGATCTCCCCTCTGTAGTGTGGTTGTACACGATGAGGTGGCGGCCATTGCGGAGCGTCACGGCGTCAATGCCGGCGTTAGGATTCGGCAGCGAAGTCAGTGAAATCGGAGCCCACGTTCGTCCGCCGTCACCGGACCATGTCTCGAAGACGCGCTTGGACCGCGTGCGTCCGAGGGCCTGGAGCTTTCCGCCCGGATGAACAAGGATGCTGGGCTGGATCGCGTTGATCGCACTTCCATTGGCAGAAGCCGATGGAACCGCCGCCGTCCACGTCAGGCCCGCATCCGTAGAGCGCTCGAAGTGCACGCGCCACGTGCTCGGACGCTCAGATGACTCGGTACTGCTGGGAGCAACGAGTGTTCCATCGGGAAGTTGCACAGGCTTGTTCTTGATGGGACCGAGGATGCCGTCCGGCAAGCGTCGCGCGTCGGTCCATGTCCGCCCGTGGTCGCGAGAAGTTCGAACCATTCCCCACCAGCTTTGGGGGTGTGGGCCAACTTTATAGAACAGCATCAGCGCCTTGCCCGGCACTTGGAACAGAACAGGGTTCCAGCACGGATACCGCTCTCCATCCGGCTGGGTGCCTGTCGCGACCTCGATCGGACCTGTCCACGTACCCTTCACGCGCCGCGACAGCCAGATGCCGACGTCGGACGCCCTTTCCCGCGTTCCCGCAAACCACGCCGTGACAAGCCCTTTTCTCGTCTCAACGATGGTCGATGCATGCGCACTCGCGAACGGAGCGGTCTCGAATACAAACCCGGAATCGACAACTTCGCCACCGAAGGCGGCTGCTTGCTTGTTCTTCTCCCGAGCGGCAGATTGCTGTTTTTGCCCTAAAACCGCCGGGGCGATGAAAGAGACAATCGCAACAGCAGTCGCGACAAACAAACAAGCGGTGGTCAGGTTTTTCATAATTGTTTCCTCAATCCTCATTTCGGTGTGCTCGCGGGTACGGGCGGGCGGAGCTTGTCGGGATCGAAGAGCCAGCCGCCCTTGAATTTGCGAAAGATAACGGTTCTTACTTCGTCGCTTCCGTGATCGGGCGCGGGTCATAATAGGGCCTGACCTCTTTCAGCAAGCCGTTTAAGACCCGGAAGCAATCAAAGACCGGAATAACACCGAATACGGTATCAAGATCAAAGACGGTAGCGACGTATTCTCCTTCGGCAATATGCCTCTGAATTCGAATGTCATTGATGGCGGGGAATAGCCCGGTCAAGAATTCAACCACTTGCTCTTTCCCTTCAAGTTTAGGCGACAGCGGGCTTTCAAAAGTGACATCCGGGGCGAACGGCACGTTGCTCAGGTCTTTGTTTTTCAAGCCATTCAGATAACTTTCGACAGCTTCAACATTGGGGTTTGCCATAAAGCCTCCATTCATTCATTGAGTAATAAGTGCGGCGAAATACTTTTAGGTTGTATCTGGTATTCAGTAAATAGAAATTCAGCATATCACTTGTGTCCTAATTAAGAAGATCGCGCCTAACACCCGGCATCAGCGGCGGACCAAGGGCGTTGATGATGAGAGGAATGCTGGTTTGCGCGTCTGCTGCCTGCCGTTGTTAAGACGGCGCGATGGGGTGCAGGGACGGCTATTGCTTATTGAAGCGCAGTCTTCTAACTGTTCCAGTACTTAGCGTAAATCCTGATACTGCGTTTTGCTGATTTCGCGTGAACCTCATGATACCTTCCCCAAAAAT
>JANPCJ010000121.1:0-3288 GCA_031430895.1 Chloracidobacterium sp. | reverse complement strand
AAAAGTAAATCATTGTAAAGGTCTAATAGAGACAGCACAATAGCTTCTCTTTCGCTGCATTACTTTGCCCGCGTCTCGCTTTTAGCGACGCGGGTTTTTTTCTTTGTTAAGATCGATATTTATGGAGTCGTTTGATTTGAGAAGTGCTTTGGTTGCTAATGCGAAAGGGGGTGGAGGAACTACATCCATTTTTGTCCGTGACGGTTTGATAGCGGCGAGAGCAGCAGAAGAGGGCGAGTCGTTTGAGTGCGCCGGTTTGACGATTTATCCTGGATTCATCGACGTTCACAATCACGGTGCGGCTGGTGTTGATGTTAATGAAGCGGATACTGACGGATTGTTAAGAATCGCCGCGTTTCTGGCGCTACAGGGCGTTACCGCATGGATGCCGACGCTGGTGCCGGATTCGGATGAGAATTATCGGCGGTGTATTGGGGCGATCGACGAATTGATGACGCTGCAAGTTGACAGGCCGGTGGCGCAGGCGGTTGGGGTGCATTATGAAGGTGTGTTTGCGAGTGAGGCGATGTGTGGGGCGTTGCGGCCGGAGTTTTTCAAGAGTGGGCGGTGGGCAGTAGGCGGTGGTCAGCAGGTGGTGCACAAGCCCGCGCGTGAGCAAGGGCGTAACACGGACGCGACGGAGAGAAATGCCCCACCCGCTACCGCAGGCGGTACTGACAGGATGGGAGTGGCCGGGTTGCCAAGGCTGAAACGCGGAGTTCATATGACGACGCTTGCGCCGGAAATTGATGGTGGCATCGAGTTGATCGAGTCTTTGGTCGCCGAGGGTTGGGTTGTTTCTATCGGACACACGCGCGCAGATGCGGCGACCCTTGACCGGGCGTTTGCGGCGGGGGCGCGGCATATGACGCATTTTTTTAATGCTATGACCGGTGTGCATCACCGTGATGTTGGGGTTGCGGGCTGGGGGTTGGCGAACATTGATGTGACGTTCGATATCATTGCGGACGGCATTCATGTCCATCCAAAAATGCTCGCGATGGCGTGCCGCGTTAAATCGCCGGAGAAAGTTTCGCTTATCAGCGATTCGGTTGCCCCGACCGGTCTCGGCGATGGCGAATACCGGCTGTGGGGAGAGACTATCTCGGTCGTGGGCGGACGGACCCGAAACGAGCGGGGCAGCATCGCGGGGTCGGTTAGCACGATGCTCGACGGTGTGAAGATGATGCGAACGCTTGGCTTCTTGGACGCGGAGATCGCACAGATGGCGTCATCAAATCCGGCGAAATTACTAGGCATCGATAAGACACACGGTTCAATCGAGGTCGACAAACGAGCCGATCTGGTTGGCATCGACGCCGATGGAAACGTCGCCTTCACGATGATCGGCGGCGAGATCGTTGGGGAATAGATGGCGAGTTCGAGCGATGCGCCGACCTGATAGACGAATTCAAGCCGAGGTTATGAACGCGACTGAACCCATCTCACAGTCAGGAAGGGCGGCTCTGCCCCATAGGCGCCAACTTAAGGCTGTAAATCGCTGATTCTAAATAACTGCCTGTCCCTGAAAGGGACGCATTTAATAGCGTCGGGTGAAACCCGACGACCAACAGCCGTCACCAAATTCTGTCCCTGAAAGGGACAAATGGGCGAAAGCATTGCCATTCGTCCCTTTTCAGGGACGGTCCGCCGTCTGTTCGAAACTCGTCGGGATGCTCCCGACGCTATTACATTCGTCCCTTTCAGCGACGTTAAACCCTGTGTTCACCTTAGCTTACAGCCTTAAGTTGGCGCCTATGCGGCTCTGCCCCCGCTCTTCTCTCCTGGGATTCATGTCCGGCAATGACCTAAGAGCGGGTGCAGAGCAGCCCTTCCTGACCTGAAATCTAGATTATCTTGAATCTTTAGCGTAGCGTCTCACACCGGCATACACCCGACTTCGGCCCCGGCGAGCGAATGTGGGTAACTGTTAGGATGTGTAAAGAATTGTAAAACCGCCCCCACAGGGCGCGAATATGGCGTAGAATGCGTAACTGTGGATAAAGTTTTAATCATCGACGACGACGAAGAGCTGTGTGAGCTAGTGTCGGAATATTTAACGGTCGAGGGGTTTGATATTTCGTGCGTCAACGACGGCGAGACGGGTTTGCGACACGCGCTGTCGGGGGAATACGACATGGCGATTCTCGACGTGATGCTGCCGAAGATGAACGGTTTTGATGTTCTCAGAAATTTGCGTGAGGAATCGAAACTGCCCGTGATAATGCTAACGGCCCGCGGCGATGATATGGAGCGGATCGTGGGTCTCGAGATCGGTGCAGATGATTATTTGGCGAAGCCATTTAATCCGAGAGAATTGGCGGCGCGGCTGCGGGCGATACTGCGGCGGACGGCAACGGTGGACGGCGATGCTGACGGAAATGAAAAACTCGATGTTGACGGCGTTCAGCTTTCACCTGCTTCGCGAATAGCGACGCGCGACGGCGAGGAGATGAATCTGACCTCCGTCGAGTTTGGTCTTTTGCACGAGCTTCTTAAAGAAGCCGGGAAGATCGTCAAGAAAGAAGATTTGAGCGAGAGTGTACTCGAACGCAAGCTGTCGCCGTATGACCGAAGCCTTGACATGCACATCAGTAACTTGCGCAAAAAGCTTGGGGTTCGGGCGGACGGAAGCGAAAGGATAAAGACTATTCGTTCCGTCGGTTACATTTACACGGTGGTGTAGTGATCGCATATGGGTACAAGACGATACGGAATAGCTGATACCTGATAGCTGATAGCTGATGATGAATTCGCTTCTTAATTATCAGTTTTCAGTTATCCGCTATCAGCTATTCCGGAGTGCAAAAACACTGACGACGTTATGAAGTTATTCGTAAAGATTTTCCTTTGGTTTCTAGCGGCCATCGCTTTGATGGTCGGCGTGATTATTTTTGTCACGCGGACGTTTCAGACCCAGCCGTTGGTGAGCCGGTTTGAAAGATCGACGCGTAATCAGATGGTCGTCTATGGCGGAACGGCGAGCCAGATCGCGAACACCGAAGGCGAGCCCGGCGTAAGGGTGTTTCTGACCCGTTTACGCGACCTCGAACCTCCGCGCGAAGTGAATCTGGTTGCGGCTGATGGCACGGTATTGTTTGGCGAGAGTGAAGATCTCGAAGACTCAAAGGAACTGATCGGGCGGACTTTGACAAGCGGAAACGCCGAAACCGACTTTTCGTCCGAGGAGCGTTCACTGGGCGCCACACCCGTAAATTTCCCTGATGGCCGCCGCTTCGTACTTGTTCTTCAGTGGGAGCGACCGGTGCCGCAATCGCTTTTCTTCGG
>JANPCJ010000120.1:0-10570 GCA_031430895.1 Chloracidobacterium sp. | reverse complement strand
GGCGACCGCGTTACCGTTCAGCTCAAACATATTATCAAGGACCTTGTCGTTACCTTAAAGGAAACGCTGCCAAGAACCATCGACGTAAAATTTGAGATCGAACCTGAGCTTTGGACAATAGCCGCGGATCCGACTCAAATGCATCAGGTGTTGATGAATATCTGCATAAATGCGCGAGATGCGATGCCGACGGGTGGAACTCTAAAGATTGCGGCGAAAAATGTGTCAATAGATGAAAACTATGCCCGCATGAACATTGACGCGAAACCCGGCGAATACGTTCTGCTCTCGATCAGCGACACCGGAACTGGGATGACCCGGGAGGTTGCCGCACGAATATTCGACCCGTTTTTCACAACGAAGGACATTGGAAAAGGTACGGGACTCGGACTCTCGACAACGTTGACGATCGTCAAGAGTCACGGCGGATTTCTCGACGTATACACCGAGACAAACCGGGGAACTCAATTTTCCGTTTATCTTCCGTCGGCCAATACGCATGAGATTGGCGATGTCGTTAAAGCCGAGAATGCGCCTTTGGCCGATCGGAATGAGATCATCCTCGTCGTAGATGATGAGGAAAATATTCGAAGCGTCACGGAGGCGACTCTTGAGGCTTTCGGTTATCGGACAATGCTTGCTTCCGACGGTACCGATGCGCTGGCGGTTTACGCTCAACATGGAGCCGAAATCGCGGCCGTTCTCACGGATTTGGCGATGCCGTACATGGACGGAGAGGCTCTGATACGTGCGTTGAAGAAGATAAACCCGGACGTTAAGGTGATTGCAATGAGTGGTCTGATGAGCGCCGGACAAACGGCCGAACTTCGAAATCTAAATGTCGGAGCTTTTTTATCGAAACCCTTTACGGCGGATACGCTCATCACGGCCCTCCAAAAAGTCCTGAATTAAACGCCGATCATCTTCAACAACACACCGGCCATATAAGCAAGTGCGGCCGCCGATCCGCCGACGGCAAGCGTCATCAGGCCGGATTTCCACCACGGATCGCTTGACCAGCGGGCCTTAATCGAGCCGATGGCGAAAAATACGCATCCGGTCAGACCTGCTGAAACCGGGAATGCTGAACTCGTGCTAAAAATAAATGGGACGAGGGGAACGAGCCCGCAAACAACGAATGCGGCGAACGTACTCGACGCTGCCCTCCACTCGGAACGCATCTCTCGGGGCAAGCCGTATTCCTCGGTCAGCATTGTTTGAATCCACAACTCACGATCCGAGGCAATAAGCTGGACGGCTTGTTCGAGTTCATCGCCCGAGAAACCCTTTGCGGCAAGATCTGACGCACTTCTTCACGTTCGCCTACGGGGTTAGTGTTGATATGCCGCGCTTCGATATCGTATAACCGCTGTTGATCGTCGCGTTCGGCACGTGTACCGAGAAAATTAGACGCGGCCATAGAAAAGCCGTCGGCCACGAGATTCGCGATTCCCAGGATCAAAACGACCTCAATCGAAAGGCTCGCGCCGATCGTTCCCGCAACGATCGCAAACGTCGTTACGGAACCGTCGATACCGCCATAGACGAAATCGCGGAGATAATTTTGCCGGGTTCCGGCCGCGAGACGCTCACCTATCGCTTCGGGCGTGTGCTCGTGCTCTAAAATCGCATCACTCGTCCTTTTAGAATCGGCATTGGGCATGTCATCTCGGTCACGCTTATGCGGGCGTCTCCGACTTGCGGACGACCAAAACCGAGCATGGTGCATGATGTACCACTCCGTCCGAAACGGAACCTAACAAGCGACCCCAGAATCCTCGCCCGTGAGAACCGACGACGATCAGGTCAGCCTTCCACTCCTTAGCCCTTTCAACTATTTGCTGGTCGGGCGAGCCGGCCAGAGCTTCCGTTGAAATCACGAACTCAGCGGCGGGGAATCTGCCGCGAATTGTCTTCTTAGCTTCTTCGACAAAACTTTGAGACTGTTCCCGGACAGCGTCCACTAGCTTCTGGTAATACTCTGCCGATATTGCAAAGGGCTCGGTACTGATCGGATGTCCGTCTTCAAAGGTCGAAACTATTAAGACCTCGGCATTCTCGGGTTGTATTACCCAACGGCAACATTCTTCGACTGCGGCTTTGCTGTAATCCGATCCGTCTGTGGCTATTAATATTTTCATTTCTCAAGATCCTCCGACAGGTCCTGGGCGCCCTGCATATTCAATCAAAAAGGAAATCTCCCGCTTTATCACATTGGCGATTGGCAAAAACCTTCGCCAAATGTCGCTTTATTAAAGTGCAAAGACCGTTCCACTCCCAAGTAACAAGATTCACACCCGAAAAGCCTGCTCGCGGCGATTTCTTCAACACGGAGACGCGAAGAATCTCACGGGGCTCACAATTCTGTGTGGACTTTTCCGCAGTTACGCAATCGAATGCGTCGGTAAATGCTGAATCGTCGACCGGCACGGCGGTTGCGATACATCGAAGCGGTGCGATTCGTTGAATCGTTCCGTTACTAATCTAATGGCGGAGGTATTTGTATGTTAGTTAAAATCTATCTGTCTATATGTGTCGTTTTTGCGGTCTCCGGCGGCATGCTATTGCTGGGCGGTGTTTTCACGATGTTCGTGGCCGTTGTTTTCGGCTTTATTGCATTTGGGCTTATTTTCGCCGGTATGATGTGCGTTCTCCCGGGAGAGGTCGCCCATCCGGCTCTCCGCCAAATTAAATTGCGGTCGCCTGTATTTGTAATGACGGAGACACCCGTTGAGACAACGAAGTCCGCGCATAAGATCCTTTACAACGAATGGCGGAGCGATCGATCCAAGAAAAAGGTGACTCTGCTCGGAAAAATTGGGGTCGAACCGAAAGTAACCGTTTAACGTTCTGACCATGGGCGGGCGGCGAATGAGAATTGCAATGTTCAAAGTGCTTCTTTCCGATTTTTCGCTTCGAGTGGATAATCCACACTGATGAAACGCTGGGTTTTCTCGTTGCTGACCATAGGAGCCTTGATCGCCGCTCCGCTCTTTTTTGTTGAGTCTCCGTTACACGCCCGGGTTATTGCGGTTGCCGCAATTTGTCTTTTTGTCTGGATCTGTGAACTCGCACCGCCGTTTGTGCCAACGCTGTTGCTTTGGACGCTCGTCCCGCTCGTATTATGGCCGGTTGACAACCGTTTTTCGCTATCAACCGCTCTAACCTGGGCGGTCGATCCCGTGATGGCTCTATTCTTTGGCGGCTTTACGCTGGGCGTGGCCGCCGAGGTTCATGGCCTCGATAAACGCCTCGCCGCATTTGCACTTCGATTAGCCGGACGCTCGTTCAGCCTATTCTTATTGGTAATTGTTCTGATTACCGCCTTCTTCTCAATGTGGCTCTCGAATATCGCGGCTGCGGCTCTCGTATTAGCTTGTCTTAGGCCGGTTTTGCGCGAATTTCACGACGATCACATGCTGCGCCGGACATTGCTAATTGGCGTGGCCTTGGGTGCGGACTTTGGCGGAATTGCAACGCCGATCGGCACGGGCCCTAACGCAATTGCCATCGCATCCCTGGCACCGACCCTTCATATTTCGTTTGTAGATTGGATGATCTTTGCTTTTCCGCTCACCATCGGAATGATAATTCTTGGCTATTTGACCCTTTTATTCCGCGCAAGGTCAGAGACACAGGAGTGGGCGGCCCGGGACCCTAAGCTTATTGAGCGGCTTGCGGCCGACCACAAAAAGACATCAGCCTTTGGAGAGCGAGCCTTCTTGCTTATCCTGGCAGCCACGGTTTTACTTTGGTTGACCGAGCCGCTGCATAAAATACCAGCAGCCGTGATCGCACTCGCTTCGGCGGCAAGTCTGTTTTTGTCTGGAATCCTAAAGAAAAAAGATATTTTGCGGATAGATTGGTCAACTCTTCTTCTTATTGCAGGGGGCATAACGCTCGGCAGGCTTTTAGAGCAGTCCGGCCTTGTGAAAGAGATCTCGGCAAACGTCCCGTTTTCCGAAATGAACATCACGCTGAGCCTTTTTGTAATTTGTTTTGCGACGGCTTTGCTCTCGGCGTTGATGAGCAATACCGCGACGGTTGTCCTACTTATACCGCTTGCGACCGCAATAATTCCGGCCCCTTCGACAGCCATACTGGTTGCGATCTCAGCGTCGTTCGGCATTCCATTTGTAATCGGCACACCGCCAAACGCCATGGCCTTTGGCGAAGGCGGTGTTAAATTTGGAGATCTCTTTTGGCCTGGTCTTCTACTGATGATCATCGGTTGCCTGATCGTCAGCCTGACCGGACGGACGGTACTGAATTTTGTAGGAATTCCGTAGTGTTGAACCAAGAACGGTCCATCTTCCAAACCGACGGTTAAAGCCAGCTCACATGACTTGCAATTTCGAGCCATTTCCCCTTATAACCTCTACCGAGCAATGGGCCCGGGCGGCAACAGCGGCGGACACGCTCCCAATCAAAAAACGCTCGAACGAGTTCGCAGCACAATGCGGCCCCACGAAAATATTATCGGCATTCCATCTCTCGGCTTCCTCAAGAATCACATCTTTTGGACGGCCCAACCTTACTTCCACCGACGATGAGATGCCCGCTTCTTTGAGCTTCGCCAAAGCAGTGGATGCGAGGGATTCGGCCCATTGCGAGGCAAATTTAGTCTCAACGGCGACACCCGTCATCTGAGGGACAAATCGTCCGATCGATCCCATTACGATGGAATCGGCAGCTACGAGTAGTCTCACTTCAGTATCGACCGGCCATTTCCTCGAAGCTATGGATTCCACAGCGTGCATTGCACCTGCGGAACCGTCAAAACCAACAAGGATTCTTTCAGGATGTAAAACGGGCGAAGCGCATCCCCTTGCGATCCGAACCGAACATTCCACGTCCGTAAGTATGGTCTGCGATGTGTGCCCGATAAATGGATTACGTTCGCTGAAATTTTGCCGGGGTTCGCCGACGACTATAAGGTCGGGCTTAAAGGATTCAGCGCGGGCCAGCAACTCGCGTGGAGGAGAGCCGGTGGCCGTTTCGGCCGTAACAATCCATTTCGGAAATTCTTTTCCGATCTTCGCCACACCCGCTGAGGCGATACGGCTCGCTTCATCGGCTGTCATTGGCGGGTGCCACGCCTCCGCGACAGTTAATATGAGAACCTCACTTTCGTCGGGAAGCCCCGCGTACCGTAGATCTTGCAAGGCCGCCGTTGACGCTTCGGAGCCATTGAAGCCAATTAAAATTCGCATCTTTTTCCCCAGTCTTCCAAAATTGACCGCTCTCACATTTCCGCCCGCTACTCCAAATGGCATTTGGCAAAACGGCCGCACCGATAGAACTGCAAAACGTATGCCAATCAATTAGACGTATTTTGGGCATATTTCGCTTCTCGCGGGCGCGTAGTTTTTCGCGGCACCGGGAAAATTTCCTCACCTCACCTGCTATTCACACGAACGGTTTCGGAAAGACCAACAAGTCAGGATCTCCCGATACCGCTTTTCTGGAACAGCGGTTGCATTAACGTATAAGTGGTAGAAAAGAAAGATAGTTGGAAAGGGAGTAAAAGAAATGTTTACGAAACGGGAAAACGAAGAGACGGCACTATTTATTCTTCGGTGGTCAGGGCGTGTGCTTGGATCGCTGGTTTTGGTTCTCCTAGCCTTTTTTTATTTTACGAGCGGTGGCGGTGCGACCGAAATTACGATTCGAGAATTGGTGGGATTCCTTTTCTTTCCGGTCGGGCTTGCGATTGGTTATGCAATTGGCTGGCGAAACGAATTGGTAGGAGGAGTGATCTCCTTGTCGAGCGTCGCGTTGTTCTATCTGGTTTACGGGCGGATATTAAGCGGCTCGATTCGCCAAGGTTCCGCGTTCATATTTTTTGCAATTCCCGGAGTCCTCTTCCTCACCTATGGCGTACTGATCAGGATTTGGTTTCATACGGACGGACACGCGGCCGCCGCGTAGGCATTCGAATAGGGAGATATGTGACAACTTTGACTAACATTAAAGTAGAGAAAATGATTAAAGCAGTTTCGCGTCCGACTGAGGTCGTCGAAGGTGACCATATGATCGGTGCGTTTATCGGTAAGGCAAGCGGCCCTACGCTTATCGTTGTCGGCGGCCTTCACGGCAATGAACCGGGCGGAGCGATGGCACTTGCAAACCTGTCACCCAAGATCGCTGAAATATCAGACTTGCTCAAAGGCCGCGTCTACTTTCTGTCGGGAAATACTCGAGCTTTGAGCAAATGTGTGCGGTTCATCAATGCCGATTTAAATCGCCACTGGACACCGCATAACATGTCGAGCCGGGGTGCTGAGGCTCTTTCCTCCACGTCAGAGGGTCGTGAACTTACAGAGCTTGATCGCATTCTTGACAGTATATTGATCACGGCAATGGATGAGGTGTTCGTACTCGATCTTCACTCCACCTCCTCGGAAGGCATTTCGTTTGCGACCGTGGGTGACACTCTCAGAAACCGCGATTTTGCACAAAAATTTCCTGTCCCAATACTTCTTGGCATAGAGGAGCAGCTCGACGGCACTATGCTGGAGTACCTCAACAATGCCGGCGCAGTTACGCTTGGTTTTGAAGGCGGCCAGCATTTGTCAGCAAAAACGGTGGAGAATCATGAGGCTATGGTGTGGTTCGCGTTGGCGAACTCGAATATTCTCGACGCTGGCCACATTCGAAACTTCGAGACGCAGCGGAGGCTGCTAGCTCGAGGGACGCGGGACTCGAAAATCTTCGAGGTTCGTTACCGCCACGCTATAACGTCGGACGACAGTTTTCAAATGAAGCCTGGTTTTGACAATTTCGATCCCGTCAATCGAGGTGATGTCTTGGCCAGTGATAAAAATGGGACGGTAACGGCAGGCGAATCGGGTTTGCTACTTATGCCGCTGTACCAAACGCTTGGCGAAGACGGATTTTTCATAGGTCGCGAGATCGCACGAACCTGGCTTTGGCTCTCTGGCATTCTGAGGCGTATAGGTATCCAAAACATTGTCCATATTCTCCCGGGCGTAAGCAGAGATCCGGCTGACCCTGCAACCCTCATCGTAAATACCCGAATTGCCAGCCTTTTCCCGCTGCAGATATTTCACCTTCTCGGATTTCGTCGCCGACGATGGCTTGACAACAAGCTGGTGGTGAGCCGCCGAAAGCATGACACCGACGGCCCGTTCAAATGGAAAGGGATATAAACTATGGGCGATAAAAAGGTTACAAGCGAGTATGACGATACGCAGATGCGTACGTTTACGCTGGGCGTCTTAAACGATTTGCAGGCCCTTGAGCAAATGCTCCATTCCGGCGTGTTCGAGGAGACCGCCCGACGAATCGGCGCGGAACAGGAACTGTTTCTTGTCGATTCGGCTATGAGGCCCGCGCCTCTCGCCATCGAAGTGATCGAAGATGCCCGCGATGGTCGCCTGACAACGGAGATCGGCCGCTTTAATCTGGAAGCAAATCTTACGCCACGAGATTTCGGCGGAAACTGTCTTCGCGCAATGGAGGACGAACTGAATGAAATCCTCGACATCGTTCGCGATACCGCCGGAAAGTTTGATGCCGGCGTTGTTCTGGCGGGCATTTTGCCGACGATTCAGCTCTCGGATCTAACGCACGAAAATCTGACGCCAAGCCCACGCTATCACGAGATCAATCGAGTGGTGACTGAGTTGCACGGTGATAATCGTGTTATCCAGATCAAAGGCCTCGACGAACTACAACTGACGCTTCAAGATACGTTCATAGAGTTTTGCAACACGAGTTTCCAGATCCATCTTCAGGTCGGAGCCGGTGAGTTTGTTAAATACTATAACTGGTCGCAGGCGATCGCCGCTCCCGTTCTGGCCTCGGCCGTGAACTCCCCGCTCCTCCTCAATCATCGCCTTTGGCAAGAAACCCGGCTCGCTCTTTTTCAACACGCGACGGATACACGATCGCTGGCCCACAAGGAAAGAAACCAAACGCCCCGGGTCAATTTCGGCGACGGCTGGGTCGAGAATTCGATCCTAGAAGTTCTTCGTGAAGATGCTGTCCGGTTCCGCATTCTCTTAACGCAAGCGGTCGAGGAAAACTCTTTAGAGATGCTTTCAAACGGCGGTATTCCCAACCTGTCTGCCTGGCGTCTGCACAACAGCACCATCTGGCGATGGAATCGCCCATGCTACGGCATCGTCGACGGCAAACCCGGTCTGCGTATCGAGGCTCGATATTTGCCCGCAGGGCCATCGGTCGCAGACGAGATGGCGAATGCTGCATTCTTCCTCGGGTTGATGACCGAGCTCCCGGAAGAATTCGGCGAGGTCACGAAATACATGTCTTTCGACGACGCAAAGAACAACTTCTTCAATGCCGCCAGGTACGGACTGAACAGCCAGATTCGTGGACTCGACGGGAAGAGTCGGCGCGTGGGACGACTCATCCTGGAGGAATTACTTCCGCGTGCAAGGCGTGGACTCAAGCGTGCCGGCGTTGACGATGTCGATAATGATCGGCTGCTCAATATCATTGAGGCCCGCGTGAAGGTAGAAAAGACAGGTGCGGTTTGGATGATCGATTCTCTCGCCGCGATGGATAAACGGGCCAAGCCGAACGTTCGAATGCGGACTCTGACGGCCGCGATGAAGAGCAACCAGGAAGGCCTGAACTCTTTGCACGAATGGCCGCTGGCGCAAATTCCATCAACGTCGGAATGGATAGACAACTACAAAACGGTCGAACAGTTTATGGCCGTCGATCTCTACACTGTGCGCTCGGAAGACGTTGTCGATCTGGCAGCCAGCCTGATGCATTGGCGGCACGTTCGACACGTACCGGTCGAGGACGACGCCGGACATCTGATCGGGATCGTTTCGCACCGTGACCTACTCGAATTGTTCGCCCTCGGCAAAATCAGCGGCCCGGTTCATTTGATCATCCGAGACGTTATGAAGACCGATCTAATAACCGTTAGGCCGGACACTCCAACGCTCGAAGCTCTGGAGCTTATGAGAGAGCGGCGAATCGGTTGCCTGCCCGTAGTTAAGGACAATAAACTGGTGGGCTTGGTGACGGCCTACGACTTCCTCACAGTTTCGGCAAAACTTTTTGAAGAAAGACTCAGCGGGGTTATCGAGAAGCCTCGCTGCGAATGAAAAAGGAGTACTCAACATGAAAGCAGCTACTAAACAGCATGAATGGACAAAATTTTTAAGATTTTTCAGCGAACAAAATGCCGGTCGGTTGACTCGACTCGGTGTTTTTGAGCGGAATGACGGCGTCGTCAACGATTACTGGCTCGAAAGCGGTCTTCCACTTTCCAGTATCGACGTTGAAGCGCGGGGCGAACGGCCTTCGGTTCAGATCACCGTTGGCAACTTTACACACGATGTCCACGATGCGGTCAGGCTAGTATTTCAATTCAATAACGCCGGCGACGAAGACGGAGTCGACGTGGTCGGAGCGGATGGTCGAACAACCCTCCTTAGATTTGAATCGCGAACCGAAGTTCACGATCAAATAGTGTGAGGATTCAACCGGTGATCCGGTTCACCTTTTTTCAAGTGTCGCAGATCTTCGGCTAGAGGTTTACCCCACGCCCGTGCGAGATCGAAACCGAATCCAAGGTCGAAAGAAAAACGGCGCTACGCCCCAAAAAGCCGTGCGCCGTCTTTCAATTCCACCCTCCAAAGATTAGCCGTATGCAGAAGAAAAATCAGCCCGTCCATTGCCTCCAGCGCAAGTCTTGAAATTATACGGCCGCAACTTGCACCTCGTATTGGGCAAAACCGAACACGATGTCCATAGGTTCGGTAAATCGGATCAGCGTTTTGGTCCCGTCCTCTTCTTCGATGTCAACAACATCGCCGTGAGAGTTGTCGCCGGCGAGAAACGCGACTCGGGTCGGATTAACGATATTGTGAGTCTGATGATGGCCAGTTGTTTCGCCGACCGAAATATCGATCGTCATTCGGTCATCGACATTTTCAACTGTGATCCCGTTGAGCGGCAGCCCGTTGGACAATGTCTGGTCGCCGATTTCAGTGTTCAAGACCTCGACCTCGGTCATCCATTCATAACGGCGCTTGCTCAGACTATCGAAAAATCTTCCCCAATCTTCTTTTTTTAACTCTAAATTCATTGTCTTTTCCTCCGTTGATCTCTATCTTCTTATATCTAAAAAATTTGTCTTGATTTAAGCGAATCCGGTAGGCGAGTAGCGGCACCATGTACGATCCCGCCCATTTTTGCCGCATCGTCGCCAACCTCCTCTTTGAAAGCCGTCACTTTCTCCGTGACAACATCGAGCACCTCAGAGCCTTTTTCCTTGGCCATTTCATAGTATTCGACGGTCTTATCCTTAACTTGAGTAGCAGTCTCAAGCACTTCGTCGCAGCCCTTAACGGCCGCGTCCGCTATGTCTTGTCGAAGGTCTCTTCCTGGCTTGGGAGCGAACAAGAGTGCGATCCCGGCCCCAATACTTCCACCAAGCATGAGAAACATAAGTTTGGTGCCAATACTTTTGGTACTCTTACATCCTGACCCGTTGTTTTGCATTTTGTTGCTTTCTATCATTGTATTTCTCCTTTTCTATCCATAAGTTGAACTATATATT
>JANPCJ010000119.1:0-7075 GCA_031430895.1 Chloracidobacterium sp. | reverse complement strand
TTCTTTTCCGTTGCGGCCAACGTGATGCGAAATATCCTGGTCGATCACGCCGTAAAGCGAAAGGCGCAAAAGCGCGATTTTGGCCAGCGTATCGAGTTGACCGAAGACATTAGCTTTTCCACCGGTACGCAACTCGACCTGATCGAACTGAATGAAGCTCTCGAAGCTCTGGCCGCTTTCGAGGCGCAGCAGGCACAGATTGTCGAGCTGCGATTCTTCGGTGGCCTGAGCATCGAAGAAACTGCCCATGTACTCGGCATTTCAACCGCAACCGTCAAACGCGAGTGGGCGATTGCAAAAACCTGGCTCTATCGAAGATTGAAAAGTGAAAGTGGATAAATTTATCTGCCGTCGGTTAAAAGGTGATTGATACCGCAGCTTGGGAAAAAGTAAAGAATATATTTTCGTCGGCCCTCGAGTTAGAACCGGATCGACGGCCGGCCTTTGTTGTGGAAAAATGCGGCGGTGATGAAACTCTCAAAAAAGAGGTCGAATCGTGGCTCGCGTCTTACGGCGAATCAGAAGATTTCATAAGCACGCCGCTTTTATCGACTGAGAAGATATTTTCTAACGGTACGCAGCCTGCTGCGGGCCGTCGGTTTGGAAATTACACTATTATCCGCGAGATCGGATTCGGCGGCATGGGCGCCGTTTACCTCGCGAAACGCACCGACGGCGAATTTGAACAGCAGGTCGCCCTTAAGATCGTCCGTCAATCGATCTCCGAAAGCCACATGATCGAGCGGTTTCGCAGCGAGCGTCAAATCCTTGCTTCGCTCAATCACGCAAATATCGCAAAACTTCTCGACGGCGGCGTGTCGGAATCAGGCGAACCTTTTCTCGCGATGGAGTACGTCGAAGGCGATGCGATAACGGAATATGTGCGGCGCATCGGCGCTTCGCTCAACGACACGCTTCGCCTATTTCTAAAGGTGTGTTCTGCCGTCTCATATGCCCATCGGAATCTGATCGTTCATCGTGACATAAAACCCGGAAATATTTTGGTCGCAAATGACGGCGAGCCAAAGCTTTTGGATTTTGGACTGGCGAAACTGATAAATACCGATCTCTCACTCGACGCGGCTCAGACACAGACGGCCTTTCGAGCTCTTACCCCGGCCTATGCTTCGCCGGAACAATTGCGTGGCGATCCTGTTACAACATCTAGCGACATCTATTCTCTGGGAATCGTTTTGTACGAATTGCTGACAAATGAGCGTCCGTTTCATTTTGAGGGAAAAAGTCTGGACGAGATCATCCGAACAGTGACGAAATTTGAACCCTCGCTGCCTTCGGTGCATTCGACATCGGGGAATAACAACTTAAAATTACGAGGCGATTTGGACAATATAGTTTTGATGGCCTTGCGAAAAGAGCCGGAGCGGCGTTATCAATCGGTCGAGACATTTGCCGACGACATCGAACGACATCTTAGCAATTTGCCTGTCTCCGCCCGTCCGAACACCTACAAATACCGCTCTTCAAAGTTCATAAAACGTCACAAGGTCGGTGTCATAGCGGCAACATTGATTTTTTTTAGTTTGATCGGTGCCATCGCGGTCAGCTTGTGGCAAACGCGTCAGGCGGGCATGGAAAAGGCGAAGGCCCAGGCCGTCAGCGCATTTATGCAAACGATGCTGAATGCCTCGTCACCGGATAACAGCTTGCGCAACAGCGGCCGTGAATTAACTGTAAAGGATGTTTTGGACGATGCTTCCAGACGGCTCGCCGCTGAGGATCTGTCCAGCCAACCGGAGGTCAAGGCCGAGTTGCAACGAATAATTGGAGCGAGTTATTTATCTTTGGGGCAATACGATCCGGCAGAGCAAAATTTAAATGCCGCCCTCGAACTTCAGACCAGAGTTTATGGTGAGGATCATCTCGAAACCCTCGAGACAATGGTTATGATGGCAAGCCTTTGGGTCAATAAAGGTGATCTCTCTAAAGCCGACGGCTTCTACCGGCGCAGCCTTCCGCATCTTCGCTCCGCTTTAAAGAACGGAACGATAAAGCCTGAATTCTTATCAACCTCGCTCGCCGATTTCGCCTTGGTGCGACGAGTTCAAGGAGATTCCAGGGAAGCAGAGATACTTTTGCGCGAAGCATTGTCCCTCGGCCCTCAACTTCCCACCGGCTCAACGAGCAATCTTGGTATTCAGGAAGCGGTTTTGGCTCTGACACTGGCCGACCAGGGAAAATTCAACGATGCGGAAAAAATAATCAAAGCGAAAGTTGAATCGATTCGGCAAAAGGAAGGCAGCGGGCCCATCGAATTAGGTGTAAATCTGACGGGTCTTGGCAGCTTTCAAATGGAACAGGGAAATCTGTCAGAAGCCTTGAAAAACCTGGGCGATGGCGAAGCGATTTACCGAAAACTATTTGATCGGGCCAACCTCCAGCTTGGTGACAATCTCAGGCTGCAGGCACAAACCTTGTATCTCGAATCCAGGTATACCGAGGCTGAAAGCAAGATCGATGAAACCTTGCAAATCTACCGTGCGGGGATGGGCAGCCAATTTGTAAACTATCCGATGGCCTTGATGATTCGGGGCCAGATACTCAGCCGCACCAACCGGAGAGACGAAGCCGAAAAGCTTATACGCGAATCTGTAAAGCTCCGTACCGAGAATCTTCCCCCCGCACATTTTTTGTTGGCCGCTGCAAATGGAGCGCTTGGTGAATTTCTGACCGACCAAAAACATTTTGCGGAAGCTGAACCGATACTTCTGAGCAGTTATGAAAGCCTTAAAGCTTCGCAGGAAGCCAACAGCCCCAGGCTCGCGCTGGCACGTGTACGGCTCATTTCACTCTATCAGGCGTCGGGCAAACCCGAGAGAGCGGTCCAATATAGTAATTAGATGAAACGCCCGGGTAGATGCGGGAGAAGCATCCGTTAAACCCTGTTTTTCTTTTGTTTGACTTTTCCGCCATCGCCACCTATCCTTAACTAGTTCGATTTTATAGACTTTTCTGTCACTCTTGTCATCAAAGAATTGAGCAAAATCTTGTCCTTTTCAGAGGTATTTTTCGTATGAGAATTGCAGCCAGGGGTTCGTCGGTCTTGAAGTTGGCGGTTATCTTTGTGATTTCATTGCTGATCGGCGTTGTGTGCCTATTGGGCGGGCGTGAAAGGGCCGCAGCATCGGCTTCGGGGCCTTCGCCGTCGTTTACGGGTGCACCGGGCGAGGCTAACTGTACGGCGTGCCATACGCAGTTTCCCGTAAACAGCGGCGGCGGCAGCGTTACGATTACGGGGATTCCGCACGATTATCTGCCGGGCCAGCAGGTGGCGGTGTCGGTCAGGAGCAGTCAGGAGGACGCCGTAGTATATGGGTTTCAGTTGACGGCGGTTGACCGGCTTGGCCGCGGGGTGGGTACATTTTCCGTGCCGACACAAAATCCGATAAGGACGCAGATTATTACCGGAATTGTCGGTGGGAACCAGCGGCGGTATGTCGAACATACGATCTCGGGCCTTTCTGACGGCGGTTTCGGATCGAACACGTGGAATTTCACATGGACGGCCCCGGCCACCCGCGTCGGAAAGATCGGCTTTTTTGCGGCGGGCAACTCCGCCAACAGCGACGGCGGCCCGTCGGGCGACAATATTTATACAAAATCGACGGCCAGCCTGTCGGGTTCGGCGACCTCGAATTTTGACGGCGATTTTCAGAGTGATATCGCTGTTTTCAGACCTTCAAACGGATTTTGGTACAACTTTAATATCGCGACCGGCGAGTTTGGCGGCTTTCAGTTTGGGCAAGCCGGCGACCGCATCGCGCCCGGTGACTATGACGGCGACGGCAAAACTGATTTTGCTGTCTTTCGCCCGTCAAACGGCTCCTGGTATATCCAGCGAAGTACTCTCGGATTCACCGGCACTCAGTTCGGGACAAACGGCGATCAGCCCGTTGCGGGCGATTACGACGGCGACGGCAAAACGGATGTCGCTGTCTTCCGCCCGTCTACTGGCATCTGGTACATAATGCAAAGCACGGCCGGATTTTCGTCGACCGCCTTTGGCCTCAGCACCGACAAACCCGCCCAGGGCGACTACAACGCTGACGGTCGTACAGACATTGCTGTTTTCAGGCCGTCGAACGGCACCTGGTATCAAAACCTCGGCCCCGGCGGCCTTACCTCGATCCAATTCGGCGCGAGCGAAGACAGACCCGTCCAGGCTGACTACGATGGCGACGGCCGTACGGACATCGGCGTTTTTCGCCCGTCAAACGGAGCGTGGTACCTTTTCCGATCGACCTTGCGCGAATTCGGCGTCTCATTCGGCTCGTCCGGCGACATCCCGTCCCCCGCCGACTACGACGGCGACGGCCTGACCGACATCGCCCTCTACCGCCCGTCAAACGCAACCTGGTACATAATGCGAAGCGCCGACAACTCATTCTACGCCACCGTATTCGGCCTCGACGGCGACCAACCTATCGCCGCAGGTTACGTAGCGCAATAATCCGCGACTGGAGCGCAGGCGTCCCCGCCTGCCATGAGGGCAAAGCCCGAAAAGCTGGGTTGCGAACGGCGGACTTGGCCGAAATCGAACAACTATAATCCTCGGCGCCGTTACACCGCTTGCGTGGCATGGCAAGCGGGAACGCATGCGCTCCAGTCACGCTCCTAGTCTTTACATTTTCACGACTCGGTTTTAGATGTTAAAATACTTAAGTCAAAAAGCAAACTAGTCCGCGTCCGGTTCGGTGCACTCGATGGTGCCGAATATTGCCCTTAATTGGGCTGGTCGAGGTCATTCGCAAACTATTTTACAAAAAATGTGAAAGGTTTCGGGGTTTTTTGTCAATAGAAGTGAAGGCCCAGATATCCAGACGAGCGTTTAGAGCAGAATCCGTCGAATCACTCGTCTAACACTAATGTTAGGAGCACATTATTATGAAGCGTATTAGTTCCCCTCGTCGCACCGACATTTTCAATTTCATCGACCGCGCCAATTTCGGCGTCCCCGTCCGCCTGCTCGAGGCACCGGGATTTGGCAGGGCTACCAGCACTGTCACCCCGGGCCGGCGAATCCAATTTTCGTTGAAATACGGATTTTGAATGTTTTTTTGAGCGAAATGTCTTCAATTTTTAGTAGTGAGGTAAATCAATGTATAAGTCGCGATGGTTATCGATGGTAAGTGGCAGTGGATTATGGCTTGCGAGACTTTCGCGGCGCTCAGTTATCTTGGGTACCGGTATACCGGTCCTCGCCGCCATAGCGCTATTTCAGGCGTCGGGGAGCACGTCTGCCCAAAGGGAGGCCAAATTCCAAACGTCTCCCCGATTGGAGATGGCTTCGGATTCAGGGGTTCTCCTACCAGAGGCTTTCTCAATTGAGAGCCCGTTCGCTCTTCTATATGACCAAATTAACAATCCATCTACGATATCGACGACCTCGCAAAATTTCGAGCCGGCGAGGGATGCGTTCGACAGCCGAATCGCGGACGATTTTGTGGTACCCGCAGGCCAGACCTGGACTGTTCAACAGGTGAATGTAACCGGCGTTTACTCGGCTGGAGCCGGACGGGCTACCACAGTCAATGTGACCTTTTATTCCAATTCAGCGACTTTGCCCAGCGCAGTGGTCTGTAATTTCGTGAACGCGACTATAACGTCGGGAGCCGCTGCCGGCAATTTTAATATAGTTTTGCCTACCACATGTCTGCTGCCGGCGGGAACATATTGGGTATCCGTCCAAGCTAACTTGGATTTCTCCACTGACGCTAGCCAGTGGTATTGGACTAACCGCTTGGTTCTTAGTAATTCCGGAGCGGCCTGGCAAATTGCTTCGGGATTCGCACCCACTTGCACCCCGAACTACGGCCGAAGGACATCATGTTTAGCTACGCAGGAGCCGGATAGTATGTTTCAGATCATTGGAACTTCCACTGGCGGTTCGCCCGGGACAATCGTGCCTAGTGCGACTAAATGTTTTAACTTCGAAGGCTCGATCTGCCCGGCCAGGGTGGCACGAGTGGGCGGAAGCTCGGGCGTCATCGGAGTTTCCTTCAGTACCTCCGCAGGCACGGCTACCGCGGGCGCGGATTATGTCCAGATAACAAATGGGTTTGTACAGTGGGCTGATGGAGATACGGCTGACAAAATAATCGGTATCCAGATTCTAAGTGATGCACTGGTCGAGGACGATGAAAACTTAAACATAAATTTCTTTAATCCTATAGGTGGTGCGGGTTTAGCACCGCTGACCACGTTTATGACGATTGTAGACAACACCCCTAAAGGAACCGTTTCTATTAGTGACGTAACGCAAAACGAAGGGCAAAGCGGATTGACGCTTTTCACATTTAACGTCACACTGAACAGGACAGGGCCTGGCAGCATTGCCATGGTGGCCACTTCTGCAAACGGAACGGCTGTCGCACCGGGCGATTACGTCTCAGTTGTCAATGAATTTCGACAGATTCTTCCGTCATCCAACACGACCTCATTTACCGTATCGGTAAATGGCGATTCGATTGTCGAACCAAACGAGAATTTTTTCCTTAACCTGGTCGCCTTCAACGGTGGGGGTTTCACGTTCTCCGATAGTCAGGGTGTGGGAACGATAGTTAATGACGATGGACCCTCGACGCCGGAGGTTACGGTTACGGTCAATCCTTCGTCCGTCATTGAAGACGGGACGACCAATCACATATACAGATTTATGCGCGGGTCGACGGGCAGTCCGCTGACGGTGAATGTATCGGCCACAGGCTCGACGGCGGCATTTCCGGCGGATTATGCCCAGACGGGTATGGTTGGATTTAATGGAACTACCGGAACCGTTACTTTTAATTCCGTAAGTTCGACGGCCATTGACACTATCAACCCGGAAGCCGATTTGATCGACGAACCGCAGGAGGTGGTGAGGTTGACCGTAGCTAACGGGTCCGGTTACACGGTTGGTGCTCCCAGTTTCGCGGATGGCACGATCATTGACGACGATGATCCGACGGCTGTAGTTACAGTCGCGGTCGCGCCGCTGGTGGTGAATGAAGACGGTGCGGGGAATCTTGTTTATACGTTTACCCGCACTGGTTCTACCGCCAGCCAGTTGGTGGTTTCT
>JANPCJ010000118.1:0-2631 GCA_031430895.1 Chloracidobacterium sp. | reverse complement strand
ACAGTTTTATTTTTGTAGAACACCGATAACCGATGCATGTTTGTTCGCCCCGTGGTCTATCAATCTCGTCGTTCAATAACCCAGTCGCTTTCGCTCCCGGTTCTGACCCGAGGACAGATTTCCTTTCTTCGCACTCTTCTTCAATTCTCTTGCGCTCTTTTCAATGTCTCCAAAGACTCTTAGAAAATTTTCGCCTGTAACTTTTCTCAATTCTTTTTCCGTCCATCCTCTACTCGCGAGTTCGATCAGCAGGTTGGGAAAACGGGAAACATCTTCCAAACCGGGAATCGGATATTCCTTGCCGTCATAATCACCGCTGATGCCAATGTAGCACTTCCCGAACGATCTTCTGGGCTTGAGCGTCCGTTCTTTTATAAGGACGACCTGTCTGACCAGCGGCAACACCGTACGCTAACGCAACGACTAGTAATAGCAGTAATAATCGTCTGTTAAAATCCATACGTTTTGTAAAATAAGTTGTCAGCAATCCGGAATGCGATTACCCATTGCCCTCAAGATAGCACGAGACGGCACAATTTCCATTTCGCGTGATTTATTAATTAGTCGAAACGATCATTCTATTCCGAGGCCTAAAATACCACGACACCACAGTCAGGGTCAGAAGCAGCAAAGAGGGAGATATTTCACTCACGGGTCGCCCGATACGATATGTGAAATTGCCGCTCCAGACATGGCAAAGAAAAAGCCTGCATAAGCCCATTCCTTGAATCGTGTCCATTTTATCCACATCTTCTTTATTTTGATCAAAATGTACTATTCAAGTTGATAGCATTCCTAATGCAAGCCAGACGGAAGCGGTTTTGCAGCTTGCCAATGCCTGCGATAATCATACGGCGCCGCAAGCTCGCCGGAAAAAGCGCTTTGTAGGATGCGGATCAGATTTTGGCGAGCGGTTTGCAATCCAATTGAATTGGAACCGATTCCTACGCTGCCAAGCACTTTATCTTGAAACTACGTGGTATATTATCAATTACAGAAACTATAAGGAGACCGTCGAATGGTGAAAGCAAATATGGGCGGAGGCACTGAATCTTTTCGCCGAGATGCCGGAGTACCGGCCGCGTTGCGATTTTGGTTTGTGCTTCATTTTGCGATCGACATAGTCGTTGCACTGCCGCTGTTTTTTGCGCCGCGTCAGGTGCTCGGCTTATTCGGGTGGATCGCGGTAGACCCGTTTGCCGCACGGCTCGCGGCGGCGGCGCTCTTCGGCATTGGCATCGAATCGCTGCTCGGCCGAAACGCTGGATCCGAAGCCTTCAAAGGGATGCTCCAGCTAAAACTCATCTGGTCTGCATTTGCCACCGTCGGCCTCGCCTGGTCGACCCTCGAGGGCAACCTAAAATACCCCTTGATCGGCTGGCTTCTAACCGGCACCTTTGCGGCCTTCCACTTACTGTGGTGGTATTGGCTCCTCCGACTCAAAAACACCAAAACGACGGCCTAGTAGAGGGAAGGATTGCAGGATGCGGATCAGATTGTCGCAGATAGAGTCTCTGAAGGAGACGAACGGGTCTGTCCCCTTAGCAACTCAGCCGGGGTGTGGCCGACCCAATCGAGGTGTTCGCTTACGACGCGGAGCGGGTTTTTGGAGCGGTAGGACTTCGTGGGATTGCCCGAAAACTTTTTGTCGGTCTCCTACTCGAATCCCGTAACAAATTTGTACCGGTTGCCCTCCTTGGTGATTTTAAAATAGCTTCGAGCCTCGGTATCATTACACTTTTCCCGAACAGTTTTAATAGCGACCTTTGCCAGTCCGCAGAGTCAAGTTAAGTGCATTTACCAAATTTCAGCCAGATCGCTCGGCACGCATTTTACGATTTTCGGTACAGAAGTCCCAAAATTCTTCAGGCGTCATTTTTTCCGAACCCGATTCAAATTCGAGATGCATCCTGGCATATTTCATCCGCGGCGGGAAACGGGTCGGCAAATGGGTATCGGCAATTGCAATTGTATTCATGAGCTTATCACCTCAATTCGTCGCAGCTTTTTCGACTCGATTATACACCATATCTCTTTCCACAGCCTCGAATTCGGCTTACTGGGACGTTTCAGAAACTCCGTACATTACTGAAAGGTTAAGCTGAAGTTTCCTAATGTAATGAGTGCCACAAATACGCGTCCGGGCGGGACCTATTCCTTATTCTTCTCGTCCATATTCTTTTCGTCCATGACCATCGGTTCCCAGAGTTCGAGTTTGTTGCCGTCGGGGTCTAGGATGTGGGCGAATTTTCCGTTTTCGTGGGATTCGGGGCCGGAGACGATCTCGACGCCGTTTTGTTTTAGCTGGGCGAGGAGTTCGTCGAGGTTATCGACGCGGTAATTGATCATGAATTAAAGACTCGCTCGGGCTGAACCATTTGGAATCGGCGCCCGCCGTGCTCCAGACCGTGAGGCCGCCGTCGACGACCTTATCGTCGGTCCATTTCAATATCGAGCCGCCCCATCTCTCAAGGCTGAGCCCGAGATTCTTCTCATACCACGCCGCCAGCTCCGAGCCCTTGCCCGCACTCTTAAAAAATACTCCGCCGATCCCTGTTACCTTTGCCATATTAAGTTCTCCTGTTGATTGTATTTTAACCCAGATTCCGCATTAGGTCGTGTTTTTATTTC
>JANPCJ010000117.1:0-3792 GCA_031430895.1 Chloracidobacterium sp. | reverse complement strand
GTCGGCCCCGTACCCTTTGTTAGTGTTTCGCGTAAGATTAAAAACTTCTGCTGAGAGATCAATTCGCTTTGTCTCGCCGAATCTGAAAGCTTTTAGGAGCCTCATGTCGAGACTGACGAATTTCGGAGCCCGTTGGGAATTTCGACCAGAGATAACACCGTTGAGTATGACCCGTTCATTGGCATCGTTAAGATCGTTATTTGTGTCGGTGCCGTCCTCGATAATAGTAGTGTACGGGAAACCAGACCTGGTAAACAGGATTCCGCTCAATGTAAATCCGTGGCCGAGATCATAAAGGCCGCTGATATTTAGATTGTGTCGAACATCCTGCTTTGATGGACCGGCCTCGAGTTTCAGGTTAAACGGGTTGAGTGTTGTCTCGCGCGAGAAATTACGTTCGTTCGAATCGTCATCGCGGTTATTCGCGAGTGTATAATTGGCCTCGAACTGGAACCGTCTGGCAATTCTTCGGCGAAGTGACAGCGTCAGAGCGTCATAGGTTGAGTGTGCCGTCGATTCATTGCTCTCGAGTTGATTGATGGTCGTATTTGGCCGGGTCGATGAAAAACTTAAATATCCGTTTGCGAGCACAGTCGGCGGAAAAAGATTGCGGTCCACGCGGCGCTGCAGATTATACGTTGAGTTATGTATGTAACCGCCCGTAAAAATAAGATCTTTTCCAACTTTCTGTTCGATGGTTCCGGCGAATTGTACAGATCGCGGATTCTTGAAGTTCGGATCGAATCCGAAGACCCTTTGTTTCAGCACAAACGGGGCCACAGCCGGACTAATCGACGCAAACCCGTTTGGAAACGTCACTATCGCGTCCGGTCCACGCAGCCGACAGCCCGCAAGATTTACGACCGTTGAATTTCGGCACGGGGTCGTCTCGGCGATCTCGATCTCGCGAACCGTTAGGCCGTTATCGGTCGTCACCCGTTGAAACAGGTTCGCGGGAGTTCGGGCCGCGAATAACCCCGAGGAGATCCGGATAACTGTGTTGCCTTTAACGCCGACATCGTATGCAAAGCCTAATCGCGGCTGCCATTGGTTCAGATCATTAGGAATAAGGGCTGTCTGCGGTATCGCAGGATTCGGATTCTTGGGCTGTGGATTTATCTGTGCCTCATACCTTAACCCGAAATTCATCGACAACCGGTCAGTTACCTTAAATTTGTCTTGAGCAAAGAATGCAAATTCCTTTTGTGTTCCCGTATATAGTAGGTCAATGGGATTAGTCGATGGCAGCGACTGCCTAAATCGACGCGGACGAACCGCAGCATAATTTTCAATGGACGCAATTGCAACGCCGCTGATCGTCCTGGCCTCAAAATCAAATCTGGGCTGAGTATTTGATTCGCGTTGCTGGGTCACGTCATTAATATTTACGTCGAAACCGAAGCGCATATTATGACGGCCGGTGTCATAACTTACGTTATCGGTTACCTGATACCGGACAGTTTCAAAACGACGCGGACGGGCACGGTCGCCGCCGAGGGTTCCAAAGTTGGGAATCACGGCCTGGCCGCCCGTTGTATTTGGGGCTTCGAGGCGTTTATCCGTTCCGACCTGCGCCCTGATCTCATTGATCAGCCTCGGGCTGATGACGGATACAAGCGAACCTTTAATGCCATTGCTTGAGTTTTCGCGGGTGTAATTACCTTCGACAGCGACGTTTTGCCTCGGATTGTCGAAGTTGAAATTTTCGCCCCGAAATCTGGTGTAAGTATATTGAACATTAACCGTGTTTGCGGGATTCATGACGAAATCTAATTTGCCGAAGAAGGCTGTTGGATTATTTGTGCCTCGCTTTTCGCCTTCCAAGGCTAAAACACTCGCCGGGACCGGCGCGGTCGTCGCATCGAACTTTACGACAAAGGGTACCCGAAGGTAGTTTTGTTCCACGCCAATAAAGAAAAATGCCTTGTCCCGCTTGATCGGACCGCCGACTGAGCCGCCAAATTGATTTTGTGCATTGTCGAGGCTCTGGCCAAAGGCATCCGGGGATGTCAGTTTACGGTTGCGGTTAAAATAAAATGCTTCGCCGCGAAACTCATTTGTCCCGGACTTGGTCACCGCATTAACAAAGCCGGCCCCCGTGCGGCCAATCTCGGCCGTTGCTCCCGAGCGGACGACCTGAAACTCTCTGATCGCGGTCTGAGGAAAGAAGAAGACCTGCTCATTGCCGCCACGCTGATTGCCCTGAAGTGCATCGTTGAAGTCCGCTCCGTCAACTGCCACATTCGAATTTATCGAACGCTGGCCCGAGATAACAAGGCCGTTTCTATCACCTTCTTGCACGACGGCGGGCGTGAGCTGTACAAATTCTGTAAAGTTACGGCCGCGAACCGGCAGGTCTGAAACCAACCGCTGTGAGATCGTCGAACCAGTCGATTCAGATTTGGTCTCAATGGTATCTGTATCACCCAATACGTCCACCGAAACACTTGCCCCCTTTGGAGCCAAAATTATCTCGACCGGTGTCGAAACCCCAACGGAAAGCGTGGCTGTTACCGGAGCGTCTGCAAAGCCCTCAGAGGCGGCCTTTATAATATAAATGCCCACTGGCAGGACGCTTGCCGAAAAGAGGCCGTTTCCATTGGTCGTAACCGTCCTTTCGAGGCCCGTATCCTTGTTTTTAATGACAACGGTCGCTCCATGAACAACGGCTCCGTTCTGATCTCTGACCGTACCCTCGACCGCGGCAGTGCCTGAATCGGATTGCCCAAATGTTGACGACAGAGAACAAAAAGCAAGAACAACAAATATAGATAGAGTCCTAGTGATAGCAGTTAATTTCATAATTATTCCTTTGTTACAAACAGAAAACCTCAGACGTGTATTCCTTTAGCGGAAACGTCTGTGCCTTATTTATTTGAATATTTTCTTTTAGCAATTTGAAAGGATATTGCCACCACGTTATTAAAAGTTGAACGGAATATTAAATGAGTGTTAACAGTTTATTTACGGCAGCCATTAGCCACTCACCACCCAGCACTCGAACGAATTGGGAAGTGCTTTTTTTAACTAAAGTTCGCCCTGTTATCCGACTAGACGTTGAACTTCGATTATTTCTACGCCAAGTTATCTGTTCTTCCGGCGAATTCCTGTTCCATTCGGCGAATTTGCGAGCCTTTTCTGGTTCAAATAAGCCTTCTAAACGATGAAATAGATCGGAAATTACTTGAAATCGCTTTGGCACTCATCTTGCCATTGAGATAGATCAGGTGGGCGGAAAGACCCCTTCTTAACTGGAGCAACTATGAAGCAAAATTTGTCGGGCGAAAATTTATCTCAGAACGAAAACAGGGAAGTGAATCGAGCGGACCTTGCTGATAAAAGTGAGAGCTAGGATAAGAAATTGGGGTCAGAAATTGGGGTCAGGCCTGCGTAAGTTGCGTATCTAATTCGATTTCCCTCGCTGGCAGTTGTACTATCTTTTGCATGGCAAGACAGTCGCAATTGAGATTGAGGGTGGGCTGTAGCGTGATCGCTCGCTGCAACGGGCGGCGTCATGAACGCCGCGCAACGAAAAATCGAAGATGCGAAATTTGGTGACTTAGTCTCAAACGTTGTAGAACAATACAACCTGATCAAGCGGCCCGGATCGCCGTCGAAAACAAGCTAGATAAATCTCAACGAAGAACACAAATGAGTTACGCAACTTACGGAGGCCTGACCCCATTCCCTTTCGGGGCAGTAAAAGGCAAGACGACAGGCATCAAATCTTCGGTGTCGAAGACGAATTACACGGCATTTGATGTCTTTGGCCGTCCGACCGCTCATCAGCAG
>JANPCJ010000116.1:0-1511 GCA_031430895.1 Chloracidobacterium sp. | reverse complement strand
GTACTGCTTCCGTTGTCCTTATGGAAAAAAAAAGGATACGTGCGAACTCTATTGTGTGGATCAGTTCGCCAAGAATTTCGAAACCGAATACAACTCGTTTTGGGATGCGAAAGCGGAGGAGCCTGAATTTGCGGCATTTTACATCGAACCGGTTCAAGGCACGGGCGGTTATATAGTTCCGCCGGAAGGCTATTTTGAGAAACTCAAGAAGATTCTGGACGAACGTAAGATATTGCTCGTGGACGACGAAATTCAGATGGGGTTTTATCGTGCCGGAAAATTCTGGGGAATCGAAAATTTCAATGTCACTCCTGACATCATCGTCTTCGGAAAGGCTCTGACCAACGGACTCAATCCGCTCTCGGGGATCTGGGCAAAAGACGGGTTGATCACCCCCGAAAAATTTCCTCCCGGTTCGACGCATTCCACGTTCGCTTCAAACACCCTCGGAACGGCCGTTGGACTCGAACTGCTGCGAATGATGGAAGAGGTCAATTACGAAAAGATCACGCAGGTAAAAGGTGCATATTTTCTTGAACGAATAAAAGGCCTGCAAAAGCGATATCCAAAGATTATCGGCGACACGGATGGTTTGGGCATGGCCCTTCGAATGGAGATATGTCAATCCGATGGGTTCACGCCCGACCGCGAACTTTGCGACAAGATATTCGCCGAAGGAATGAAGGGTGATATTGAAATCGGTGGTAAAACAATGGGGCTTGTATTGGACGTTGGCGGCTATTACAAAAACGTGTTCACGCTGGCTCCTTCGTTCGAGATTTCCGGTGAAGAAATCGATTCGTCGATCGAGATGTTTGAAATACTTTTCAAGCGCTGCGCACCCGATAGAATGTAAAAAACTATGATTTCCAAAATTGCCGAACAGATCGAGAAGTTCGCCTTGCGCACCAATCCGCAATTTGCGATTGGTCTGCTCGGCAAAATTCCGTCGTCATGTATTTTGAAACTGCAAAAAATGCGTTTCCGGCAGACCCTGAAACTTGCTGCCAAAGCACCATTTTATGCCGAACAGTTTCAAAAGCACGGTATAAATGTTGACAAAATCCGGCAACCGTCGGAATTAGGCGAATTCTTTACAACCGGAGAAGATCTGAGGACTTTTGGTTCGGAAGCATTTATTGTCGGGCGTGCCGATACTGCCTTTGAAACGACTGGTACTACTTCTAACGAGCCCAAGTCGGTCTTCTTTTCACACAACGAGCTAAACCAGATGGGACGGACAAGCGCCCTTGGCTTATACCAACTTGGTTTGCGGCGTGAAGATATTGTTTTGAGCGCCTTCGACGTGTCGTTTTGGGTCTCTCCGGCCGTTGTTCGCACGGCGTTTCAATATTTAGGCTGTTTTCACGTCGAGGCTGGAAAGATCCCGCCTGAAGAATTTTATGAGCGGGCGAAGTTTTATAAGCCAACAGTGATATTTGGCGAGCCTTCCTGGATCGTAAAGCTATCTGAGGTGGCTGAAAGACGTGGAATCTGGCCGATGAAATTTC
>JANPCJ010000115.1:0-2211 GCA_031430895.1 Chloracidobacterium sp. | reverse complement strand
ACCGCTCCCGGTTCTGACAAAGGCCGACCGAAATTTACATTTCGGACGGCCTTTCTTTCCGGTTGTATTCTCCTACGCGACCTTCATCACGTTTTCCGCCTGCGGCCCTTTGGGGCCGTCGGTGACCTCGAATTCGACCTCTTGCCCCTGGACCAAGGTCTTATAGCCATCTCCGCCGATGGCGCTGTAATGGACGAAAATATCCTGTTCACCGGGCTGTTCGATAAAACCATAGCCCTTTGCGTTGTTAAACCATTTGACCTTGCCGATAGTCTTTGACATCACGTTGTAAATCCTCCTAAAACTTTGTACCTCAAGATTCTTTCGCCAATGCCCGTCTGATAAGATCAAGAGCGAAATACCCAAAACCGCCAAGCGCGCCGTGACCGGCCCATTGCGGAAAGAAACTCATCTATTCCGATAAATTATGCAAAAGAACCTAAATCTTGAACTACAAGATTCTCGGCGAGCTTTCACTAATTTTGTGTGAATAGACGAGGGAGAATTTAACGGAATCTTAATCTTCTGTCAAGATGTTTTCTTAGTTTTTTTTTGATTTGTGCCGAAAATTGACATAAATTCGGCGATAAAGGAAGATAAAGCCAATATTTACGGTCAAATGGACGTTTTTCATGGCGGCTGAATACGGCAAAAATTCGCTTCTCTCGTATAACGAGTACCTCAGGGTACGCGACCTGCTCGAGCTTCAACGGACGCTGTCGGAACCCGTCAGCCACGACGAACTGCTTTTTATTGTTATTCACCAGACGTACGAGCTGTGGTTCAAACAGATACTGCACGAGATCGACGCGAGCATAAAATGGCTCGACGAAGGGAGAATGTTCCGTGCGAATCACAGCCTACGAGGCGTTGTTTCGATCGAGCGAATACTCGTTACTCAAATCCACATTCTCGAATCGATGGCACCGATCGGCTTTCTGGAGTTCCGTGACAAACTAAATCCGGCGAGCGGATTTCAGTCGATGCAGTTTCGCGAATTGGAGTTTGTGTCGGGAGCGAAGGACGAGAAAATCCTCGCAACCTTCGGGCATGATGATTTTGCACACGCACGTCTTACAAAACGATTTAACCAACGCTCGCTCGCTGACGCTTTCTGGGATTTGTCGGCCCGAAATGGTTTCGCTGTCAAAAGCCATGAAGAGAAGGTCGCGGCGACCGTCGAAATACTGACGCACCCCGAAAAGTACGCCGAGCTTTATAATATGCAGGACCTCCTGATCGAACACGACGAGCTAATCGTCTCGTGGCGTTACAACCACATCCTGATGGTCGAGCGTATGCTCGGCATGAAACGCGGCACCGGCGGCTCGGAAGGCGTCGGATATCTGATGACAACACTAACGAAGAAATTCTTTCCAGAGATATGGGAAGCGAGAACCCATTTGACCATCTGATTTTTGTGGCAATTTGACTGATTTTGAGTTAATTTAGTGCTATGACAGTTGCCATCCTTAATAACCATATCGTTTTCAACGCAAAAGGTGTTCCGGTAATCCGGGGCACCCGACACAAGGTGATGCAGATAGTTATGGATGTCAAAGAGCACGGATGGACCCCGGAAGAGATTCACTATCAGTTCCCGGATCTGTCGCTTGCCCAAATTCACTCCGCATTAGCTTATTATTGGGATAATCGAGACGCAATTGAAAAGGACATCCAGGATTACTGCGAGTTCTCAGATAGGATGCGTGAGGAACTCCGCCCTTACTCAATCAGACCATTATTAGAGAAGAAAGGTGTCATCTAAATGGCCGTTGGCGTCTACATGGATGTCCATATACGTTCGGCTGTAACGACTGGACTCCGTTTGCGCGGTGTCGAAGTAATGACCGCGCAAGAGGACGGTTCGGCTCGTTTTCGCGACACTGATTTGTTGACGCGTGCGTCTGATCTGAGAATGTTGCTTTACACACACGATGACGATTTCTTGACGGAAGCCCATCGTCGAAAGGCCAATGAGGAAGCCTTCTTTGGGATAATTTATTCGCAGCAACTTCGCTCGCCAATCGGTCAATGCATCGAAGATATAGAAATAATTGCGAAAGCACTTGACGCGACCGATGTCGACTCTCGAATTGAATATGTGCCGTTCTGATCGTATGAGCAATTTTGTAAAAGGTTTTCGTTATATTGCATTTATCCTCCTCTTGGCGTTTGCCCTAACGGCGGCGGTTCTGGCTCAAACCGTCC
>JANPCJ010000114.1:0-8582 GCA_031430895.1 Chloracidobacterium sp. | reverse complement strand
GGAATACCTAGAACCGTCGTCTCTTCCTGTAATCCGCCGGAATCTGTCAGTACGAGCTTCGCGCCACTATACAGCCGCATAAAGTCGAGATAACCGAGCGGGTCGATCAGGCGAATGCCGGAATCTGCGATTCTCTCTTCAAATCCGAATTCTTCGATCTTTGCACGAGTCCTGGGATGAACAGGGAAAATTATCGGCAGCCGTTTTGCAACGGCTAGTAAGGCGTCGAGGATACCCGAAAATACCTGTTTGTCATCAACATTCGATGGGCGGTGAAGCGTCAAAACCGCGTATTCGCCATCAACAACACCTAAATCTTCCCTTACACGCGAGCCTTCCGCGATCTTCAGATGCTCGACGAGCGAGTCGATCATTACGTTGCCGACAAAACGAATCCTACCGACGGGAATTCCTTCCAGCCTCAGATTTTCATCGGCGTCTTGCGAGGTTGTAAACAACAGATCGGATATCGAATCGGTGAGAATGCGGTTGATCTCCTCCGGCATCGAACGGTCGCGCGAACGCAACCCAGCCTCAACATGAGCGACCTTGATGCCGAGTTTCGCACACACCAGTGCACAGGCAATCGTCGAATTAACATCGCCGACTACCAATACCCAATCAGGCCTTTCTTGCAAAACGACCGGCTCGAATTCGGTCATGACCTTCGCGGTCTGAACGGCATGAGAACCCGACCCCACGCCAAGGTGAATATCCGGTTTCGGCATCCCGAGATCTTCAAAAAATGCATCCGACATCGCCGCGTCATAATGCTGGCCCGTGTGGACGATCATCGGCGCAAATTCGTTAGAGCGCCGCTTCATCTCGGCGTAGATCGGCGCGACCTTCATAAAATTTGGCCGAGCACCGGCGATGAGAAGGACTTTTAGCATTAGAGTCGGACGATTCTGGCATTACTGTCGCTGCGGATCTCCGGTGAAAGTGCGTTACGCGTATCAACGACGAGTGATGCAAGACGGCACACGCGACCATAATCTACAGGCGAATGCTCCGTACAAATGATGACGCAATCAGAATCCGAGATCAGGTCATCGGTTAGCTCTTTGTTGTAAAGCGGGTCACCCGCGCCGATTGTGTAGGCGTGGTCAAACGTCACCTCGTCGACGAACGGATCGTGATAATAGACATCGGCGCCATCGGCCCGGAGCAGATCGATTATCGACAACGCGGGAGACTCACGCATATCGTCGATGTCTTTTTTGTAGGCGACGCCGAGTATCAGTATTTTTGATCCGTTGACGGCTTTGCGGTCGTCGTTGAGAGCAGTCGAGGCGAGCTCTACGACATATGCGGGCATATTCGAGTTGACCTGTTCGGCAAGGGAAATGAACTGCGAATCAAAACCGTGCTGTCGTGCCTTCCAGGAAAGATAGTGCGGGTCGAGCGGTATACAGTGGCCGCCGATGCCGGGACCGGGATAGAAGGGCATAAAGCCGAAAGGCTTGGTGGCGGCCGCGCGGACGACTTCCCAGGTGTCGATGCCGAGGGCGTTGCAGAGCTTTGCCATCTCGTTTGCCATGCCGATGTTTATGGCACGGAACGTGTTTTCCCAGAGCTTTGCGGCCTCGGCAACCCTGGCGGACGAGACCGGATGAACCTCGTTCACTATCTGGCGATAGAGCATCGCCGCAACGTCGGTGGAATCGCCTGAGCATCCGCCGACAACTTTTGGTATATTGTGCGTCTGGTATTGAGGATTGCCCGGATCGACACGCTCCGGCGAAAAGGCAAGCAGAAAATCTTCATCGAGGCTAAACCCTTTTTCCTCGAACATCGGCTGCAAAACTTCATCGGTAGTACCCGGATAGGTCGTTGATTCCAGTATTATCAACTGGCCGCGGCGCATGTATTTCTGTATCTCGCCCCCGGCGGTGAGAATGTATGACATATCCGGGTCTTTCGTCTTCCTGAGCGGTGTCGGGACGCAGATGATTATCACGTCGCAATCGGCAAGCTTCGCGAAATCGGTCGTCGCGGTGAGATTGCCCGCATCGACACATTTTTTTACGTTTTCGTCCGTCACATCAACGATATAGGATCGGCCGTCATTAATCGCGGCGGTTTTTGTTTCATCGACCTCGAAGCCGATGGCGTCAAAGCCCTTTAGACAAAATTCGACAATCAGCGGCAGGCCAACGTAGCCCAGCCCGATGACGCCCACTCGGGCGCGTTTACTTGAAATAAGTCCTTGTAATTCGTCTTTTATCATTATTTTTCGGTAAAGAAAATTATCGGCAAATGTGGAGCGTTATCGAAGCATGGGCATGAAAATAGCCCCTTCATTAAACTATGTTACGTGCAGCGGTTAGTCAAGAATGAAGAGATTTATGCTAATATATAATTGCTCGGAAGCGCTTGTCCGAGTCCCCCTGTATTTATACTTTCAATAGCCGGTTTTCTCCGGTGTGGATATGAATTCCGCGATAGAATCAAGCAATCCAGTCGTCAAAGCCGTTATCGAAGGTACGGCGCCCCGCCCCGCGCTTCTTGCTGCCTCGCGCGGCCTTTTGCCGTTGCCGCAGACCGATCTGCTCGAAATTTTGGTCGCGATGTCGGAAGGCGATGACGGAGAACTAAAGCAAAACGCTCTTGAAACCGTTCGCTCGCAACAGGCCGAGGCGCTCGACTCGGCGGTGCGCTCGGCGGATGTAGCCCCGCGAGTACTGTCATATTTTGCGTCTCAGATCGAGCTTCCGGCCGCGATACACGAGGCGATCCTTATAAACGCCAAAACGCCTCCCACGGCGATTGCGGCACTTGCCGGCAAGACTCAAAACGGTTCGCTGCTCGAACTAATTTCGCTCAACCAGCAGCTTCTTATCCAGAATCCCGCGATAATCGACGCGATCATCGGCAACCCCGCACGTACCCCGGAAGCAGAGCGGCGTGCAAGCGAGATAAAGCGCGAGTTTTTTGAGAAGGAACGCGGCGCCCAACAGATCGCCAACGAGATGCGGGCGCAGGGCAACGAGGCCGCTGCCGAATTTCTCGAACAGGCCGAATTCGGCGCCGATCTCGGCGCGTCGGGGATGAGTATCGAGGACGCTCTATTTCTCGCCGAGCACATCGAGGTGCCCGACCGTGAAACGGATGATTCATGGCTCGCACTCGAGTACATCGAGGAAATATACGAGGAATCTGACGAACAGCGCCAAGCGGCGATCAGCAAGATCATTGGCGAGCTTCAGATGGAATCGGACGAAGATATACCCGGCGAGCGTATCTCGATGATCAACCGCATCATGAAGATGGGCGTCAAAGACCGTGTCAAGCTCGGCATGAAGGGCGACCGCGAGGCCCGCAACATTCTGATTCGCGATCCAAACCGGCTCGTCTCAACCGCCGTCGTCAACAATCCGCGTATAACCGAACAAGAGGTCGAGGTCATAGCCTCGATGCGTTCGATTTCGGAAGACATACTGAGACAGGTCGCCTCAAACCGGCAATGGGCGAGGAGCTATAAGATAATGCACAGCCTCGCCAAAAACCCGCGTACGCCGATGGCAAATGTCCTGACAATAATGAGCCGTTTGCAGCTCCGCGACCTCGTCTCGTTGTCTAAAAACCGCAACGTCTCGGACGCCGTCCGGCGGCAGGCATTACGGCTTTACACTGCGAGAAGCGGCGGAGGCAAGAGAGGTTAGAGAAATTTCGCGATTCTGCCCGTCTTAATAAATGAGCCGGCCATATCCGTAAACGTATGGCTTGCCGCTCCCAGCCACAGACCGAGGAAGACAAACAACAGAAAATATTCGCCAAAATTATCGCGTGTAAACCGGCCGATCTGACGCCAGACACCTGTAAGTTCGTCCAATCCGGTAAGTGTGCCGCCTGAGTATGCGGCGTAAACAAATACCGCCGAAAATGCAACGAGCGTCACGGCGCCCATAAAATAAACGACGCGTATCAAAGCCCCGAAGATCAGCCCGTGTGAGAAACGCGACCGGTGCTTAAAAAAAGATCGATAGGGAAACCAGAGAAATCGAAAGATAAACCAGCGTGAATACTGCCGCGAAACTGTATCGAGGTCAGGGCCGAACATCAGCCCGCCAAAAACAAACGCGGCGGCGACTGTCGTTGACGCACCGACATTCTTCGTAGCGGCGTAGGTAGCCGCGAACGCCGGTGCCGCAAGCAAAAACGTGATCGCGTCATGTGTTCGTCCGCTGGGCATCTCTTGATAGTACAGTGAACCGCTAAGATTCGGGTTTCTCGCGGCTCACAAACTTTTTCGGCAAGCCATGTGGCTTGGCGACCAATAATCGGGTTTGATCTAACGCAGTGGCGAAGGCGTCGATGTTAGTTTGCGGATTGCAGTTGACGGCGCGATCGTCGATAAAGGCGGCGGCGCGAGGCTTGCCTTGGCCGGTGTAGACGTCGGTGTAGGGGAATTTGTGTTTTTCGAGCCATTCGATGACGCGGATGCGAAGCTGGCCGGGCGTAATCCGTGAGCCTTCGAGAACGTCCTGGGCACAGCGGGATGTGAAGACGGTGATCTCGGCGATCTTTGCGAGCTGCTTTGCAAATTCGAGCGCGCCCGGAATCGGGTCGCCGATATGATCGACGCCGCGCCATTTGTCGTATTGAGCAAGCACGCCGTCGAGATCGACGCATATTCGCGGTTTTTGTGTTACGGCTGGCTTCTTTGGCATCGGAGCCGGAACAAGAGTTTCCTTTTTCTTTGCCTTTGTTCTCTTTGGCAGCGCCCGCGGACGCGTCGCAAGCATTAGCTCGATGGCGTCGCCGCCCTCAAGCCACTCGTTTTCGCCGCCGATCGCGTCAAAATTCCAATACCGCGTGTAATGATGCCGTGTGTGATGGCGGCCCGGCGTTCTCAGAGTGTAAGGAAGGTCATCGGGGCCGACGACACGTTTTGGTGGAAATATCTCCGGTTTTCGGGGAAGACGAAGCCTGTCCCAATCCGAGCGGAGCTCATCGACAAAATCGTAAACGTCCGCCAGCGGATATTCTTTATCAAGCAAAACCCAGACGTGAAAACCGCCGACTCCGTTGCTGTCCGACAGCATCGGGTCCATGCCCTGTTCGCGAAGCCGTTCGGCCCACTCGAGGGCGGCGTTGAAATTCGCCTCTGCAACCTCATCCGCTCCCGGCAGGGTCTCGTCATGCAGATCGACATCCACCGCAAACCATTTGCACGTACTGTGATCCGAGATCGAATGCAGACCGATGAGATGTGCCGGAGATTTTCCCGAAAAATGCCGGTGCAGCTTATTCAGCGTGACCATGTCGGTGCCCAGCTTGCGCCGCTCGACGATCGGCAGCATGACGACACGAATTTTGCCGTCCTTCAGCGTATATTGGCTCCAGACATCACGCCGGTTTACAAGCCGCTCCATAGCCCACTCGGCCAGATCGTCGGCATAGCGCACCCATTCCTCCGCAATCCAGAGAAGGCGTTTGTTACCGGCAAATTCGTAAAAGGGCTGTGCCATTGTTAAGTAGTTGGCTCTTAAGCGGAATCGTCCGGATGGCCGACTGAAAGACCTTCGGCCTGCGCAGCCCGATTAAGGTCGGCGTCAAAAGAAACAAAAATCAATGACGGAGCAGTCGCAAGACGTAGTTCATTTTCGACCGCAATGCAGCCGCTAACTGAATCGAGTCGTAACCGCGCAACTCGTATCTGTCGGCATAAATCATTGCAGTTGCAACAACCTTATCGCTTATGGTTATTTTCTGAAATCGACGGGAAAAGTGGCGTTTGAAACGACGAATGGCCTTCGATGCCTCAGCGGGCGAGAGCACCTGACCTTTGCGTTTCCGGGCTAACGCGGCGACGACTTCCGCACCCGCTATCCCAGCAGCGAAGGCCAGATTTTGTGAGGATGGACGCAAAATCTTGAAAATCCAAGGTGAGCCACTTTCGACCGCATACCTTTTGACGATAGCACTACTGTCAAAAAAATAGAACGCCATCAGCGCCGCTCCCGAAGAATCATCTGAGAAAGGGGTTCCCCGCCAATCTCGATCGCCTCAAACTCGTCGTCCTCTTCGTCCGTCATTGGCGTCGTTATTTCGCTGATAAGACCTCTATCCAACAGTCGTTTAAGCAAAAACGCCCCGGTATCACCGGCTGATTGGATACTGGCAACTGATGGTCGGTACTCTTCAAACCAAGTAAAAAGCTCGATTACCTCTCCAGGAGGCAGGCGTTGAATCGTTTTCTTCACTCGCTCTACGTTAGGGCTCATTAGTTTATCCTCGCCATGGATCTTACTATATCAAAAAAGACTATTCCGACAGAAAGGTTACACGACCCTGTCCCAACCCGTAATAAATATCTTCCTCGCCCAGTCGTCGAACATTTGTTTGGCTTTGCGTTCGTTGTTCGAGATTTTTATCTCGCGTTCGAGCGGGGTTTGGCGGTTGGGGGAAAAATCTGTGAGATAGACGACGTAGCCGGGAAAGTCGGTGCGATCGGTTTTGTTTGTTTTCCAGAGCAGGAGTTTGCGGACCATTGTGTTGCCCTTCATGACCTTTGTGTAAACCGTGCGTTCGAGTATTTCGCTCGCCGGATCGTCATCCGCGTGGGCCGATTTATCAGCCTCGGGCACATTGACCAGATCGCTGACCTGTTTGATATTTACGTCGTCAACAACCGCTTCCTTGTCGTCACGCATTCGGATAAACTGCGGCGAGATAACGCTGACCAGCGGCATTCGCACTACCGCCTTGTAGCCTTTGCCGTCCCAATCGAGCACCATCCGTTTAACGGGGCCGCCGCGGGCGCGTTCGGCGATCATGTCGAGGCACGAGATCTCGATCACCGGGCCGGGATGAATCATTTCGTAGGCGACATAGTCGTTATTAACGGCGACGTAATCGGATGGGACGATCCGGCGTTTCATTTCACTGGCGATGGTTCGGCGGTCTTCATCGGTAAAACCACCACCGACACGCGTGAATTCGTGAAAGGTCCCATCGGAACGCATCACGGCAACAAGGAGATCGTGAAGCATGCCCTTGCGCGCGTCCTGTCCCTCGGAATAGCCGATGATCGCAACATCGAGGTTATGCCGCAGCTTTATCTTGTACCAGCCGGCCTGGTCATGGCGGACGACGACGCCCTCGGCGCCGTCGCCGATCACCCATTCGGTGAAGCGCTCCATGATCGTGTCGATCTTGTCGGCTTTTTCGTGCTCGACGGCGTGGACCTGCTTGCCCTTTGCAAACCACTTCTTGAGAAGCTCGAATACTTTCGCCGTGCTGTCGATTGATTCATCGTCCGCCTCGATCACGTCAAAAACCGCAAGACCGAGTTTTTCCAAAGCTTCTTTAGAAGGCGGCGACCGCAGAACTCGGACAACCTGCTGAACCGGATGAGCCTTTGACGGGTCATCCTTTACATATATCTCGGCTCCGAGAATGCAGGATTTGACCTTTGCCTTTTTCAATAGATCGGCCGCTTCATCAAACGCCGGAAGCCCGATCCGCGCCGTCCCGCCCGGATTGACCGAGATCATCTTCTCCCCGTCAAAGAACAGCATCGCGTTTTCGCCATCGTATTTACGCGAGACAAAATATCCGCGCGCTGTCGGCAGCTTAAACGCGTCCTCAGCGGGTATAGCCTTCATCGCGCCGCTAACGCGCCGCTTGTATTCCTGAGCCTTTACGTGAAGCGACGGGTCGGCCAGGTCGGGCGCCCTGCCCGTGCAATAGCCGAATTTGCAGGTGAATTTGCTTTTGTCGAAATCAAGATTCAGCATCGTTTGTTCGGTTTCCTTCCGTGCTTTTCCGTGGGTTCCGTGGTTATTGGCCGTTCGAAGAGTAACCACTGAATGCACGGAAAGATACGGAAAGAGAACAGATAAAATAGCTTTTTGCCGCTATCAGATCGCTACGCATCTTCGATCTTTTTTGGCTTCTTCAATTCCATATTCGATAAGTGCAGGATGAGGCAATACGCGTCGCCCTGTATGCGGCCTTCGAGAAATGCGTTGTACGGTTTGCCGCCTCGGTTCATCACCAGCGGTTCGTCGCCTTTCTCACCGCCGCGCACGAGCAGGAGCGAGTTCTTCTCATCCAATTCCTTCGCCATTTCATACAGGAAATCAAATGTCAGCCCATTCACATGCACAAGCTGCTTCTTATTTGTAAATACAAACCGATGCGCCGCCTCGTCTTTCTTTATAAATTTCCCCGTCCAACGCATTGGAAATTCACCATTCATATTCTGCGGTTCTTTTTTGCGAGGCTGCCGCTTCCGCACGGTGCCGTCCGCATTGTAAATCACCTCAATCTCTTCAACGAGATGAATGATCCCTTTCTTGGTCACATAAACCCGCGACATATCGGTCAGAAACATCCCAAACGATTCGATGTCGATCTCGGGGTCGCCGCTAACAAGAGTGTCCGCCACCGCTTCGAGCTTCTTGCTTTTCTTTAGCAATTCGGGCAGATCGTGCGTCACGTCTGTCTTCAACAGCTTACGCGTCGATACAGGCCGCCCCTTCTCGTCCGTGTATCGAATCTCGCGCTTTGGATTGAGCGCCTCGAGCGCGACAACGGCGTCGCGGTTTTTCGGATTGCTGATATTAATAGGC
>JANPCJ010000113.1:0-17599 GCA_031430895.1 Chloracidobacterium sp. | reverse complement strand
CGTTGATGAGCGTGTTAACGAGATGCTCGTCACCGACGAGATTTCGATAGGAGACTACGTTCTGTCAGGCGGCGAACCAGCTGCGGTCGTTATTGTTGACAGCATTGTCAGACTTTTACCGGATGCGCTCGGCAGCGACACGTCAGCAGAGAACGATTCGTTCTCTGACGGATTACTCGATTGCCCGCATTATACGCGACCGGCAGAGTTTCGAGGGATGACGGTCCCGGAAGTTTTATTAAACGGCAATCATGCCGAGATCGAGAAATGGCGCAAGGAAAAGGCGCTTGAGAAAACAAAATTAAATCGGAAAGATTTATTAACGGGAGTGAATAGTGAAAAGTGAACAGTGAATGGTAGGGATTGAAACTACTGAAAACTGACCACTGACAACTGACAACTGATCATGAATAGACTAGATTTTGTCGAAAAAGAACAATTAAAGGAAAATATTCCGGCGTTTCAACCCGGCGACACGCTTCGCGTCCATGTACGTATTAAGGAAGGCAACAAGGAACGTCTGCAGGCGTTTGAAGGCATCTGCATCGCGATCAAGCATGGCGGCATTCGCGAAACCGTTACCGTCAGAAAGGTCAGTTTCGGCGTTGGCGTCGAGCGTATTTTTCCGCTCCATGCGACGGTTATCGATCATATCGACGTAATCAGGCGCGGCAAGGTGCGTCGGGCAAAGCTTTATTACCTTCGCGATCTGCGCGGCAAAGCTGCCCGCATAAAAGAACGCGATACGCGAGCCAAGAAAAAGCAGGCGGGTTAAGAGCGACGACGGAGACGCGGAGAATGAGGAACGCGGAGATGAAGGATTCTGCAACAACGGCCGAATCCTCTCTCCGCGTTTTATTTTTTGACGATCCGCTGATTACCGCGATTGGACTGGATTTTGAGCAGCACGCTCGTTCCGAAGGATTTCGTTTCGTAGCCGGTGTCGACGAGGTCGGACGCGGCTGTATCGCCGGGCCGGTGGTTGCGGCAGCATGTATTTTGGATATTGGAAAACCTCTACCGGAGGGACTCGACGACTCAAAAAAGCTCACCGCCGACACTCGACAGACTATAGCCGCTAAACTAAAACTCGACTGCATTGCCTACGCAATCGGCCAAATCGAAGCCGAAGAGATCGACCGGATCAACATTCTTGAGGCGACGAAAAAAGCGATGCTAATCGCAATCGCCAATCTCGAGCCCGCGCCCGACTATTTGTTGATCGACGCGCTCCGACTAAAGCAAAGCCCGTTGCCGCAAAAGGCTATAATCAAAGGCGATTCGATCTCGGCGTCGATAGCGGCGGCCTCGATACTCGCAAAAACCTATCGCGACGACCTGATGACGGCCTACGATGCCGAGTTCCCGCTCTACGGATTCGCCGGTCATAAGGGATACGGCGCCGCCTCGCATTACGCAGCGATTCGCGCTCACGGAGCCTGCACTCTTCATCGCAAATCTTTTAAAGGCGTTATGAATGAGCCTGTTATCGCCTCGGAGCTATTTTGACGCGAGCTCGATTTTCCATCTCAGTCAGCGATCCCCGCCTCAACGCGCGCCGCATCGAAGACTTTCAAAGGAGACAATAAATGGCTGACGATAATTATCCGCTTGGGCGCCCGAGCGCCTTTGAAACGATAGTTTATGGCGGGCTGGCGATCGGCATTCTCGATTTTCTCGACGCGAGCATTTTTTTCACGCTTTACACTGGTGCGACCCTCCAAAGGGTTTGGCAAGGTGTAGCTGCGGGCTTGCTCGGACGCGATGCAGCGGTCGCGGGCGGTTGGAACACGGCGGCGCTCGGCATATTTTTGCATTTTGTTATTGCGTTCATAATCGCAGCCGTTTATTACGCCGGAACGCGGGTTTTGCCTGTCTTGCTTCGCCACGCGGTACTGTGCGGCCTTGCCTACGGCGTTGTGTGCAATTTCTTTATGCAATGGGTCGTGATACCGCTTTCGGCGGCGGGAGGATCGACGCCGGCGCCGTTTAGCCTGCCGGTTTTCCTAAACAGCGTGATCGGCCACGCTCTGCTGGTCGGGCTTCCGGTTGCGCTGATTGCGCGGTGGTCGGCGAAACGCGTAGAACAGGCGGCCTCGCCTGTTCACGGGCGTGGTTCAGATTCAAGTTGAATGAACCTCGACGTGTGTAACAGACTCGGCAGTCTGTCGTACGGTCGGACTCAAAACGCGATCCACTCCGTCGGCTGTTTGCAATTTGAAATAGTGATTTTTGTCTCCGCTCTGAAAAGCGGCGGCCGCATTTGCAGTGCGATCTCGGCCGTGAGGCGGGCGAGGTTTGGTTCATTGGCACGCTGAGATAGATGGGCGAGCACGATGTGGCGAGCAGAGCCGTCGAAATCGTTTGTTAACCATTCTGAGAGGTCTTCGTTTGAGAGATGACCGGTTCGCGACATTATCCGCTGCTTCAGATCCCAGGTGTAAACGGAACAGGCCCGGAGCATGTCGCGGCTGTGGTTTGATTCCACGACCACCGCGTCGCAGCCGCGGAGTTTTTCCTTGATCGTCTCGCTAATGTGACCAAAATCCATCAGGGTGGCAACCCTTACTCCGTTTCTCTTGGCGACAAAGCCAAAATTATCCACCGCATCGTGCGGAACGGCGAAGGGCTCAAAATCTATATCACCGATGCGGAAATCTCGGTTGGATTCGATCTCCTGCGTTCGGTCTTTCATGGCGGTCCGGCGTTTTGTTGATTCGCTATCGCCGTTTTGGCCGCCCGCTCGGGTATCGTAAATGGCATCCTCGGTTTTCCGCGATACATAAACCGGGCACCTTACCGAGCGAAGCAATACCCGCAGCCCGCCGATATGGTCGCTGTGTTCGTGGGTGACCAAAATACCGTCAAGCCTGTCCTGGGAAACGCCGACCTCGGCAAGACGACGTAAAATCTCACGCGCGCTCAAACCCGCGTCGACCAAAACATTGGTAGTTTCGGTTGAAATGAGAACGGCGTTTCCCGTCGAACCGCTGCCGAGAACCGTAAATTTCATAAACTGGAGCGCAAGCATCCCTGCTTGCCAGACTGCGAAGCAGTCTTAGGATTTATTGAAACCGCGACCGCATTGTCTTAGCCATCACACGTGTTACTAAGGTAGTCGGTAAAAACCCACCGAGTACCGAACCTACAAAGTTAGCAAACCCGGACACGATCTTTGTACGCCCGCTCTTCACGGCCCGCAAGGCCGTTTCGACAACCTCTTCCGCTGTCTGCTGGCCCTTGATTTTCATCGGCCGGTCGATATTTGACGCGGCAAAGAAATTTGTCTTTGTCGAACCGGGACACAGAGCGAGTACCCGTATGCCAAACGGCCGGTTCTCCTCGCCAATGGCCTCGGAAAACGAAGTAACAAAAGCCTTCGTCGCTGCGTAGGTAGCCATAAATGGAAGCGGCTGAAATCCGGCGGCGGATGATACATTGATAATCGTGCCGCTTTTCCTCTCTCTCATTTTATTTAAATAGCCATGCGTTATCGCGACAAGCGCCGTTACATTCAATTCTATCATTTGAAGTTCACGGTCGATCTCCAGCTTGCAAAAATCACCGACGGAACCAAATCCCGCGTTGTTTATGAGCCAATCTATCTCGAGCCCGTGCCGCTCGGTCTCGGCGAAAAGCTTTCTGTCCGAGCCAAATTCGCTCAGGTCGAGCACGACGTAGTGGGCCGTGATCTGATGTTTTAACATCAGCTCGTCGCAAAGCTCGTGCAATGCGTTTTCGCTTCGCGCCACTAAAACAAGGTTATGCCCATCCGCCGCAAGCCGCCGGGCAAAAGCTTCACCGATACCGCTTGACGCGCCAGTGATGAGCGTTACCTTCATAAATCATCATCCGAAACTGGTCTTCATAGAAAAGGTGGCTTCGGAATACCTGATAACTGATAGCTGAAAGCTGATAGCCAGGAAATCCGAATTATCAGCTATCAGTTATCAGCTTTCAGCTATTTTCGAATCGTAAAAACTCGTCGCGCGAGATCGCATAGTAAACGCAGTCGATGCCATAATGCAACTCGTTCTTTTCATGGCTCATTCCGCACTTTTCCATGATCCGCCACGAGCCGGTGTTGTCTGGATGGGCAACTGCGACGATGCGTTCCAGGTTCGCCGTTGCGAAACCGTATCTGAGCCACGCCATTGCACACTCATAGCCAAAGCCCTGCCGCCAGTATTTTTCTGATAGGTTGTAGCCGACCTCGATCTCTCCGGTCTCCTCAAGGGGTTGGAGTCCACTGGTTCCGATCAATTCGCCGGTCGATTTCAATGCCATTGTGCAAAAGCCGAAGCCAAATTTCTCGTGGCATTCCAGATAGAAGGGAAGCCGTGCCGTCAGTGCTTCTACGTTTTGCATTTCCGGACCGCCGAGATAACGGTTGACGGCGTCGGGCGTTCGCATCTCGATCAGCCACGGCAGGTCTTCGGGCGTGAGTTTCTTTATGATTAATCTCGTCGTTTCCAACATACGTAATAAAAAATGGAAGAAAAAAGAATAGGGCCCCGTCTAATTATCGACAATACAGATCAAAAGGACAAAATATATGGAACACATAAACGAAAACCGTAGAGATTTTTTGAAACGAGCGTCGATGGCCGCCGTTGCATTTCCGTTTTCGATCGGCTGCAAAGGCGACACTTTGGCTCGAAAGAGCGAATCGGCCATTTTGAGCCTGATAAAGAAAAACGCCAATACTTCGCCCGCCGTTAATTGGTGCGGCGCGATAGACGCACCCGATGATGTTTCGTGGGAAACCGCTTTGTCAAAGAAATCCGACAAAGATGAACCGCTGATTATTTCGGGAACGGTTTTTGAATCTGACGGCAAAACGCCCGCACCGAACATCTTGATTTATTCTTATCACACCGACAGCGACGGATTTTACAATAGAAAACGCGACGGCGAACCTCTTCACGGACATTTTCGCGGCTGGATGCTGACCGGCGCAAACGGCAAATACGAATTCAGCTCGATAAAACCTGCGCCGTATCCTGAAAGAAAATTTGCCGCGCACGTTCATATGACGCTGACCGGAATAAACTTCAAAGAAGATTCGATTGATTCGATTTTGTTTGAAGGCGACAAGTTCATTACGTCGCTGGAAAGAAATCTGGCGGGAAAAAAGGGCGGTTTTAATCCGATTCTCAAACTCGAAAAAGGCGTGGACGGCGTTTTGCGCGGCGTGAGAAACATACAATTAGTTTAATTTTTTAACGGAGCAATCGAAGATGAAAAAATTATTTTTTCTTCTCGGTATTATTTTCGCCGGATTTGCAAACGCGCAAGTTCAAGAAAACAAACCGATTTATTATTACAACCCGGATTGGTCGGCGAACGGAAAACAGATCGTTTTTGAATCAACCAAGGACGGAAAATTTGCGATTTACACTATTCAGACTGACGGCACAAATTTAACCAAATTGACAAACGGCGAATTCAACGACGAACAGCCGCGATGGTCGCCGGACGGAAAACAGATTGTCTTTATTTCCGACCGCGACGGGCATTTGCAGTTATATCTGATGAACGCCGACGGTTTGCAACAACGCCGCCTGACCAACGCGCCTGACCTGGATTATTTGCCCGATTTTTCGCCGGACGGAAAATGGGTCGCATTTATGTCGCGCAAAGAGCGAACAGCCACGCTCCACGATATTTATGTAATTCGCACGGACGGCTCGGACAGAACTCGTTTAACCGATGAAGCGACAAATGAAATGAGTCCGCGGTGGTCGCCAAACGGGGAAAAAGTTCTTTTCACGAGAACTGATTCGTTTCCGAAAGATGTGCAAGACAATTTTGCAAAGATGTCGAGAGAGGAAAGGCTTAAAGCGATTGCGAAACGGAACAGTTCGGCGGAGATTTTTGTGATGAAAAAGGATGGTTCAGATGTTCGCCGTTTGACGAATAACGATGTCAGCGACGACAAAACAGCGTGGTCGAAAGATGGCAAGACGATCTATTTTGTTTCCGAACGCGATGGTTCGCGCAACATCCACGCGATGAAATCGGACAGCTCGAATGTTCGTATAATAGCTGACGGAACTATGGTCAGCGACCCGAACATTTCGCGTGACGGAAGATTTTTCGCATATACGAAAGAAGTGAACAAGAAATGGGGGCTTTATATTTACGATATAAAGAGCGAAAAAGAGCAGTTGTTGACCGGAGGAATTTAGAAGATGAAAAGCAAATTATTATCGTTCGTTTCGTTTGTAATTCTTTTCTCGTCAACGAGTTGTCAAGCGCAAATTATTGTAAATGGTGAGCGAGAAAGTAACGCACCAAAGACAGGAAGTATTGACACAATTCGCGGTATGAACACGAGCCGTGCCGCGCACACCGCAACCTTGTTGGGTAACGGTAAAGTTTTAGTTGCAGGCGGTTTTGGTGGCGATGAAAACAGTTTGGCAAGCGCGGAAATTTTCGATGCCGCGAAAAATAGTTTCTCATCTGCAAATAATATGAGCGTTGCCCGCGCCGGTCATTCGGCGACCGCGTTGCCTGACGGAAAAGTTTTGATCGCGGGCGGTTTTAACGGAGGTTATCTCGACAGTGCCGAGATTTATGACGCAAAAACAGGCAAATTTACGCCGACCGGAAAAATGACTTTGCCCCGCAGCGAACATATCGCCGTTTTGCTCAATAGCGGAAAAGTTTTGCTGGCTGGCGGTGTTGGAACAGGCTGGACTTTTCTCGCCGATGCCGAAATCTACGATCCTGCTTCCAATACTTTTACGAAAACGGGAAATATGACGGCGGCGCGTGAATCTCACACGGCAGCCTTGCTCAAGGATGGAAATGTTCTGATTACCGGCGGACATCAAGGCAGACGCACGACAATTACAATTTATGCAAGCGCGGAAATTTATGATCCGGCGAACGGCACTTTTACGGCAACCGCGAATCTAACCATCAAGCGTCATAAACACGACGCGGCATTATTGGACGACGGAACGGTTTTAATTGTCGGCGGTTCTGACGAGCGGGATTCGAGAGGCGCATACACGACAACAGAAATTTATAACCCGAAAACCAAAACCTTTGCCAAAATCGGCGATATGAATTTGTCTCGTTACAAGCTTCAAGGAACTACTATTTTGTTAAGAAACGGCAAAGTTTTGATTGCCGGCGGCGCGGCCAAGGCTGAGGTTTTTAATCCGGCGACAGGCACATTTGATGTTGCAGCCGGAAAGTTTGAAACGGTGCGCCTGTTTGCTACCGCGACACTTTTACGCAATGGACACGTTTTGATTGCCGGCGGTTACGACAACAATAATACCGTCAGCTCAAAGGCATGGATTTACAATGCTGGCTAAGTATCGACAAGGAGACGGTCAAATCAAGTTTATTTACAGCAACGATGTTTGGGCGATGAGGCGTGAGGAAGGGAGAAATTATTAACCGACTGATTAGGGCGATGACGGGAAAAACGGAGTAGAATCTTGAAAACGACAGATGGAGAGTTCAGCACGTGTGACCGACAATCCGACCAGCAGAGACTTGCTCACCGCGTGCAGAAACGGCGACCGCGAGGCGATGCACTTTCTATATGTCGAGAATCAGCGCCGCGTCTTTTCGGTGGCAATGAACTATTTCGGCGGCAACCGCGATCTGGCCGAGGACATCACTCAGATGGTGTTTTTGAAGCTGTTGACAAAGCTCGATTTTCGCGGCGATTCGGAATTCACGACATGGCTTTATCGCATCACAGTCAACGCATGCACGGATGAGACGAGAAGAATGAGTCGGTTTGTCGATATTTCGTCCCTCCTTGGATTTGGGGAGTCGGGTTCTGGACACGTTCAGCAGTTGATGGCCGAGAGCGACGAAATATCGGAGGTCGTCACTCGCGAGGTGGCGAGACTGAGACCAAAGTTTCGCCTTCCGGTCGTGTTGAAATATGTCGAGGGGCTGTCATACCAAGAGATCGCCGAAGTTCTCGAATGCTCAATCGGCACGGTCGCATCGCGGCTCAACCGGGGGCTAAAGATGCTTGAGTCAAGACTCGGACATTTAAGGGGTAGTTTTTAGAATTGGATTAAGATGGGTCAAAAGCATTACAAAAAAGAACTCAATCTTTTCGTAGGTCGCGAACTGCCAAAGGAGCGGCAACAGGAGATCGCGGAGCATCTCTTGCAGTGCATAGATTGCCGCGCCGCACATGATCGCATTAAGTTGGGAGCGTCATTGGCGAATCAACTCGATCGCCACGATGCGCCGGCTCGTGTTTGGAATAAGATCGAGGATGAACTGGGCGGAACGCGCTCGCCGCAAGTGTCGCTGATGCCGGCGACGCATTTCGGATTTCGCAATTTGGTTGGTTACGCCGTCGGCTTTTTGGTCGTCGCGAGTCTTGTCTTGGTAGTTTATTTCACCTTGTTTCGAAAGGACCTCAATGAAGCAAGGAAAGATACGAATGCGCCGGTCCAAATAGCCGCAGTGCCGGTGATTCCCCCGATTATTTCAGGCGATTCGAATTCGAACACGCTACCCCCACCTGCCAATAGCGCCGAACAACCGGTTGTTCAATCAGCCGACCTCGCCTCGCTTCCGTCATGGCAAATCGAGACGATCTCGGGGACACCAAAGGTAGGCGATGCTTCGGACGCGAAACGTCTCGCCGTCGGCGATTTCCTTGAAACCGACGCCTCGTCGCGTGCAAGGATCACGGTCGCAGATATCGGCAATGTCGAGATCGAGCCGAATTCGCGTGTAAAGCTTGTCGGCACGAACGCAAAGGAACATCGCATCTCGCTCGAACACGGCATTTTGCAGGCCCAGATCTCAGCCCCGCCGCGTCTTTTTATCGTCGATACGCCATCGGCGGTCGCCGTCGATCTCGGCTGCGCATATAAGCTCGAAGTTGATAAAAAAGGTAACAGTTATCTCCACGTAACAAGCGGGTTCGTCGCCCTCGAACGCGGCGGCCGTGAATCAATCGTCCCGGCCGGTGCGATGTGTATCACAAAACGCGGGCTCGGGCTGGGTACGCCATTTTCGGCGGATACCACCGATAAATTCAGAGCGGCGCTAGAGCGGTTTGATTTTTCAAATGGCGGCAGCCGTTCGGTTCAAACCATGCTCGACAATCGCGGCCTTTACGACATAATCAGCCTGTGGCATTTGCTGTCGCGTGTACAAAAAACAGATCGTGAAGCAATCTTTGACGCTCTCTCCGAGTACGTCAAACCTCCAGCCGAAGCTACCCGAGACGGGATCTTAAAACTGGATAGAAAAATGCTGGCAGACTGGCGCACCGATGTCGAACGGGTTTGGTTTGAATAACGGGTCAGAACCGGGAACGGTAGTGACCGGATTTTTGGGCTTTGCCCCTCGATGTGCGGCGAGCGCTTCGCCACGCCGAATGGCTTTGAACACGACGATTTCCGGCTCCGCCGCCGGTTCCCTCATTCTTACATTTTAAACCCTATGCCAAAATATAAAAAGCGCCGACCTTTTCAGACAGCTTCAAAGCAACCACTAATTCCCCGCAGCTACGCCGCCGCTTCCACAAACGATATAATCAGAAACGACGGACGCGGCATAGCCGCGAAGATTTAGGTCACACTTGTCGGTGAGTCCGAGACTCATCGCTCATCAACGGGCAAAGCCCGAAGAACCCGGTCGCTACCGCTCGCGGTTCTGACTCGGACATGCTGTTAGGCGAGATTTAATTTGCGAATCAATTTTACAGTCAAGTAAAGATGAAATCGGTCGCCATTCAACTCTCGAAATCCAAACTTTTGGTAGAATTTCTTTGCTTGTTCGTTGAGAGCGTTTATTTCGACCGCATAAACTCCCAATTCGTCAGCAATCTTGAGAGACCGTCGCAAGGCGTCGAGGAATAACAAACTGCCCAGGCCTTCTCCACGAGCGGTTTTATCAACTGCCAACCTGCCGAGGTCAATGATCGGAACGGGATAACGCGGCATGTTTTCAGGCAAATTGTCGAAATCGACCGATCCGCTTGAAATAGTGTAGTAGCCGCAGACCTTTATCTGTTCCGGCAAAACCGCAACGTAGGTTTTGCCTAAACCCTTAACATCATTTTGCCGTGAATAGTTTTTCAGAAACTCGTTGAGTCTCGGTTCTTCACAGTCAAAGGATTCGCGGTCGTGCTGTTTGCCTAGAGCCTCGACAATGTAATTCATTTACTGATCACCCGGCGTTTATATTCTTCGACGGCTTTTAGCAAGGCTTCATTTGGCTCGACATCTTCGTCCAGCATTGCCAAAAAAATATCGCGGTCTCGGTCGGAGAGGGTTCGTGTATACTGTTTTTCCAGCACTTCGGCGGCGGAATTGGCAAGAACATTGATAGCAAAAACGGTAACGGTCACACCCGAAATAATGGCGGCTTTCTCGATCCGATCCTTGATCTCAGCTGGCAAACGGAAATTAAAGCGTGCAGGTTTGTTTATTGTTTGTTCGGCAATGCTCATAATACTTTCACTTTAGGAAGAATTGTATCAGAGTTGGTGGCAAATTGCCATCTCGATAATTTCGATAAAGCGTGATCCATTTCGTTTGCCGAACGGGGTTATGCACGATATGCACAAGGTATAAAATCATTGTTTTGAAACATCAATTCGTCCGGTTGCTCAATTAAATACACGCCAAACAATGCAAGATTGAGAAATGCGGAATGCAAAATCACGGAATCGGGTCGCCCCCGGGTCTGACACGGACGACCTCACGGCGAAAGCCGAGCGATCTTCCACGTCTCGCAGGCAAGTTCATAAACGATACGGTCGTGCAGACGATTTTGGTGGCCCTGCCAGAATTCGAATTTGTCCGGCGTCAGGCGAAAGCCGCCCCAGAAAGGCGGCAGCGGAACGTCGTCGCCAAATTTCTCACGAAGCTCAACTACGCGTTTCTCGAGAACTTCGCGCGATTCGATCACTCGGCTCTGGTTTGAGGCCCAGGCTCCCAAACGGCTATCGACTGGGCGCGAATTAAAGTATTTTTCCGATTCCTCGCGAGAGGTTTTTTCGACCCGTCCGTAAATAGCAACCTGACGATCAAGCTGCGGCCAGAAGAAATGAAGAACGGTGAACGGGTTTGCGGCAAGGTCGGCGCCCTTTTTGCTTTCGTAATTGGTAAAGAAGGCAAAACCTTCCTCGCCAAAATACTTGAGCAGAACGACGCGGGCGGACGGACGGTTGTCGGAGCCGACGGTTGAGAGCGTCATGGCGTTTGGGTCGATGATGTCCGCCTTTAGAGCGTCGTCCATCCAGATCGAGAATTGTTCAAAAGGGCTCGTCGCCATCATCGACTCGGACAGTCCGGTCGACGAAAAATCCCTGCGAAGATCGGCTAACTCTTTCGTGTCCATCGTCGTGTTTTATCTTCTCGGCGTTCTCAGCGTCCTCCTCCGTGGCCTCTGCGTTAAGAAGCCTTTCAACGCAGAGAGCGCCGAGGAGGACGCAGAGAACGCCAAGGTTGACTTCCAAGGTAACAAGCTTAAATCTGATGAACCAGCAATCCGTCTTTTAGCTTTGGCTCAAACCAAGTCGATTTCGGAGGCATGATCTCGCCCATGTCCGATACGGCAAAGAGGTCGTCCATCGTCGTCGGGAACATCGAGAACGCGACCTTTGCCTCGCCTTCGTCAACCATGCGTTTAAGCTCGGCCGTGCCTCGTGCTCCACCGACAAAGGCGATGCGGTCATCGGTTCGCGGATCTCCAATTCCTAATATTGGCGTGAGAATAAAATTCTGCAAAATACTGACGTCAAGGCTCTCGATCGGGTCGGGATTCTTCCCGAGGTTAAGCCTAAATCGCAGCTTGAACCACTCACCGCCAAGATACATGCACATCTCGCCCCGGTTCGGCGGCGCTTCTTCGATTGAATCCGCCAAAATAAAGCTATCGCGAATCCTGGCAAAAAACTCGTCGCGATTGAGACCGTTTAGGTCTTTCACAACCCGATTGTAGGGGAGAATGTTTAGGTCTTCGGCGGGGAACATCCCCGCGACGACAAAGTTATATTCTTCACTTCCTGTGTGCTCGGGATTGCGGGCTCGCATCGTGTCGCGTGCCAGTTTTGCGCTCTCCGCGCGATGGTGGCCGTCGGCGATATAGATCGCCGGCAGCTCGCCAAATGCCTCGGTCCAGGCAGCCGTTTCTGTCATCCTCCAAACCTTCTGCCCCACGCCGACCGGGCAGACAAAACTGTAAATCGGCTCGCCCTCAACAGCGTCTTCGATCAAGTCCCGGATCGTATCGGTATTTCGAAACGCCAAAAAGATCAACCCCGTCTGTGCCCCGACGGCAAGCATATGGCCCGTGCGGTCGGCGACCTTGTCCGGTCTCACTTTTTCATGCTTTTTAATAATACCGGCATCATAATCGTCGATCGCGCAACATGCGACGACGCCTGTCTGCGTATGCTCGCCGGAATTTAGCTGATAAACATACACGGCGTCCCCGGGATCGGGAACCAAAATGCCGTCATTGATAAATTGTTCAAGATTCTGCCGCGCCCGCTCAAAGGCGTCCTCGCTGGACGGCTTGTCCGCTTCCGGATATTCGCCCTCGGGACGTGTGACACGCAAAAAACTCAACGAATTATGCTCGATCAAATCGCGCACCTCGGCGTCGTAGATCACGTCATACGGCACACATGCCACCGCCGATGCCCTGTCAGCAGGCGGACGCAACGCTTTAAAAGGTCTGATAGTTGCCAATTAGTAACTCCAGTGTTCAGAGTTCCAGCTTTAGCTGGCCTCTTACCCCGCAGGAGACCAACTGAAGTTGAAACTTTGAACTAATACACCGGCGCCGCGCCGTTGCTATTTATTAACTCGTCGAGTTTTCGATTGCTCTCATCCATGTCTTTGAGCATCTGGTCGGCGTATCCTTGTTTATCGATCTTCCAAACACCGTCCTCGCGAACAAACGGCACCGTTTCCCACGAGCCATACGCCGTCTTCACCTGCAAAGTGGCCTTGTCGCCCTCGATCTTCTCATTCCGAAACTCGACCGTCTTCTGCGACTCGCTAAACAGCGTTTCGCGTTTCACGATGTCGTCCACCGTCACGCCCTGCGCCTTGGCCTCCTGCTCGTGCATCTTTATCGTCGCATTCGACAGCAGAAGTTTCATCGTCGTCGTATCTTTCGCTTTAATCGCCTTTGTATAGGTCTTAAAAGTCTCAAGCGGAGTCGCAGGCTTAGATTCGCCGCACGAAATCGCCGTCGCGAGCAGGGAAAATATCAAAATTCTTGACCAAATACACATTTTACAGATACCTTAGAGAAGTTGGGTTACCCTATTATCGCGTCCTTAGTTCGTCGCTTTAGCTATTTCTTCCTTTGTCGGCATTGCGTCTCTGCGTGGGATGATTTCACGCGAAGTCGCAAAGAACGCGAAGTTAATATAAAACGACTCTAACCGGATAACATAAAAAGGATAAGTATAACCCAAAACAAAGGAGCCAAAAACGCATGGAACGCAGAATTTTGAAGGAGGATGAACTGTCGGAGGCTATTCAGGAGCTCGACGGATGGTCGATTGACACGATAATGCTAAAAAAACGGCTCGAATTCGAAAACTTCGCCAAGGCCCTGGCTTTCGTAAACAAAGTCGGAGCCCTCGCCGAATCCGCCGACCACCACCCCGACATTACCTTCGGCTGGGGCTACGCCGAGTTTTCTGTAACGACCCATGACCGAGGCGGCATCACGGATGTGGACATCGCGCTAGCCAGCAAAATCGATCAGATCCAAGGTCAGAACCGGGAGCGGTAGCGACTGGGTTCCCGGACCTCGGAAAAGGCCACGAATGCACGAATAAGAAGTTACAAATACAGAAATATTCCCTCTTAATTCGTGCATTCGTGGCGTTATTTCGTTGTGAGGAACGTCAGTCTATTTTCCCGCAATCCGCTTCAGATTTTCGATAATGACATCTGGTTCGGCGCGTTTCTTGTAGTCGGTTTCCAGGAAGGCGTAGGTGATTTTGCCTTGGCGGTTCACTATGTAGGTTGCGGCCAGGGGGAGTTCGGGTTTAGCCATTTCGTTGTGTTTTGCGAGGTCGAGGCCGCGCGAGGCGTATTTGGCGGCGGTATCGTCGGGGAGCTGGTAGACGATGCCGAATTTTCGCGCGGTGTCGAGGTTGGGGTCGCTGAGGACGGTGAATAGGACTTCATTTTTCTTGGCTACGGCCATTGAGGCGTCGGGGTTTTCGACCGAGACGGCAACGAGTTTGCCACCCGCGGCGGTGATGTCGGTGAGGCGTTTTTGCAGGCTGCGTAAATACGTGTTGCAGAACGGGCACCATGAGCCTCGGTAGAAGACAACGACCAGGTTGCCTTCTTTTAGCAAATCGCGGCTTTCGGCGGTTTTGCCCGTGCTGTCTTTGAGCGAGAACGACGGCATCTCGGCTCCGACGGTAAGCGCGGTTTTGATCGCGTCTTCGGCGGAAACGAGCTTTGCCGGTGCGGACATCTGACCAAAAGCGGTGAATGTCGTGGCAAGCAGTAGTGTCGCCAAAATTAGTAGGTTTCTCATAATTTCTCCAAACTATTGACTTTATTGACTTATCAAAATATCAATACCAGAAGACCGTTCTTTTATTCCAGAGATGGATTCAGAGAAATGGGTTCTTTTTAGTGCAGTTGTTCGTTTTTCTGAGATAACGGCGAAACACGCGAAAAACACAAAACGACGCAGTTATTTACTACTGAACTCAAATTCGCCGAATGTGGAAGGAACGTGGAAACTCGGTTCTTTTGTACCGGTTGGCTGCCATGCGAGGTAACCGCGGGTCGGGTCACGGCCTACGCACCGGAAGAGATTGCCTAGCCAGACGTCGCCGGGTTTTGGCGTCTTGCCGAGGGTTTTCCATGGTATTTTGATGGCCATCACGACGCTGTCATTTTCAATTTTGACCGCCGAGGTCATTGTTGACGAATAGTTCCAGTCCGTCTTTCGCTCTTTCGGCAAGACCTGAATTCCGAGATCGATCCATTCGCCGGTCGGGGCAATCTCAAATTCGAAGTATCTGTTTCTGTCGTTCTTGTTTGGTGCGATGAATATCTCGCAGACATCACGATCCCACAGACCTCTGGTCTTTTTTGATAGATCGGGCTTGTTGCTGACGACCAAGGGTTCCGTTTGATTTGCTTCAAAGCGGACGTACAGATACGTGTCCGACCAGAGGAGCCGGGCGGTGAAATGACGGCCGGCGAGGGCGGGCGATCCAGACCAGTATTTCGATATCTCAACCTCATAGGCGCTCGTCCAAGACGGACTCTGCAAGTCATCTATCTGGAAATCGCTTGCTATATGTTTGATCTTTAGACGTTTCGACTCAGGCATCATCTTTTGGGCATATAGATTCGGCGCGCTGAAAACGAGCAACGCCAACAAAGAGCATCCGATCAGTTTCATGGTGACAACGATTTAACTCGAAAAATTGTCGGATGGCAAGTTTAGGGAACAATGAGCAATAGACACCCGCATTGCGTGACTAATAGGCAAGATTTCGATGAATTATTAACCTGTGTTGAGTACAGTCTTAAATGCCATCTTCGCCAGCTTCCAAGTGCGGTCCCAATCTATCTTACCGCCAGCGTCGCGGCCCATGATCTTGTCAACAAATATCTTGCGAAAATCTTTGCCTTCGCGGCGGAGCATGAATTCCTTTGCGTACGGCTTGGCTGTTTCAAAGAAATTGAATTCGGGATCGGTGATAATGCCGATGCCCTCGAGGGTCATTAGAGCGCGCATTATATATGTAAAATTTGACGGCAGGCGGAATGGATAATCGTACATTACATCGGCCAGATCGTAGGTCAACTCTTTGAAATTCACGTCCTTGAGTTTGAGGTTAAAGTGAAACTCAAACATTTTTTCGACGACCGGTTTTATGATGTTTGGGCTCGTTCCCGGTTTTAGGAAATCGAGCTCGATCAGATCTTCAGCGATGCCGGCCGGGTCTTTGCTGACCACGTGGAAAAACGCATCGATCATCTTTGCCTGTAATTGAGGTGTGATGCGTCCGACCATTCCGAAATCGAAAAATGCCAGCCGACCATCCGGCATCACCAGCAGATTTCCGGGATGCGGATCGGCGTGGAAAAAACCGTCTTCGAGCAACTGCTTTAAGTAAGTTTTTATCAATAGGCGATTTACCTTTGCGGGCGAAATATTGAGCCGCTCCTGCTGTTCTATGTCTGTGACCTTTGTGCCGTGGATAAATTCCATCGTCAGCACTTTCGTTGTCGTCGCGTACCAATAGATCGTTGGGACATGGATGTTCGACCAATTCTTAAAGCTATCGCGAAACCGCTCGGCATTTTTGCCCTCGGCGGCATAGTCCATTTCCTCGTGGATCGTCGTGTCAAATTCGCGGAGCATTCCCGACCAATCGGCGTTTTCGTTAAGGCGGGGAAACCGCTCGGCGAAATTGGCAACCTTTTCCAGGATCACCATGTCGCCTTTTATCGTCGCTTCCAGATTCGGCCGCTGTACCTTAACGGCGACCTCTTCCCCTGTGTGCAACCGGGCACGGTAAACCTGTCCGAGCGATGCAGCGGCCACCGGCTCAAGCTCGAATTCGGCGTACACCTCGTTAATCTTTTTTCCGAGTTCGTGCTCGATGCGTGCAAATGCAACCTCGTTTGGAAACGGCGGAACGCTGTCAACCAAAGTGCCAAGCTCGACAACAAACGGCAGCGGCAAAAGGTCGGCTCGTGTACCCATCGACTGGCCCATTTTTATAAACGTCGGGCCGAGCTCGATTAACTTTTCCCTCAGCCAGACTGCCTGCTTTTCCTGATTTGCCTCCTTGTTCAGTGCGTTTCCGACAAAAAACCGCCGGAGCAATAGAGTGAACTGCTGAAGAAACCACAACCGGACGGCGTAAAGCTTTTCACCGTAAACAGCGACGCGCGTAAGACGCATCGCTTTTTTCAAACGCTCTCGTTTTTGCTTGTCCTGCTGACCACGATGGATGTCGTATTGATCCAAGTAAAGATAAAGCGAGAGCATCACTATCACACGCGAGATCTCAAATAAACGCAGATAGCCGCGAAGGCCGCGGTAATTGCGCTCAATCGCGGTCTCGACCTTTCGCAGCGATTCATGTTCGGCTGTCTCGTTTGAGGTTCGTTTCCCAGCGGCAAGCTCTTTTGTTGGAACGAGGGGCCGCGAGCCATTGCCATTAACAGCGAGCGGAATTTCCTCAATGCCTGATTTTTTCGTTTCCAATTCGTTCATTTTTTCGCGGGCAGATTCCCGGTCCACATCATTGTCCGAGATCAACTATTTCATAAGATCTCAAGCATATTCCTTACGCCATCGTGACGAAAATAGTTCCTGGCGCGAATTGTGTCCTTTTCGATTTGGGTCTTGAGTTCGTCGATGCCGCTAAACTTCTTTTCGTCCCGAATGCGGTGCAAAAAACGGACCCGCAGAACATCACCGTAGAGGTCACCGTTGAAATCGAATATGTAACTTTCGATCGACGGCTCGGCGTCGTTTTCGAATGTCGGGCGGACGCCGATGTTGGTTATGCTTTTGCGCCAGGCACCGTCGATCAGAGTCGCGGTCGCATAAACCCCGAAACGAGGAATTACGC
>JANPCJ010000112.1:0-8523 GCA_031430895.1 Chloracidobacterium sp. | reverse complement strand
CCCGGTGGAGTGACCGGGCATTGGGTCCTAGCTGGGCCTGGAGAACCCTCAGTGGCTCGGTAGGGGCAACCCTGGCGACGGCGCCGATTACCGCATGGTTGTTTGGTATGGTCTCGCTGGCCGGGCTGGGGCTCAATTTTCTCGCGATTCCGCTGGCGGCCATCGCGGTGCTGGGTGTCATCCTGAGCCTGCTGGCCGCCGCGGTCCTGCCCCCGCTCGCCGCCCCGCTGGCCGCAGGGAGTGGTGCCCTGCTGGGACTGCTGGACCAGCTCGCCTGGTGGGGCGGCCGCTGGGACGCGATCACTGTGATGCAGCCCCAGGAGGCCGCGTCGTCCTTGCCGTGGCTCGGGATACTCGGGCTCGCGGGGTGGGGAATTGCCGGGGGGACCGGCCGGCTCGAAGCGATGCGGCGCTGGTCGGTCGCGTTGGCGGCGGTGGTGTGGGGCCTGCTCCTGGTCGAGTGGGGCCCCGGAGTCCCTCACATCACTCAGGGGCTCGCGTTACATTTTCTGGATGTGGGCCAGGGCGATTCTGCTCTGGTGACATTTCCCGATGGTAAAACTCTCCTCATCGATGGCGGCGGAAGGATAAATTATGGAAAGCGTGAAAGCGAGGAAGCCGAGCCTTTTGAGCCGGACGTTCGCGGCATCGGCGAGGCGGTGGTTTCTGAATTTTTATGGCATCGCGGTTATTCGCGCCTCGATCATATTCTGGCAACGCACGCCGATGCGGACCATATTCAAGGGCTGACGGATGTGGCAAAAAACTTTTCTATCGGATCGGCGATCTTTGGGCGAACGCCAATGGACGATCCGGATTTTGCTGGTTTGGCTGATGTTCTGAAACGTCGGGGAATCCTCGTTGAGACGATAAACGGCGGCGATCGGCTCCTGTTTGGCGAGACAGTTGTCGAGGTGCTTTATCCGTCGATTTTGAGCGAGGTCAACGCGGCGTCTGACAACGATAATTCCGTGGTTTTGCGTATCACCTACGGCTCACGCGTATTCCTGTTGACCGGCGATATCGAGAAAAACGCCGAAGCAGCGATTGTCAGCGGCGGCGGCACGCTCTCAGCGGACCTGTTAAAGGTCGCACATCATGGCAGCCGAACATCATCTACAGAGCCATTTATCGACGCTGCCGGAGCGGAATACGCAGTCATCTCGGTCGGCCGCTCATCGCCGTTCGGCCATCCGCATCCGGAAGTTGTCGAGCGATTGAGGGCCGCCGGTGCAAAGGTTATTACGACCGGTGAACGCGGAACGGTCTCATTTTCGACGAATGGAAACGATTTGGTGGTCGAAACCTTTCAACCCTAGCCGGATATCCAAATTGCACAAGCCCGCGCGTGAGCAAGGGCGAAACATTAGCTTGATGGTAGCGCCCTTGCTCACGCGCGGGCTTGTGCACCGGGCGGGGCGACGTTTCTAACAAGGCTGTAGAGAAGGGCGCAGCGAACGTGGAGTGTTACACGCCGGCCGATTCGAACATAAACGCCAGTTTCCACGCCTCGCCTTCTTTCACGTATATGGCTGATTGGTAAATAGCGCCGTTCTTTTGCCCGTCGCAGCTTCCGTCGGCCGTGCCTTTCAAGGTTAAGAGTTCGACGGTTGGCGAGATAGCAGTAGCAAATCCATCCGAAACCGAGACTTTGGTTACGCCCTCGCATTTCATTGTTTCGGTCCATTGCTTGATGGCATTCGCTTTGCCAGCCATCCAGCCGCCAATCGGATCGACCATCGAAAAATTGGCCGACAGCATCTCGTCAAACTTTTTCGCGTCCCTGGCCTTAAACGCCTCCCACCCGGCGGTGTGGAGTTTTACGAGTGCCTCCGTATTAGCGCTCGGTGCCGCCTTTGTCTCAGCGGTGGCTGCGTTCGCCGGTGCTTTGTCATCTTTCTTAGGCTCTTCCTTCCTGGCGTCGGCTTTCTTAGCCTCAGGTTTTGCCGGTGCGGCGGGTGTAGCCTTTGGATCGATGATCATATTCTCGCCGTGAAACGCGCCGTGCCACTTCTCGCCGCTGCGGACCCAAACGCTGGCTGCCCGGATCGGGCTTGGCAGCTTCATGCTCTTACCGTCAGGACCGGCACAAGTGCCGTCGAAGGTGCCTTTGTAGCTAACAACATACGTGTCGGCATTGATCATCGCCATCTGCGGATCGTCCAGCGACCATGTCTTAACATCGCATTTCATCCCGCCGACCATCTTTAACATCTCGGCCTTACTCATCCGGTGGCCCATTTCGAATGATGTAAATTTATCCGAGAGCATTTCCTCAAAATGTTTTGCGTCACCTTTAATAAATGCTTCGTTTGCCGCCTTGTCCATCGCGAGCAGGACGTCGGCGGTCGGGGCCGCCGCAACGGGTTTTGCGGTATTGGTGTTTGTATTTGCGTTGGTATTGGCCGGCGTGTTTGCCGCCGGTGCTCCGCAACCGGCAAATAACGCAGCAGCAATCGCGATCAAAATGAAGAGAGGGGCTTTTTTCATGACAAGTTCTCCTTACGGGTGATTTTCGAATTCAAAAAACAAAAGCCCGAGGGGTTTTTCGAATAAAAAAACCAATCGAGCGTTCCTCAGTCGTCCTATATTGGGTTTAGTTTAAACACAGCTACCAAATCTTGTCAAGCTTTAGAGTGGGTCAATTTAGAACCCCTCGCGCATTATAGATGCACAAGCCCAATTTCTTCCTTTGCGGTCTTTGAAGTCTTGTTCCGTGCTTGTTCCGTGGGTTCGGTGGTAATTACAGAAAAATCAACCACGAAACACGCGGGAACCACGAAAAGAAGAAAGCTACGGCGCTCGTAATTGCCTTGGATCAAAATCCCGCAATACTGATTTGATTCGGGTTCGCCGGGCGGTACGGATGGAGCGTCGTGGTTCTACAACAACCCGTCGTGGTTCCACAACACTCCGCCGTGGTTCCACGACAACCCGCCGTGGTGCCACGACAACCCGCCGTGGTTCCCCGACAACCCGCCGTGGTTCCCCGACAACCCGCCGTGGTGCCACAACGACCTGCCGTGGTTCCACAAGGACCTGCCGTGGTTCCACAACAACCTGCCGTGGTTCCACAACACTCCGTCGTAGTGTCACGACAACCCGTCGTGGGCCGACGACAACCCGAGGTGGTTCCACGGCAGATTATCTCGACCACCTGGATGAACCATCCCGACCTCCTAGTTCACAAGGAAGTCCGAACCAATGCCTAGTGCCTAAAATGACGAATTCCGGTAAAGGCCATTGCGATATCGTGTTCATTGGCGGCGGCGATTGATTCGTCGTCTTTTATCGAGCCGCCCGGCTGGATTATCGCCGACACGCCGTACTTTGCGGCTTCGTCGACATTGTCGCGGAAAGGGAAGAATGCGTCGGAGGCGAGAGCGGAGCCTTTCAAATCGAGATTAAATCGCTCCGCACGCATGGCGGCAATCCGCACGGAATCAACACGGTTCATCTGCCCGGCGCCGACGCCGAGTGTCTGATTTTCATTCGCAAATACGATGGCGTTTGATTTGACGTGTTTACAGACGGCCCAGGCGAAGAGCATCGCATTTGTCTCATGATGCGTCGGCTGCCGCGTCGTAACGATATTGAGATCGCCAGTCGTGAGCCAATGAATATCGCGGTCCTGAACCAGCATGCCCCCTGAGATTTGTTTGTATTCAATTTGAGATTTCAAATTTGAAATTTCAGATTTCATTGACACGGGTTTTACTTTGAGAACCCGCAGATTCTTTTTCAATCTGAAAATTTCAATCGCATTCTCATCGTAATCTGGAGCGATAACGACCTCCGTAAAGACCTCATTGACCGACTCGGCAACCTTCGTATCGACGCGTCGGTTGAATGCGACTATGCCGCCGAAGGCTGATACGGGGTCGGTTGCGAGCGCTCTTCGGTATGCCTCTTCGGGTGTCGAGCCGACACCGACGCCAGACGGATTTGTGTGTTTTATGATCGCAACGGCAAGCTCGTCGAAGTCTTGCACCAGATTCCATGCTGCGTCGGCGTCGATGTAATTATTGAATGACATTTCCTTGCCGTGCAGCTGCTCGGCACCGGCGATGCCGCCGTCTTCGCCCGTTTTGTATAGAGCGGCGCTTTGATGCGGGTTTTCGCCGTAGCGGAGATCGGTGATTTTTGCCAGATAGAGGCTTTGGGATTCGGGCAGCGGTGCCCGACCATCGTGCGTACCGCCCGCTGACTCAGGCGGTTCTGACAGTTGTTCCGAAAGATAGGAAGATATCGCGAGATCGTAGCTTGATGTCAGTGTGTAAGCGAGAGTGGCGAGTCGGCGGCGTGTTTCGAGCGAGAGCGAGCCGTCGTTTTCTTTTAGCTCAGTGATGATTTCGAAGTAAATCCGCGAATCCGTGACGACGGCGACGTCGCGCCAGTTTTTTGCAGCCGAGCGGATCATCGCGGGGCCGCCGATATCAATGTTTTCGACGGCTTCATCGAGGCTAACCCCGTCTTTGGCTATTGTTTCTTCGAACGGGTAGAGATTTACTACGACTAAGTCGATAGGCTCAATGTCGTGATCATGCATCGAGGCGACGTGTTCCGGATTATCTCGAAGCGCCAAAAAGGCTCCGTGTATTTTCGGATGAAGGGTCTTTACGCGCCCGTCCATAATCTCTGGAAAGCCGGTGACTTCGGACACTTCGGTGACGGTCAGGCCGCTTTCGCGCAAGGCTTTGGCGGTGCCGCCCGTCGAGATTATTTCGACGCCAAAATTCTTTAACACCGCCGCGAATTCAGCAAGTCCCGTCTTGTCCGAGACGCTAATCAACGCCCGTTTAATTTTTCTTAGCTCTGTCATGGCAAAAAGAGAGCACAAACTGAAGTTTCAACTCTAAACAAAAAAGCGGCCGATTCGACCGCTTGTTGTAAACAAATTTAGTTTCACACTTAGAAAAAGAAGCGTCCCAAAAATAAAAGACTGAGTACAAAAATCATCGCGTAGATAATAATTTTGATAACGCTCATTGAATCCTCTATCCTAAATGCCTGGCGCGCCTATGTGTAAAAGATAATTCTATTCCCGTCATTTGTCCGATGTCAAAAAGATTCCTGCCATTTCCATGGGCTTTCGCCGCATTTGCACTGATTTTACAAATCTTTACAAATGCGGATGCTCAGGACGTTGACGTGCGCATAAAGATTAACGCCGACAAGGTGGCTTCCGCGGACATTAGGGTCACTTTTGCATCAAACATTCAACGAAAAAATCCGCGAGACTTGTGGTTTCTGGATGAATACGCGGGAATCACCGGCATTACCGAGCGGATTTCCATAGGCTATATCTACGACCGCCAAGGCTATCTCATCTCACGCAAACGATTTACGGCTGGCGAGCGTGTAAGCGGCGTCAATATCGGCGGTTTGGGCTATACGGTCGACCTCGCGCCTCTGGCGAAACCGTCTGCCGCAGCCCACGTGTCGTGGTTGAAAAACGATGGCGGAATGCTGATGCTGGACGATCTCTTGCCTCAGTCGGTCGGCAAAATGGCCAAGGTAAGGATTGAGGTTCCGGTTGGCTGGAATGTTCTGAGTACGGAACCTGAAAGTGAGCCGAATGTGTTTTTAGTTCCTGATATTGAGAAAGCAGTCTTCTACCTGGGTTCAAATATTCGGGAACAACCGAGCAAGACAGGGAATTCCGGGCTAAAACTTTTGATTTCGGGCGAGTGGCTTTTTGCCGATTCGGAAGCGGCGGCGATGGTTCAGTCGATCTTCGCAGAGTACGAAATCTTATTTGGAAAGCTGCCGAACACGGATTTGCGAATCTGGATCAGCAAATTTCCGATTGCGGTCGGTATCGGGAATTGGGAAGCCGCCGCGCGCGGACAAAGCCTGACGATCATCTCGTCGGATATGCCCTTTAAGGCTCAATCTTTGCAGCGGCTTCACGAACAGTTAAGACACGAGCTATTTCATCTGTGGGTGCCAAACGCGGTGAATCTGACTGGGAATTATGACTGGTTTTATGAGGGATTCGCGCTCTATCAATCTCTAAAACTGGGTGTCGCGGTTGGACGTATCCGCTTCGACGATTTTCTTGACACTCTCTCGCGTGCCTATAACATCGACATCTCTCAGGCCCAACGGCGGTCTTTGATCGATGCGTCAAAAAACCGATGGACGGGAGCGAATACGCAGGTGTACGCACGCGGAATGCTCGTTGCATTTCTTTGTGATCTCGCTTTGCTTCAAAAGTCTAATGGAAAGCGCTCGGCGACGGATATCCCGCGCTCAATCTACCAAAAACACCGGCAGCCGAATCCGGCACATGACGGCAACGCCGCCGTTCTTTCGATTATGCGTGGGTATAGTGAACTTGTCCCCATAATCGACCGTTATATTACCGGTGCGGAAAATATTGAATGGATAGAACTGCTGAAGGCCGCCGGACTAGAGGGGGAAACACGCGACAGAGGCGTAGAGTTAAAACTCATCGCAAAACCATCAGGCCGCCAGAAGGATTTGCTCGACAAATTGGGTTATAATAGCTGGCGGAAACTGTCGAACGGCAACAGATGAATATACGCGCTTTTTTATTGATCGGCTTGATACTTGCGGGACTCGCCCAGATAGGGTGCGGCGCCCTGGATGTCGGTGTTTTTGGGGCAAACGATACAGCGACCGTTCTAGCCAAAACGGCGTGGATACGGACGTCGTACGCCGTCGTTGCGGCTGATCTGCACGAGGTGAAGCGCGGCGAGCGGCTTGACGTGATCGACCAGGTGGATTTTGAAAAGATCTTATGGTATCGCGTTCGCGCTCATGACGAGGCGTTTACCGAGGGCTGGATCGAGGCCCAGCACGTCATTACAAGCGAGACTCTCGCAAAATCGAAGAATCTGGCCGAGGAATTTAAGGATCAGTCACCTCAGGCGGCGGGAATCATTCGTTCAGCGTCAAACTTGCGTGCCGCTCCCGACATGAATCCTGAAAATGTGCTATTCAAACTTGCGAACAACTCGACGTTTGAGATCATGGCGTGGAAATTTGTGCCAAAGCAGGAAGTTCCGGATGTCGACGACGCTCCTAAGGGCCAGCAGAAAACCGGCAAACGCGCAAAGAATGCCGATATTGAGGCGGCTAAAGAAGGCGAACCCGAAAAACTCGAGGAGAAATACGACATCTGGTATCAGGTCAGGCTCGATCCGTCAGTATCGCCGGCTCCCGCAGGCTGGCTGTTTGGTCGCCAGGTTGAGATGCAAGTGCCGACGGACATCGTGTTTTTTCAACAGAACAACCGCAAGTTCGTCACTTGGCAGCGTCTCGACGCCGATTCGGCCAATAAAGTCGGCTCGGGCGACAAATCTCTGGCGCCGGGAAACTGGGTGATCCTGGCCCGCAACAGTTTTTCCAAACCCATAGACGGCGTCGAGCCCGATTTTGACAGCATCATCGTGCTTGCGTTCGATAAATACGATCAAAGTTACTATACGGTCTGGCGGAGTACGCCGGGAACTGAAATGTGGGGCAGACTGCCATTGAAGGTTGACGGCAAGGGCGATAATAAGACGTTCACGGTTAGTCTGCGGAACCCTTCGGGGCAGATAGATGAGAAGCGGTTTATCGTGTTCAAAGACAAAACCCGCCTGAAAGTAACGCCGCCCGAGGATGTTGTCCAGTACGAAACCAAATCCAAAACCAAATAAAGTGTGACCGACGAAAATCCATTCCCGGAGCCTGTCGAAATCGAGATCACCGATTCTCTCGACCTCCATTCTTTTCACCCGCGTGACATCCGCGCCGTTGTCGAAGAATATCTTGCGGAGGCGCACAAAAAGGGTTTTTCAATTGTCCGCATAATTCACGGCAAAGGTGTCGGAGTTCAGCGTGAGATCGTCAGAAAAGTGCTGTCTGAGACGGTTTTTGTAAAATCGTTTAAGAATGCGCCTGAGTTTTCAGGGAGTTGGGGGGCGACGATTGTCATCTTTGAACCTCAGTAAAAACCGGGAAAATTCTGAATTGGCTATCTTACGACGACTATCGAATTTTGGCTCATCTCAACAACCGAGCCGTTTTGCAATGAGTGAATTATCAACAAAAGATTTTTGTCGAAAAGTCGGATCAGGTCTTTGTTCCCAATATTCCCCATAGTTAAATACAGAAGCTTGTAAGGTTCTTTTTGCGCGGAGAAACTGTCGTAGAAATCGGAGTCTTTAGAAATTACAATGCGTTCTTCGATTAAAGAAACTTGGTTTATTTCGGAGTCAGGCGTTCGATTCTTTTTGTGAAAATCTAAGGTATGCACGGCGTCAAAGCCACGGTCGGTCAGAAATCGGGCCAACGCTCTCGGGAGTTGCGCGTCGATTAAGAATTTCATGCGACGAGGCGGCTAATCGTTTTTACATCCGCTAGTGTAGTGTATCAGTAATATCTTTACAAGTAGAGTCTTTCATGCTATGGTTGGAGTCATGTGGAAACCAACCGACGCTTTGATTATGACAGAAGACCAGAGACGAACGCTTGAGGCTTGGGTTCGTGCTCGGACGACGGTACAGAGAA
>JANPCJ010000111.1:0-36460 GCA_031430895.1 Chloracidobacterium sp. | reverse complement strand
GGTCAATATATATCAGATTTACCTTTCCAGCGAACTCAGGCAGCAAGCTGGGCAGAACATATTTCTTATCGCCCCATATCAGGCGGTTTCGCCACTCGGCTTCGCGCGGAGCGTCAAAGCTAAAGCCACGCTGCTTTTCCCGCTCGTCATTGCTCTCGTTGATCGTCTCAATCGTCTGAAACGGCAACGCGATCCGAACCGGCGTAACCTTCTTGTCGTCCTTATACTTGCCTTCCCAAATAAGTTCGGTCATATCAGTTGCTTAATTTTTTACGGTATTTATTCGGCTGCGTGACGGCTTTCTAACAATCAAATCGCACGGTTCGCAATTGAACGCATTGGCGAACTGTTCAAGAACGACAAAGCTAATTCCGTCCGTCTTGTTATTTGCAATCTTGTGGACTGTGGAATATGCAACGCCACTCGTCTTAGCAAGCCAGTAAAGGGATCGACCAGCCAAATGTGTTGTAAGTTCGATCTTAACATTAGAGCGATTCATATAGAAAGTTATAGCTTAGCTCGTATGCTCTTAAAAAGCAGCGAAGTAACGCAAATAACTTGTGTAAGTAGCTTGGAAATGAATAACTTAAGTCAGTGTCGATAACTCGATTCTGACTCTTCTTTTCGATGTCTAAGAGTCATTTTAAGAGTCATTCTGTGGATACAAAGAAAAAGAGACACTTTTCAGCGTCTCTAACGCTTTTGTTTACAATAGATAAATGGTACACCCGGCATGATTCGAACATGCGACCCCTTGATTCGTAGTCAAGTACTCTATCCAGCTGAGCTACGGGTGCACAGAAGGCGAATAGCTAGGATACAAAGCAATCACGACAGCGTCAAGGAGCGGACTGGGGCGGGGAGCATCTTGCTCGCCCGTGGATGGTTCGATGGAGTGGCGGGGGCCGTCTGAGGAAAGTCCGTTCATGGCGAGCAGGATGCTCGCCGCTCCAATTGAGTCTAGCTATCGCGCGAAATATCCTTGTCTCGTGCGCGAGATAAGGTCGGGATTTTTTACGTCAATTCTTATTGCCCGCCATTTGCCATCGCGTTTGTCGTTGGTGGGCTGGTATTCGATGGTGTAGAGCGTTCGCATGTCGGCGGCGACCTGGGCGTAGATGCGGCCCATTTCTTCGAGGCGGTTGATTGAGCTAAGGGTGCCGCCGGTGCGCATTGCGACGATTTGCAGGCGTTCGCGGGCGGCCTTGAACATGGCCACCTGCCTCGGCGTCGGATCGGCGAGTTTGAAAGGGTCACCGGTTGGAAGGGCGAGCGGGTAGATGGTTACACCTTGTGCGTCGGAGCGATTTAAAATGCGGTTGAGCGGCTCACTCTTTTCGGGTTTGAGAGCGGTTGCGATCTGATCGTCTTTTAGTTTTTCCAGCAACTCACGGTCAGTGTCCCGAGCGGTCGAATCGACGCCGTCCGTTAAAACGACGATAGCTTTTCGGCGGCTCCTTTCTTTTGCGAGCTTGTCGAGTGCGAAGTCGATTGCTTTGTACAACGGCGATTTTCCGCGGCCATTTGACGCATCAATCGAATGAGCGATGACGCCGCGGTCGGTCGTGAAATCGTTTCGCAGACTTATCTTGTCATAGAATTCGACAACCGCCACGCGGTCGTTTGGCGAGATAGCGTCGATAAATCTGGCGGCGGATTGCTTGATGACCTGGCGGAAACCCAAGGTCGAGCCGCTCATGTCCAGAATGATGACGACGCTAAATGGAGCTTCGCTTGGCTCGAATCTTGAAATTTCCTGCTTCACTCCGTCCTCAAACAGCTCGAAATTAGCTTTTCCAAGATTTATTATTGGTCGTCCTTTTTGATCCGCGACGCCAACATTCAGCCTCACGATGGACGAATCGACACGGATCGGATCGTCGTCCTGAGCGGCGGCGGCAAGGGCGGTAAATGATATGATCGCCAGAACGAGGAGGGAATTTGGAAAAACCATAATAAAATGTTATCAATTTGACGCTGATTGCCGAAGCCAGGGTTGCACCGGCGGCGAGGTTTTGTATTAACAGTTTTGATTTTATGGTTTATAATCTTTTTAATCTTTGCGGTGCGATCAAATCCTCGGCCGTGGCGCCATACCTTTTTTTGCGGGGCCGATAGGTGGGAATGGTGAAGCTGATGCTTTTTCGGCCGAGTTTTTGTGCAAATTGCGGTGAGAAGGTCGAGCGGGCCGATTGGGGAATTCTGACGAGCCGCCGGTTTTGCCAGGTTTGCGAATCAGAGTTTAAGGGACACGATTTGCTGCCTCGGTTTGTAGTTGTTTTGGGTATTTTGCTCGGGGTTTTTGGAGTTGGCAGTTATTTGAATAGCGGTACGGCGTCGGACGCTCGTGTTTTGCGGCAACCGGCGAAACTGATAGAGCAGTCGGCGGGCCCCACGATTGCTTCTTCAAATCCAGCGATGAAGGGCCGCGAGCCAATTGCTGTGGCGCCGGCGGCGAATATATCGGAGCCTCCTGCCGGCTACCAAACGCCCCCGCGAGCCGCGCCGGCCCCAACTTCGGAGGAGCCAACTTATTTTTGCGGCGCCGAAACAAAGAAGGGAACTCCCTGCTCGCGGCGAGTCAAAGGTAAGACACGCTGCTATCAGCACGCCGGAATGCCGTCGATGGCTTCGCTCCAGAAATTGAGTTTGAAATAGGCAACTGACATCAAGAATAAATGAAACCACTTGCTCAAAATTCGATGATCCAAAACCGTTATCTGGTCGTTCAGCCGATCGGAAAAGGCGGGATGGGTGAAGTTTATTTGGCGGTCGATCAGCGTCTGGGAAGCGCCGTTGCTCTAAAGCGCACGTTTTTTAACGAAGATGAGGCGTTAGGCAATGCTTTCGAGCGTGAAGCCCGGATTCTTGGGCGGCTTCGTCATCCCGTATTGCCAAAGGTCATCGATCATTTTATCGAGAATAACGACCAGTTCCTGGTCATGGAGCATATTTCCGGCGACGATCTGGCCAAGCGGCTTGAAACGGCGAATAAACCGTTTCCGCTTAGCTGGGTTATGTTTTGGGCGGATCAGATGCTTGACGCGCTGAACTACCTGCATTCGCACGAGCCGCCGATCGTCCATCGCGATATCAAACCGCAAAACCTAAAGCTCACGGATGAGAATCACATCGTCCTGCTCGATTTTGGTCTTTCAAAGGATTTTGACACGAATTCGAGCAGCGGGATCAATTCGGCGAGCGTTGCGGGTTACTCGCCGCATTTTGCGTCGATGGAGCAGATTCGTGGTACCGGAACGGATGCGCGGAGCGATCTTTATTCATTGTCGGCTACGCTCTACCAACTAATGGCTAATCAGGCGCCGGTTGACGCACTGTCACGGGCGGACGATCTGCTAGGCGGTCTGCCCGATCCGATAATTCCGTTAAATGATCTAAATCCGGAGATTTCGCCCGCGATTTCCGAGGTGATTTTGAAAGGGGTCGCGATCCGCCAGGACGAGCGGTTTACGACGGCGGCGGAGATGCAAAAGGCGCTGCGTCGGGCGTTCAATCAGGGGAAGGCCGCCTCCACGATCGAAACCGAGCAATTCGTGGGAGGGGAACTACCGCTCGAAGCATCGCCTCCGGAGCCGGAACCGTCTGAGATGTTGACCAGAGTGCGTAAAGAGGATGCCGGCAAGCCTCCGGAGGCGACGCTGGAAATGCATACGCCCCGCGGAACCGAGGCGGCGAGTGAGTACGATTCGACCGAGGCGTTTTCGCTGCCTGACGTCGATCCGCGTGAACTGAAGATTGAGCCGGGTCACGGGGCTGAGATTGCTGCCGCCGCAGCCGCTGCATCTGCGGCTGCTTCGTCGGTTCCCGCAGCGGCCCAGCCGCCATCGCCTCAATCGGCCCCATCGGCTCAAATGCCGTCCAAAACAGCAGCAAAAAAATCATCGAAAACCGGCCTGATTATCGGTGTCCTGGCCGGGTTGCTCTTGCTCGCGGCGGCCGCTGTCGGCGGCGGTTGGTATGCATACAATAACTACTATCTTTCGGCGGCGACCACGCCGTCTCCGATTCCGGTGCCGAGCGTTTCCCCCACGCCAGCACCGGCCCAGATTGTTGTCGCCGACGGGGATTCGGCGGTAAATGCGACTGTGCCTACCCCTGAGGCTCTTGTTGTCGAGAACACTCCAAATCCGCCCTCAGACGGCCCGGCAACGAGACCGACACCGGCCGTGACGGTCAAGGCGACACCGGTGCGGCCTGTTCAATCGCCGCTGGTAAAGGCAACGCCAAAGCCAAAGGGTGACGACAGGACCAAGATCGAACAGTAGCAGCTAACTCAAGTCTATGAAACGAAACAGCTTTGCCGTCATATTTTTTAAGCTTTCCATGGTTACGCTGCTATTTGCAGTGCCGCTTACCGCGCAGTCGAAGCGAGATCAGGTCAGGAAACTGAAAGACAAAGCGGCTGCCGCTGAAAAACTCAAGAATTATCGCGAAGCCGCCGACGCGTACGCTCAGATACTCGCTCACACGCCGAACGATGCCGACGCCCATTATCGCAAAGGTTTTGCACATTACTCTCTAAAAGAGAACGACCAGGCGGTCAGTGACTTTTCTTTGGCCCTTACGAAAGGCTACAAGCCCCAACTCAACATATACAAGGTGCGGTATTTCGTATATCTCGACCAAAAAAACTATGACGCGGCCCTCGCCGATATTCAAAAGGGTCTTGCCATTGCGCCAAACGACCTGGATCTTTTAAGCGCGGTTGGCGAGATAAATTTTGACCGAAAAGCATATCCGCAAGCCCTCGCCGCGTTTCAAAAAGCCTCGCTTGCTGCCCCAAACAACGCCGATCTTTATTACAATATCGCGCGGGTTTACTTTGCGACGGGCGATTCGAAATCCCAGGTTGGCGCCGCCGAATCCGCCCTTGCAAAGGGCACCAGATTTCCGGGCGAGTCGTACTATCTGCTGGCGGAGGCTAATCATAAGCTGCGAAATATTCCCGCCGCGATTGATGCCTATCAAAGAGCGATCAATTCTAAACCTGAGACCTACCAGCTTTACCGCACACTCGCCGATATTTTTCGGAGCGAGAATCGATTTACTGAGGCCATCAGTATTTCTAAAAAAGCTCAAATCCTCTTTCTGAATGACGGCAACCTGTACACCGACCTGAGCCTGTTTTATAGTCTGGCCGACCGGCCCCAAGATGCGGTTGATGCTGGAAAAGCAGCGGTCCTGATACTCCCAAATCAGCCCGCCGGGCATACAAACCTATGCCGCGCATATAACGAAACGAAGAGCTATAGTCAGGCGATCTCCGCTTGTAACGAAGCCCTTCGCTTGAAGCCGGGCGATGGCGAAACGCTGTTCTATCTCGGTCGCGCCTACAATTTGTCGGGCAAGACGGTCGAGGCAACCAAATTTTACGCTCAGGCCGTCACCGGGCTGCTCGAAAACGTGAAAAACGACCCCGCATCGTCCGAAAGCTGGTATCTGCTCGGAAACGCCTATTTCACGGACAATCAGCGGGACAAGGCGTTGGAAGCCTACATCAAATGCCTCGAAATCAGCCCCAAATTCGCAAAGGCACGTTACAATCTGGGGATTATCTACACGCTAACCAAACAGAAACCGGCCGCCGTCGAACAATACGACCGCCTCGTCGCTCTCGATGCCCGGCTGGCCCAGAAGCTGCGGGAGGAAATTGATAGGATGTAAAGAGTGGAGGTTTTGGTTTTCGGTTTTTGGTTTTGTTCTTTCAACCTGCTTTATCTGAATTCTGAAAATCTGAAATCTGAAATCTCAAATTTGAATTAGAAAAAACCCCAAAACCCAACCATTCTATCGCCGGGACTTAACAGGTCTTTCTCCAGTCCGAACATTCACGCTCTGAAATTTTAAGACGACTCTGACGCTGTCGGGGCGGCTTTCGATGTTTGCGGGGACGAAGGCGGCGTAGGCGGGGTCGGATTCGAGGGCTCTTTGCAGATCAATTACCGCGCGGCTGTCGCGTGATGGTTCGATTACCTCGGCTATTTGGGCGAGGCCGTTGCCAAAGACATCGGCGACGACGACCACTTCATCATCCTTCATTCCACCGCGAACAAGCGATTTTGTCAGGGCGATGAGCGCTCCCTGCGGGTTAATGCTGGGCGATTCGCTGCCGTAGCCAAGACGGGTTTGGGCGAAGTCGGATGGCGAGATATAGGCGGAGCCCTGATCTGAAAATGGACTCGAGTTTGTGGCGAGCATTATCGTCGAATTGCCGCCTCGTGCCGTCGCCGCCGCGTTGCCGGGTCTGAGCATGCCTGAAAACATCATGGTCAGAAACGTGAAGCCGATTATGACCGACGCAAAAACACCAACACCATAGGGCATCACGCGCATTTGAAGCAAATCTCGCATGTCGGCTGAAAACGGGAGCCACGACCGTCCTCCACTGCGTAAATCTAATCGGACAGAGCTTTTGAGAGAATTTCTCAGTGCGGCCGAAATCTCGGGACGGCTGATTTGACGCAGACCGGCACGGATGTCGCGAATCTCACCGGACGCCTGGCGGCACAGCGGGCAAATAGCCAGATGGGTCGCAATCGTCCCGCTCTCGGCGTCGCCCAGAAGGCCGTCCGAGTATAGCGATAAATTAAATTGCAAATCTGAGCATTTCATTGCTTATCTTGCATTACCTCAGCGATCCGTTCTTTGGAGTCCGTGGTTTCACTTTCCTTGATTCTGAAGATTGACCACGGAATACACAAAACAACACGGAAAAGGTCCGCCTCCGAAGAATGAATAGCTGACTGACCCCGGCTGTTATCTGCCGTCAGGTAACAACGCGTCGTCGCGATCCGTTTTGTTCGATCGGGGATTTTTCGGCAATTAATATCACGACTTGTTGCTGGTCGATTCAAACAACCGCCGAAAATTCCCTTTCAAGACTGACGAAGCGCGGCTTTCGCTCTCTTTGACCTATCGTTTGGCACCGATTTTATTTAGTCTTAAAAACGAGACCGGGGCGAGTCAGCCATTCATTCAGTTTTCAAAAATCTTTCAATCGTCGCCGCAGTTCTTCGCGGCCTCGCGAAATACGGGATTTCACCGTTCCGAGTCCAATGTCGAGGGCGGCGGCCGTTTCCTCGTAGGTGAGACCTTCGATGTCGCAGAGCACTATGGCCTCGCGATAAACCTCGGGGATGTCAAGCAACGCGGCCTTTAACGCGTATTGGCGTTCCCGCAAAAGGGTCTCGTCCTCCGGGCTGATCGAGCGGTCGGCCAGCGTATCCGAAATCGTTGTATTCGAATCGCCGATGGTCGCGTCGAGCGAGATCGTCACGTCACGCCTTCGCCGCTTCCACCATCGGAATCGGTTTCGCGATTCGTTGATGGCGATGCGAAACAGCCAGGTTTTCAATTCCGATTCGCCGCGAAAGCCCTTTATCGACCTCAACGCCCGGAGAAACGTGTCCTGCGTCAGATCGCTCGCCTCCTCGGCGTTTTCCGTGAGCCGGAATAAGAGTGCGTAAATATCGCCCGAATACCGGTCGATAAGCGTTTCAAACGCCGCCGCATCGCCGGCCTTTAATTTGTCAATAAATGCCTGTCGTTCCGAACTCTGGGCAATGGACGATGGGGACGCCGCGGCCCGCCCAATTTCTTCGTGGTCAAAAACAATCGACTTACTGAAGACCATCGCCCGCCTTTTGCTTTCCCGCATCGCGGGAAACTCTATTGCTGCGTCCGCTTTTCTTGCGGACTGTAATGTTAGACACCGGAAATTTCGATTTGTTCCCTAAAACCTGAAATAATGATCGCATCCAGGTACTCCTTGCCGTTCTCTTTGCGACTTCGCGGCTTTGCGCGAGCAGATTCCCTTGCAAGGGAGCAAAGTCGCAAATAAATTCACCCTACCGCCGATTAATGTGAAAACGCTATCCGAGTTACGTCTTTGTTTGCTCTAGCCGCCAAATTAAGTTAAATTAACTCTTTTGGAAAAAATACGGCTCACGTCGATTATACAACGCGCGCGAGTCCGGAAATTGCAGTTTTTTTTATAATGGCTAGAAAAAGACGATTCGAACAGCTTCAAGCGGCGGCGGCGACGCCGACCGAGAAGAAGATTTACGTAAACCCGCTACAGGAGCAAGTTGACCATCGGCTCGAAGATGTAGGCAAAAGGCTCGAGGGCAAGGGCAAAACGATCCTTTACGGCGTCGGCGCTGTTGTTGTTGTGGCGATTCTTGTTTTTCTGTTTATGCGATGGAGCCGCGGCTCAGAGGGAGCCGCGCAGGCCGCCTTAGGAAAAGCGATCGAAACCTCGCAGGCCCAGGTAACCGAGACGCCGCCGGCCGCAGGTGCGACTGCCAAGACCTTTAAGACCGAGAAAGAGCGGGCCGAAGCCGCAATCGCGGAATTTCAGGCCGTGGCCGATAAATTCGGCGGCGCGGTGGGCGAAAAGGCAAAATATTTTGTCGCTGTTAATCGTTTGAATGTCGATCGTCCCGCGGGTATCCAGGAACTCGAGGGTCTCGTTGCGGCTGACTCACCGGTGGGTAAAATGGCGAAATTTGCCCTTGCCCAGACACGGGTCGACGACGGCAAGATTGATGAAGCCTTGACGCTGTATCAGCAGTTGGCCGCGCTCGATAATTCGTTGGTCGCCAAGGATACCGTCAATTTCGAGATAGCAAAAATTTATCAAAAACAAGGCAAGACAACGGAAGCCGCAGATATTTATTTTAACATCGCCAAAGCCGCGAGCGATGCAAAAGACCGCGACGGCAAACCAATCCGCCTTACCGAAACCGCAACGGAATCCAAGAAAAAGCTGACCGAACTTGACCCGGAACGCGCGAAGCTGATCGTCGAGCCCGCACCCGAATCGCCTTTTGGCGGCGGAGTACCTCCGATCAGCATCCAATAGATTTGGGGGAACCGGCGCCTTGATCGTACTTTGAGAAACGATATTGAGAAAACAGATATTGGCGGCAGCGGCGCAAACCGCAGAAGGGCTGTGGCACCGCTTATTCAGCCGCCGATATCTATTCGGGTTTCGCCGCAAAGCTACTTCTCGGTACTTCTACTTAGCTCATTTTTTTCCGCGTTTCTCTTCTATATAGAGGTTGATCTGGCCGGAGCAATCCTGTTTGGCCTCTCATGGATATTTATTCCATTCTTGGCCCTCAACGATAGAATCAGTTTCGACGGAAAACGCCTTCTAAGAACCGGCTTCGTGCCGCGAATTTGGTCGTGGTTCAATGCGTCGCGCCGCCGGCTAAAAATATCCGACATCGAACAGGTTGAGACTGAGGCCGTGCGTGCGTTGAAGCGCGGCGGCAAGGTTCTTTACCGCTACCGGACCATAATCCGCGGCAAGGGTCTGAGCATCACCGTCGCTTCGGGCGGCGAGGACTACCGGCGTATCGTAAAGAGCATTCTGCCGCTGCTTTCGGATAATGTACTCGACAACCGTTCGATCGAGCTGCGCGATCATCTTGCCGATCCCAGGGAAACCTTGCGCAAAGCCGAAGTTTCGCGGATTCCGGCGGCGGATGTTCTGGAAAGCTCGTTTAACAGTGCCGGAGGCCACGGTAAGAAACCGGCTGCAAATACTGTGACCGTCGATCTGCCGGCCGAGGAAAAGGTTGACGATCTTCGGAATCTGGCGAATGAGCTTAGACTCTCAGGCCACCTGTTGCAAGCGCTTGAAGCATTTCGGCGGGCGTTGATCGTGCGGCCCGCCGATGCCCGACTGTTGTTTGAATTCGCCCGATGTCTCCACTCGTTTGCCGGTGTCGAGCGGGATAACAAACTGGAACGGCGGGCGCTCGCCGCCCTGCGCCTTTCCGAGAGGCGGGCGGCGGATGACGGCGAACTTCTCGTCCGGCTGGGCGAGTGGTATTTTCAAATAGGCGAGTGGCGGCGGGCGGGAAATGTCTTTCAAAACGCGCTCGAGAGCATCGGCGAAAACTTTCGAACCGCTCGCGGCCTGGCCGAGATCGCCCTCCGCGAAGGGAAAATCGCCCACGTCATACATCATTTCTCCACCGCCGGGCGTATCGCCGAAACGCCCTCTTTAAGACGCTGGTCAAAAATCGAGGCCGAGTATTTTTCTAACCTAAACTCCAACGACGAATATATGGAGCTCGAGATCGGCCGGGTCAATATGCTCGAAACCGTCGAAAGCTCAAAAAAGACGGCCCTCCGCATCGCTTTTTTTGCGTTCCCGCTTATCTTCGCGGGTATCTTCTTCGAAGACGCCCTCGTCGCCAATATCGGCTGGGCCGTATCCGGCGTCAGCCTTCTCATCTGGACAGGACTGATATTCGGAACGCGGCTGCTCGGGCAGCGCATACCTTACGATCTTGTCGAGACGGACGAATAAAGTTCCGAAGCTTGTTCAAGTCCCGCTGCATACCTGTCAGTTGCACATAATAACGCGATGCGTTATTATAGGGCCGATGACAAAAGTTTCTCCGATAAGGAAACCGAGAAATTATTCAATCGTGAGTTTTCGCGCAAGTTGCCTAGCGAGTTGCAAAAAGCCGCTCGCAGAAGGCTTGAAATTCTGAACGCAGCAGAGAACATCGAAGATTTGAGAAATCCGACCAACCACCTGGAAAAGCTGAAAGGGGACCGTAAGGAACAGCACAGTATTCGGATTAACGGTCGGTGGCGAATTTGTTTTGTTTGGTTCGACAACGACGCATTCGATGTTGAGATCGTTGACTATCATTAGGAGTATTAAAATGAATTCGCAGAAATTAGCACCTATTCATCCCGGCGAGATCCTCCTCGAAGAATTTCTTGTCCCGCTTGGCATTTCTCAATATCGGCTTGCGGCCGACATAACCGTTCCGCCGCGGAGAATTAACGAGATAGTATTGGGCAAGCGCGGCATCAGCCCGGATACGGCGTTGCGGCTTTCACGTTATTTCGGGTTGTCGGAGCAATTTTGGATAAATCTTCAGACCCGTTTTGACTTGGAAACCGTGAAGGACAGACTCGCGGGCAGGTTGGAGAAAGAAGTTCGTATTTTGCAAACTGCCTAAGAAAAAGCAGTACGCTGAAGCGTGAACTCTAAACATGAATCGATTAATCAACGAGACCAGTCCCTATCTGCTTCAACATGCTCATAATCCTGTGGATTGGTATGCGTGGGGCGAGGAAGCCTTTGAGAAGGCTAAGGGCGAGGACAAGCCCGTGCTTGTTAGCATTGGCTATTCTGCGTGTCACTGGTGTCACGTAATGGAGCATGAGTCGTTTGAGGACGAGGCCACGGCGGTGATCATGAACGAGAACTTCGTAAACATTAAGGTCGATATGGAAGAGCGCCCGGACGTCGATCAGATCTATATGAATTTCGTTCAGTTGACGACGGGCCGCGGCGGTTGGCCGATGAATGTGTTTTTGACACCGGATAAAAAGCCGTTCTTTGGCGGGACGTATTTTCCGCCCGTTTCCCGCTACAACATGCCGTCCTGGCCGCAGATCTTAGCAAGCATTTCGGAAGCCTATCGTGAAAGGCGTGACGAACTCGAAACGTCGGCAAATGAGATCGTCGGCGAGCTTCGGAAACTTAGCGCGGCGACGCTTGGCTCTGGCGCGCTTTCGATGGAATTGCTTGAAATGGCGTTCTCGAGTTTCTCCCGGACGTTTGACCCGGTAAACGGCGGCTTTGGGGGCGCTCCGAAGTTTCCGCCCGCAATGTCGCTCGAGTTTCTGCTGCGTTATCATCACCGGACGGGGAATGAACGGGCGTTGGAGATCGTTCGCCACACTTGTGACAAGATGGCGCTCGGCGGGATTTACGATCAACTTGGCGGCGGATTTCACCGTTACGCGGTGGACGCGATCTGGCTGGTGCCGCATTTTGAGAAAATGTTGTACGACAATGCTCAGCTCATTCGCATTTACCTCCACCTGTTTCAGGTGACCGGGGAAGAGTTTTACAAGCGGATCGCCGTCGAGACGCTTGAGTATGTGCGGCGCGAGATGCTGGATGCGTCAGGCGGGTTTTATTCGACACAGGACGCCGACAGCGAGGGCGAGGAAGGGAAGTTCTTTGTCTGGACGCGTGAGGAGATCAATGAAATCCTGGGCGAGGATGACGGGCGTATATTCACCTTCTTTTACGATGTGTCGGAGCGAGGGAATTTTGAGGAGAACAACATACTCAATGTCCGAAATACGACGACCGCCGCTGCCGAGGTTCTGGCCATCACGGAAGAGCGTCTGAACGAGGTTATTGTACGCGCGCGAGCGGTGCTATTCGCTGAACGCGAGAAGCGTATCAAACCCAACCGCGACGAAAAGGTGTTGACGGCATGGAACGGCCTGATGCTTGGGGCATTTGCCGATGCGGCGGCAATACTGGCCAGTGACGAGTATCTGGAGGTTGCCAAACGCAACGCTGAATTTATTCTCACGCATTTGCAAATGGACGGCCGTCTTTTGCGGACATGGAAGGATGGTTCGGCGAAGTTGAATGGGTACATCGAAGATTACGCGAACGTCGCGGACGGACTGATTGTGCTGTATCAGGTTTCGGGCGAGATCGTCCATTTGCAAGAAGCCCGACGGATGGCCGATCTGATGATAACGGAATTCTGGGACGAAGACAGCGGGGCTTTCTTTTTTACTTCGAACGATCATGAAGACCTTATCGTCCGCAATAAGGATTTTTACGACAACGCGACGCCGTCGGGAAACTCCGTTGCCGCTGATGTATTGCTAAAACTTGCCAGGCTCGTGGGCGACGAGAAATACGAGCGTTTTGCGGTGACGGTGCTGCGGCTTACGGCTTCGCAGCTGCAAAGGCATCCACAGGGCTTTGGCCGTGCCTTATCCGCTCTGGAATTTTATTTGCGCCAGACAAAAGAAGTCGTCATCATTGGGCCGAAAGACAATGAGATGGCACGAGAAGTCCATCGGGCGTATCTGCCAAACGCGGTGTTCGTCTTGTCAACTGATGCCGACGCCGATTCCGAATCGATCCCTCTTTTGAAGGGTCGCCAGATAATCGACGCTAAGGCGACGGCATATGTTTGCGAGAACTTTGTTTGCCAACGGCCAGTGACGGATGTCGCCGATTTGCGGGCTCTTCTGGTCTAGGGGATGGCAACAAGCTTCTAATAAAAAAGCTCGACCGTCCGGGACGAATCGAGCCTGAGTTCTAAAAAATCCGAAGGTTCAACCTACGGCTTTTTCATGTTGGAATTGTTAGCGGCCATGTTGCTAGCCGGTTTTATGGAGCTGTTTGACATCGCATTAGCGGAATTCGCCATCGCGTTGGCAGTATTCGCCATAGTATTTGCCGCCGTTTGAGCGGCGTTAGCCGCCGTGTTAGCTGCATTCGCCACCGAGTTCATAGCATTCGCCACCGTCCGATTTGTGTTGTTGGCCGCAGTATTGTTTGCAGCTCCGCCGCAAGCCATTCCTAAGGCGCCCATTACAAGAACTGCTGAAAGAGCAATTATTTTTTTCATAACTTAACGATTCTCCTGTCTTCTTCAAAGATTAGATCTAATTTTTTTATCATCGGGACGAATTAAAAACGAACCCGAGTTCCGAATCTTCCTTATTTTAGGAACATTCGACAATATAGTTATCAACGGCGTCTAAGTCAACCGTTAAAATACGAAAGATTGTAATATGAACAATCGCAAAGATTATCGGCTTGTTCACTGAAAGACAAAAGCACCTCATCCGAAGACAAGGTGCTCTCGATTCTTAGGCAATTTGCCTATTGTCTGATTATGGCTTGTTCGGCTTCATGGCCGAATTGTTAGCAGCCATGTTGTTAGCTGGCTTCATCGTGCTGTTAGCCGGCTTCATAGAGCTGTTGTTCGCTGTCGAGCTATTCGACATCGAGTTGTTAGCGGTCATCGGTGTGCTCATCGGTGTGCTCATCGCTGCCGGTGTGCTCGCCGGGGTAGCCGGCTTATTGTTTGCCGGGGCATTGTTAGCCGCTTCGCCGCAGGCCATGCCCAGAGCGCTCAAACCAAGAACTGTTGAAAGTGCAATTACTTTTCTCATTTTATCTGACTCCTATCTTTCTCAAAGATTTTATTTATATTATTAGTAGCGTTCGACTGATCGGACACAGCCGTTTTGCCCTGAACTCTTTCTATTCAAGGCAAACGTCAATATAGTCACCGCGAACGCAATAGTCAACCCAAAATTAACGAAAAATGATGTTTTTTTGATTTATTTTTTGCACATTCTTCAAATTTTCAACAAAGGTTCGTTGCGTGCCCGCGTTTATTGGGCCGCAAATTAAATCTTGACTTGGTTTGGCGTAAAAAGTTATCTTCGAAATTGGCAGTTCTTCCAGATTTTAGTTCTTTTTTCCCCGATCTTTTCCTCAAAATGATGAATTCCGAAGAAACCGGCCGTGACAGTGGCGGCACACTTGCGTCCTCTGCATTCACGCTGTTGATCATATTCTTTTCGCTAATTGCAATTGTCTCGACGTTTTTGCTGGCAATTTCGACCGTCGACGTCGGGGTAAAGGTGGGCGGATTTTCCGCCATCCTCGCCGTGTTGATAACCCTCGCTTTGGGGCTGTCTTTCTGGCAGAGCGGACGACGCACTGATCTCATCGAGTCTGAATTCACATCCGGCGCCGACCTTGAACAAAATCTACGCGGTCTTGACGAGGCGAACGAATACTTCGCCGGATCATTAACGACAGGCGATACACTGAGACTGGTTGGCAGCCGTGTAAGAATGATCGTGCCGTTGAGCGGAATAGCATTATTCCTGGTCGATGCTTCGCAAACACGTCTCGAAGTTGCCGCGACTGACGCCGATCATGCAGGTTTGGAATTTGATGAGGAAATTGCCGGACAATGTTACGCGATGCGGGAGGTGCGGTTTATAAAAAGTTCCCGACACGGTAAAGGGGATTCACAGGGCTTTGCGGCTATCCCGCTGTTTAGCGAATTGGAGCTTTTTGGAGTTCTGGAGCTGTCATTTGATGCTGTGGACGCAAGACTCGAACCGGACCGCTCGTTGCTCGAAGCCATTGGGACTCGCGTCGCTCCCCTTATTCTAAGCTCGGTAGCGTTTGAGCGCAGCAGAATGAACGCGCTAACTGATTCGACGACCGACCTGCCGAATGAACGCGCCTTCTATCTGATTCTCGAAAACCAGATCGCCGAGTCTCAGCGTAAACAAGAGAGTCGGCCGCTTACGGTCCTGGCCATGGATATCAAGAATTTCGACGAGATCAATCAGAGTCACGGTCATGCGGCTGGCGACCGCGTCCTGAATTTTGTTGCTGAGATTGCACGAGACAATCTGCGGCAGATGGACTTTTTTGTACGCTCGATGAACGACGAATTCCTGGCGGTGCTGCCGACGGCAACCAAAGAGATCTCTCACGAGATTGTTGCGAGAATTCACACCGGATTTTTTGGTCGAAAGCTGAAAATCAGCGAAGGTCAATCGATCGAGATCGAATTGAACGTCGGCTGGGCGACGTTTGGCCTCGACGGCGAAACGCCCGCTCAGTTGCTGACGCTCGCGCGCCTTCGAAAGGAGCAGGCGAAGTCGCCTGAGCCTCCAAAGGTGCTATGGTTTCCAAAAGAGCTCGTGAATTAACGACGGGAGTGGTACGCAGCCTGCTCGCCACGCCAATCCGCGCCTTCCTATTGCGGCAGCCGCCCCGGCGTCAGCGGTGCGCCCGCTTCTTCAAGCATCTTTTCAAATCTAGGCAAATCGGCTTCGACCAGCTTTCGCAGTCTCGCCAAAATAGGCGCGAATTCGGCGGTTGAAAGTTCAAATTGGTCGAGCTGCGTCTGTGTCGGTTTGACCGTTGAGAGGCGAATCGTGCCCGCTATATTGTTGACACGCGAACTTATCGACGGCGGCGGGATGTCGGAATTCTCACGCCCGCCGCGCAGTTGATTGAGCAGGAAGTCGATCTCGTTATCATAAGCCTCGGCCTGTTCTATCAGGTTTTTATTGTCGACCGGAGCGTCCTGAGCGGCACGTTTTAGAAGGCCGACGCGCGTTTTGGTTGCAGTCGCCACCTCTGACGCACCGCCCACCGAGCGTTGAAGCAAGGAAACTTTGCGTTGGAATTCGGCTAGAACGCCGCGTTCGACGTCGGTTATTCTTTCGCGGCCTTCGACGACAACATCAAAGCTCTGCGAACCGGGCATCGCGGTCACAAGGCCATTGACCCGCATCGCCAACGTGACCGTATATTTTCCGGGCATCACGAGCGGGCCCTGCGGACCAAAAGTGACGCCATCGGGAAGTGTCACGCCGGCCGGAAGCTGGGGCGGCGTGGCGGAGATCGAAGGTGGAGTGTAACGCATATCCCAGACGACGCGCTGAACACCTTGTCCGGCGGGAGCGTTGAGACGCCTGACGATCTTGCCGTCCGGGTCGGTGATTGTGAAAATCAGGGCTGGCGGCGTTTCTTCGGATTCGATCCGCAATTCGTCGATCGAAGGATAGCGCATCGGCAGTTTCTTGCGCTCCGCATCACGTTCAGCGTCCTGCCGTTTCTGACGCAGCGTTTTTGGAGCTTCTTTCAAATAGAACGCAAAGGTCGCCCCGTATGGCGGATTTGGCGCGGTGAAGAACGACGCTCCCTGCGAGCTGGCGAAGTTCGCATTTGAGCGCACGTACATCAATGCATCTTTGACCGGAAAAAGAATCGAGCCTTGGGCAAAACTTTCCCGCTTGACCTGACGCAGCGCGGAATAGTCGTCCAGGACGTAAAACCCGCGTCCGAACGTGGCCAGAACGAGATCGTTCTCGGTTTTCTGAATAGCAATATCGCGGACGGCGATGGTCGGCAATCCACCTTTCATCTGCACCCATTTTGTCCCGCCATCGACTGTGAAGAAAACGCCGAATTCCGTGCCGACAAACAGGAGGCCCGGATTCACATGATCCTCCGCGATGGCATAGAGCGAACCGCGTTCGGGCAGGTTGCCTTTGACCGACGCCCATGTTTTGCCGGCGTCGGAGCTTTTCATCAGATATGGTTTGAAGTCGCCGTTTTGGTGATTGTTAAAGAGAGCGTAAACCGTGTCCGCGTCATGCTGTGACGCCAAAACGCGGGTTACGTATGTCATTTCGGGAACGCCGGTAAATTTGTCGATCTTTCGCCAGTTCTGGCCGTCGTTCTCGGTTACCTGAATCAGCCCGTCGTCGGTTCCGATATAGATCAGCCCCGCTTTTTTTGGAGACTCGGAAACCGCCGATGCGTTGCCGTACAAAGCCGTTGACTGATTCTTCGCTACCGCGTCCGGCCCCCAGATCTTTCCCATGACGGGCAGAGCGTTACGGTCAAGGCTGCGGGACAGGTCGCCGCTGATCGCCTTCCAATCGTCGCCGCGATTGTCGGTTTTATAGAGTTTATGACCGGCAAAATAGAGCCGAGTGTTTGAATGCGGGCTGATGATAAATGGCGCATCCCAATTGTAACGCTGCGACTCGATGTCCTTGCCCTCGATCGGTGCGATGCCGACGCGCTCGCCGGTGCGTTTATCAAATCTGACCAGCCCGCCGTTCTGGCTCTCGGCGTAAATGATGTTCGGGTCCAATGGATCGACCTGAGATTTAAATCCGTCGCCGCCATTGGTCGCTATCCAATCCGAATTGACGATGCCGGCGGTGCTTCGGGTTTTGGCCGGGCCACCGAGCGAATTGTTGTCCTGCGTCCCGCCGTAGACGTTGTAGAACGGCAGGGCAGTATCGACAACAACATCGTAGAATTGAGCAACAGGCAGATTCGCCTTAAAATTCCAATTTGAGCCGCGGTCAAAGCTCTCATATACGCCGCCGTCGCAGCCGACCAGGATATAATCGGTATTGTTCGGATCGACCCAAATAGCGTGATTATCGACGTGCTTCAGCCGTTCGCCCAGCGGGCGCTGTGTCCGACCCGCGTCGTCGGACACCTGGAAAATCACGTTAGGAATATAGACGCGATCAACATTTTTCGGATCGGCAACTATTTGCCCATAGTACATTCCCTGAGCAATGCTCGGACTGGTACGTTCCCAAGTTGCTCCCCGGTCGTTTGAGCGAAAAACGCCGCTCAGGATTCCGCTTGCTTCGACCGTCGCATAAACGACGTTCGTATTTGCCGGAGAAATCGAAAGGCCGATGCGCCCCAGATCGCCCGGCGGCAGACCGGAGCGAAGCCGTGCCCACGTATTGCCGCCATCGGTCGATTTGTAGATGGCGCTTTCGGGGCCGCCGTTTATCAGCGTATAAAAATGACGCCGACGCTGCCACGAGGCGGCGTACATCGTATCGGGATTCGCCGGGTCGATCACAACGTCCGTCACGCCGGTGTTCTCGCTGATTGTGATGACCTGTTTCCACGTTCGGCCACCGTCGGTGGTTTTGTACAACCCGCGTTCGCCGCCGGGCGACCACAATGGGCCTTGGGCTGCGACGAAAACAACATTGCTGTCTCTCGGATCGATGGCGATGCGGCCAATGTGTTCCGACGTTTTCAATCCAACATTTCGCCAGCTTCTGCCACCGTCGTCCGAACGGTAAACGCCGTCGCCGTAACCGACACTTCGTTGGCTGTTGCGTTCGCCCGTACCGACCCAGACGGTGGCCGGGTTTTTGGGGTCAAGAGCGACTGCTCCGATAGAAAACGCGCCTTCGTTGTCAAAAACCGAAGTCCATGTGGTGCCCGCGTTAACTGTTTTCCAGACGCCGCCCGATGCGACCGCGACATAATACTTTGTCCGATCGGTGGGATCAACCGCGAACGCGATCACGCGTCCCGATGTCACCGCCGGGCCGATTGAGCGGAACCGCAGGCCGGAAAATACCGCCGACCCCATCGGATCAGGAGCTGGTGTCGGGGTCGTAGTCGGGGTCGGTGACGGTGTCGTGGCTACGACGGTTGTTCTCGTCGAATCGCCGGCCGGGGTAGGTGACGGAGTTGGCGGAGGCGTGGGTCCCTGAGCGAGAAGCGCGGAACCGGAAAATATTGACAAGCAAACGAATACAAACGACAGACGCAGTTTATGCACGGCAAGAGCTCCTTGGAATTTGTTCTTTTTGAAAATGCAGGTTGGAAGGCATTATGTATCTATTCGACCCGATTATCAAGGTGACTTGACTGGAGCGGCGACCATCCTGCTCGCCAGTCAAATTTCATCGGCTTCCGCATTGCTGTATATTCAATGAATATGGCAACAATAACTTTTTACGGCGGCGTCGGAACGGTGACTGGTTCGAAATATCTTCTTGAGCACAACGGCAAAAAAATACTTGTCGATTGCGGATTGTTTCAGGGCCAAAGGGAATTGCGCGAACGGAATTGGCAGGATCCGCCATTTGTACCGGCAGACATCGACGCCGTCATTATCACCCACGCGCATATTGACCACACGGGTTTTTTGCCGCGTGTCGTCAAACTCGGTTTCAACGGTCCTGTCTTCACCTCGCGTGCGACCGGCGACTTGTTAAAGATATTGCTTCCCGATTCCGCGCGGCTTCAGGAAGAGGAAGCAAATTACCGCAACAGGCACAATCTGACCCGCCATTCGCCGGCATTGCCTCTATATGACGAAGATGATGCTCGGGCAACACTCGATCTATTGCGGCCCGTTCCAAACGACGGCAATCCGGTCGAGATTTGCGAAGGGATTAACGCAAGTTTTCTGGTCGCCGGTCATATAATAGGTGCAAGCCTGGTGCTCGTCGAAATGGGCGGAAACCTGAGCGGTAGCGAGGGTGCCCGAGACGCCGAGGTCGCATTATCTGAAAGGCGCACACTCCCTACCGGTCGTGTTTCCGGCTCGATTCGCTTCTTATTCTCCGGCGACCTCGGCCATTACGACCAGCCGATAGTAAAAGACCCGGCCACGCCGCCGGATTGCGACTATCTAATGTGCGAATCGACGTATGGCGACCGTCTGCACGGCGACATTGATTCTGAAACACAGATGGCGAGGATCATAAATGAAGCCGCGCAGCGAAACGGCCCGATATTGATACCAGCATTTGCGGTCGGACGTACGCAGGAAGTTCTCTATATGATCCGCGAGCTCGAGGAGCAAAAGCGTATCCCTGTGTTGCCGGTCATAGTTGATTCCCCGATGGCCTCACAGGCGACGCAGGTCTATAACCGCTGGCACGAAGAGCACGACCGCGAATACGCCTCGATCCTCGCCCACAAACGCCATCCGCTCCGCACCGCGTCGATGACGACCACATCATCGCGTGAAGAATCAAAACGCCTAAACGAAATGAAAGGCGCCCGCATTATCATCTCGGCCTCGGGTATGTTGACCGGCGGACGCGTCCTGCATCACGCGATGCGTGTCTTACCGAACGAAAACGCAACCGTCGTCTTCGTCGGCTACCAGGCCGCCGGGACGACCGGACGCCGCGTCCAGGACGGCGAGCGTGAAGTGAAAATAATGAAAAACTGGATACCCGTCCGCTGCCACGTCGAAAAGGTCGAAGGTTTCTCAGCCCACGCCGATTGGAAAGCCGTCCTCCGCTGGCTCTCGGGCCTCAAAACCACCCCAAAAATGGCCTTCACAACCCACGGCGAACCCGAAGCCGCCGAAGCCATGGCCGGACATATCAGGGAGCGATTTGGGTGGAATGTGGTCGTGCCGACGTATGAGCAGACCGTTGAACTGAGGTAATTTTGGGACGAAAACAAAGGAATTTGTTGACCAAGACAGAAGCGTGAAATAGTATTGAGTTATGAGCATTACAGAAATGAAAACAGCGATACGGAAACTTCCTGCTCCGGAGGTGGCGGAATTGATGACGTGGCTCGAACGCTATCACGAACAACTTTGGGACAGGCGGATCGCCGACGATCTTGAAGCGGGCCGATTTGATGCGGTAATCGCTCAAGCTTTTGCCAGCGGCGAACCATCTCCGTTGACTAAGGGCGACATTGACAATGCAAGGCAAATCGTCAAGGAACGTCTTGAGAATCGGGTCGCGGTAAAATGAAGGTCGTTAAGCTGCCCCAAGCCCTGACCGACCTGGTCGAGACGGCTGAGTATATTGCCCAAGACGATCCGGAGGTCGCTGACCGCTTCTTCGATGCCTTTGAAACCACGCTTGAAGACATCCGCAATGCTCCAAAGATTGGCAGTGTGCGTCGGTTTCAAGACAAGATAGATGTAAGGATGTGGTTCGTTCGTGGATTTCACAAGAGCCTTATCTTCTACACGGAAACCGCCGACGAGATTGTAATACTCAGAATAATCCACTCCGCCCGCGATTACACACGATTTTTCGACGCTGAATGACACGGACCTAAAGCAGAAGCCCGCACGGAGTAAGGGCGCTGTCGGGGTTTATTCAAGCCTGGGAAACGTCGCGGTTGGCTCGATGATCTGTGGTCCGCCATAAACGCCCTTACTCCGTGCGGGCTACTGCATTCATACCGCCGCCAACCGCTGCCAATTGTGCATTTTGCATTCTCAATTGTGCATTGCCTACGTTCTCAATCCCCAATTGCCTTCCATGGCCGTATGCATCCGCCGCGTGAAGCGTGACGTCAGAACCGCGAGCGGTAGCAACCGAGTGATTTTGTCGCCAACGGCGACCGACATTAAAGCCTGGGGTAGAGAGAGCCACGCGAACGGCACCCTAGGTCAAATTCATTCAACAGCACCGACGCTGAAGGCGTCGAACAAAGCAATATGATGTTCGTCCCCTACAGGGACGGAAACCATTTTCGCCATCAACCTAGGGTTCCACTCGCTCCACTCGTTTCACCCCAGGCTTTAATGTCCGTCGCCGTCGGCGACCCCCGACCAACCTCTTCCAATTGTGCATTTTGCATTCTCAATTTTGCATTACCCGCGTTTCGCATTTTCAATTTTGCACTGATTGCCCCTGTCACCAAACGTCTTGGGCTTCGCCCCTCGATGTGCGGAAACGGCTATGCCTTTCCGTATCGCCTCCCAATTTAACTTCTTGTCCCTGAAAGGGACTAATGCAATAGCGTCGGGTGAAACCCGACGACATCAGCCACCCGCTAATAATGTCCCTGAAGGGGACAAATGAGCCAAACGTTGGGCGTTCGTCCCTTTCAGGGACGGGTTCTTCATCGCATCGCGAAGCGTCTTTGAGGCGGTTTAAGCTACCTTTCCGCGTCCTCGCGGCACATAGCCACGCCCGTTTACGGCGTGGTTTAAGTTGTGAAATTGATTTATAGCCCGTTTCAACGGGCTTACCCGCGTCGTGGCTTAAGCCGCCGAATGGAAAGGACGTTAAAAACGCCCTATTGGTTTGTTTGCGACCAATGACCACGCCCTAAAGGGTCGTGGCTATTTGCCCTTCGGGAACGAAAGCGGAGGCATAACCTTGTGAGCTTTTATAACACGCTACGTAAGGCATAGCCATTCCGCACATCAGACGGCATAGCCGAAAGAAATGTCTTATTGCCAACCGCCCACTACGCCTCGAACAGGCAATAACCTCCTGTCAGAACCGCGAGCGGTAGCGACCGGGTTCTTATGTGCTATGATTTTTAACGCAAACATCTATGAGCGACATAAAGATTTTTCGATTAACTTTCTCGTCTGCGTCCGAGTTGAAAGGCCGCTCGGTCGCGCTTGAAAAATCGCTTCAAACTACCATTGAGAAGAACCTCTTCACTTTCCTAGGTGTTCGTTTTTTGGCGTCGGAATATTCGACGGGAAAGACACACGGTGGTCGAATCGATACGCTTGGAATCGATGAGAACAGTCGACCGGTAATAATCGAGTACAAACGTTCAATAAATGAAAACGTGATCAACCAAGGACTTTATTATTTGGATTGGTTAATGGATCACAAGGCAGAATTTATTCTCCTTGTCATTAAACATCTCGGACAGCAATTAGCCGATGGGATTGAATGGTCAAGCCCTAGACTTTTGTGTATTGCAGGTGATTTTACCAAATACGACGAACACGCCGTTCAACAAATTAACCGCAATATTGAATTGATTCGTTACCGCCAGTTCGATGAAAATCTCCTGTTATTCGAACTTGTAAATGCAACTGTAGCTCAAGACGGCACTATTTCAGCCGCAGCACTTTCCAAAAGGCCCTCAAAGACACAGTCAACACCAAGGACAGTGACTGAAAATCTGGCCGGCGCTAAAGACGACCTTAAAGATTTGTTTGAATCAATGAAAGCGTTTCTATTGGCGCTTGGTGATGACGTCCAGATGAATACCTTAAAGTTTTATTTTGCTTTCAAGCGTCTCAAGAATTTTGCTTGCGTGGAAATATACCCGAAAATTGGGAAGCTGATCGTTTATGTAAAGATCGATCCTGACACTGTTGACTTGAAGGATGGTTTTACCCGTGACGTCCGTAACATTGGACATTATGGAACCGGAGATTTAGAAATTTTTATTTCAACGCCTGAGGGCTTAGAAGCCGCGAAACAATTCCTCTTGCAAAGCTACGACGCAAGCTAGAGGCAGTCGTCACAAACAGACCATGGCACTTACGCAAGCAGAATACGACTACTTGATGGGCCAGGATAAGGAATTCGATGATTTGTCCGCAACGATTCAGCTCGGGCCTCCTCCCATTAATTGGACAAGAAAAGTCATCTCCCCGGCAACGAGAGAGCAATTTCTGCTTGACTTCCACCGAGGCAGCATTGAACTTTCAAAATTCACGGTCAATAAACGCTACCGGCAAACAATTATTTTGATACGCTATGATAATGGCGGTCGTCATACCAATCCGGACGGGGATTCATTCGCTGGGCCTCACGTTCATTTATACAGAGAAGGTTACGATGATAAATTCGCTTTTCCGGTTTCTACAATTGGCGTAGTTGCATCTGATGATATGGCGGCAGTACTGAGTAAGGTTCTTGTTTATTGCAACATTAAGAATATCCCGGTGATTGAACCTCCGTTATTTTAAGAAATGGATTGCAAAAAAGTAATCGACGATTATCTCAAATGGATAAAGGACAACACGGTCGTAAAAACCGTGGAGGATGGAAAAGTGTGTCTAATTTCGACTCCATTCTTAGACCGTCATAATGACCATCTTGACATTTTTCTAATCAAAAATAACGGTTCGTTTAAGTTGTCCGACAATGGTTATACGATTGCGGATCTCAGAATGTCCGGCCTCGAAATCAACACACCTAAACGAGAAAATATCCTCAAGACTACGTTAAATGGATTCGGCGTGAAGATCGATGCTAACGATGAATTATATGTCGATGCTAACGCGCAGAATTTAGGACAGAAGAAACATTATTTACTACAAGCGATTCTTTCGGTAAACGACATGTTTAACCTTGCACAGGAAACAATATTTTCCCTGTTCAAGGAGGATGTCGAATTGTATTTCCGAAGCAATCTTATCGTGTTCTCGAAGGATATTAAGCTAACCGGAAAAAGCGGGTTTGACCACAACGTTGATTTCTTAATTCCTGCATCACAAGCCAAACCTGAGCGGCTAGTCAAAGCGGTTAATACGCCAAAGAAAGACCCAATTCTCTCTGCGATTATGGCTTTAACCGATATTAGCCAAGTAAGAGAAACTCAAATGCAGAACTATGTAATATATAACGATGTCGATAAAGATGTTTCGAGTGATGTTATAGGCGCGATGAAGATTTATGGCATTGATCCGATCCCTTGGAGTTCACGAGAACAACATTTGTCGGCATTCTCTCTTAACTAATGCGTTAAGAGCATCAATTCCTGCGAAATTGCACCATATTCCATATTTATTATATAGTATTCTTAGTTTCTTTCAACTAACTCCTGCAATTGTGAAGAAATAGTTATATTTATTGAACCTATGCGCAACGTATTCTTAGTTTATTTCGCCTACATACTTCGCAATTTCAACACATTCTTAGTTTCTTTCAACACATTCCATATTTCGTGCACCATCCTCCCGCATAATGCTATTTATTCATCTCGAAACTGCGAGGGTGAATTATGCTTAGGTTTAATCCGAGACGTGTATTTAGGTTGCGGGGGATCAATAATGATCTGACGTTTATGATGAAGAACGGGTTTATTCGTTCGACGGCGAGTAATCTTTTGAACGGTTACACCCGCTATGTCAAGGACGAGCACCTTGAGAAGCTTTGTCTGCTGCTGCACTGCACGCCGAACGACCTGTTTGACTGGACGCCGTCGAAGGACACGCTTACCGCCGAAGACCATCCGATACACGGCCTGAAACGCGGCGACACCGGCAAGAAATTTACCGACATCGTTAAAAACCTCCCGCTCGACAAGCTGGATAAGGTTGAAGCTCTGTTGCAGCAGTTGAAAGACGAGTAGGTTGAGATCTATGTGTTCCGTGTCTTTCCGTGCGTTCCGTGCTTCAGTTTATTTTTTTTGAGCGAACCACGGAACGACACGGAAAGAAGTTGCCGTATTTCTTCTCTTTGGATTTCTTTGTGTTCTTTGTGTTTACAAACCGTTATCACAAAGGGCACGAAGTGAAGACACAGAGATCACAGAGAAGAAATGTCGGAACAATTATCAATCGAATCCCTACCACCGTCCAAGCAAACAATTGACCTCGATTAGCTCATTAAGCTAACATCGTAGCTTAAACTTTCACTATTTTCGTAGTGCCCAATTTCACATCCGAATAATGTTGGAAAGAGGCGGCAAAGTCGGCGATTATACGCTTGTTAGATTTCTCGGACGGGGACAGTTCGGGGTGGTTTGGCTGGCGGAGAAGGAGATTCAGTTTTCGAAGCGGAAGTTTCGTCACGCGCTGAAGTTTTTGCCGAGGACAGGGGATGAGAAGAATCTGAAGCTGATCCAGGCTGAGATTGATACCTGGATCGAGGCGAGCGGGCATCCGAATGTGATGTCGGTTTTGGATATGATGGTCGACGGCGATCATATCATCATCGCCAGTGAGTTTGCCGACGGCGGGTCGCTGCTCGAATGGTTGAGTAGATGCGGAGGCAAGGCGCCTTCCCACGAAAAGGCGCTTGAGATGATGACCGGTATTTTGAGCGGTATCGAGCACCTTCATTCCCGCAATGTCGTCCACCGCGATTTGAAACCCGAAAACATTTTGCTTCAAGGCAATTGTCCACGTATAACCGACTTTGGGATTTCAAGGATCGCTTCTGGTGGATCGATGTCGGCGATAGCGATGGGCAGCCCGACGTATATGTCGCCGGAATCGTTTGACGGCGGCAAGAGCAGGCAGACGGACATCTGGTCGGCGGGCGTTATCTTGTACGAGATGCTCGCTGGCGAGCATCCTTATAGTTCGGACACGATCTATGGGTTGGTATCTTCCATTCGCGAGGAAGAGCCAAAGCTTCTGCCGGTGAGCATTCCTTACGAACTGCGGCAAATCGTAGAGACCGCGCTGCAGAAGGATTTGACGAGGCGATTCCGGACGGCCCAGGACATGCGTTCGGTGGTTGAGCAGGAGATCTACAACCTAAAAATCCGCTTTCAGCAGCAGGTAGCCGATGGAGTAGTCGATCCGGGAGCGATCACTCTGTTTGATGAGAAGTTAGATCTGAGCGAGTTGAACGAAGAAACTCCTTTGATCAAAGAAACATCTGTCGCGTCACAACCTTCGGAGGAAAATGGCACGGACACGTGGGAAGTGGACCCGGCGAAATCGGCTGAATCGCTGGAACTAGATACTCTACGGAGCATGCCCGCCGCCCCCGCGATTGTTGTTCCCGCGGGAACGAGCACACACTACGATCTCAAGACTCAGATCGCCCAGTGGAAACGACCAGTACTTCTCGCGGGAGGTATCGGGAGCGTTGTGATCGTCGTTATCGTCGTCGGTTTGATCTCGTTTGTCATGGCGGCGAGGTCGATCATCCGTGGCATCTCCGGCACTAAAGGCGGTACGATTGCGAATACGATGCGGGCCGATCCGATACCCGTCAATGCCAATCCAAAACCACCGGACGGAATGGTTTATGTCCCGGGCGGCGAGTTTATGATGGGCCGTGACAATGGAATTCCGGAAGAATCACCGGCACACAAAGTCGCGGTCGGGCCATTTTTCATAGATATTTACGAAGTCACAAACGAACAGTATGCCGAATTTGTAAAACAGACGAATCGCCGGCGTTCGCCTCGGGGTTGGATGAAGAATACTTATGCCGAGGGCGAGGCAAAGTATCCGGTTGTCGGGGTAACATGGAAAGATGCGGGCGAGTTTGCAACATGGGCAGGAAAACGTCTCCCGACGGAAGAAGAATGGGAATTTGCCGCCCGCGGGACAGATGGTCGCCTTTATCCCTGGGGAAAAGAATGGATACCAAACATCGCGAATGCCGATGGCGCAAGTGCGACATTTGCCGAGGTCGGCAGTTACAAGGGATCATCTCCGTTTGGCGTATTTGATATGGTTGGAAACGCGGGCGAATGGACGGCGAGCGATTTCAAAGCTTATCCGGAAGGAACTCTTCCCGCTCTTTACGCGGGTAAAAGGAAACTAAAAACTATTCGAGGAAGCAGTTTTGATTTGGCGAGGGATTACTCCACCGCCACGTACCGATTTGGGTATCGGGCGACCGGTGGGACATCCTACGAATTTACGGGCTTTCGATGTGCTCGGGATGTCAACAAATAGCAAAGGATACGAAGTGAAAAGGAATTTGCGCAGTGGTTTATCAAAGATCACAAAGAAGAAGGGGGCAAGAGAAATTATTAAGTTGAACCATCACCGAAATTTGATAAGTGTTTTCTTTGTTCTTTCCGTGATGTCTGTCGCGGGAACTCTCAGCGCGGCGTATGGCCAGAAATGCGATGTTCCCGGAAAGCCGGCCTGCCCCAAAAAGATAGCGCTGAAACGGGCTGAACCGATTCGAGTCGACCGGTCGGCGGCGATTGGAAGGCCCCGACAGCGGCGGATCATCATTACGGCGAGCACCAAACCGAGCCTTGTCAGAGCCATCGGTTTGACCGAACAGGGCGGGGAATTCCTGACCAGGGGCGACCGGCAGATGGCAATCGATCGTTTCACGGCCGCCATCCAATCTGATCCAACCTACCCCGACGCGTATCATATGCGCGGGTTTGTGAGACGCGGTCGCGGTGAAGACGATGCGGCGTTTGAAGATTTTACACGGGCAATCGAGCTTGATAAGAACTACGAAGACCCATTGTTCCGGCGCGGTGATATTTTCCTGTTGAGGAAAGATTATGATGCGGCGATTCGTGACTATAAAGCCTCGATCAAGATCGCGCCGTATTATGCACATGTTTTTTTTAATCTCGCCAATGCCTATAACGAAATAAAAAACTATGACGCGGCGATCGTAGAACTGGGAAACTCAATCGAGCTAAATCCGAAGAATGGCAATGCCTACTTCATTCGGGGCAATTCGTATTACAACAAGAAAGCGTATAGCGAAGCGATTGCGGACTATCAAAAAGCACTCGAATTGGTTCCTTCGAATGGCGATTTTAACAAATGGCTCGCGACGGCCACTAATTTGAAAGCTCGGTACGACTCAGACATCAGCTCTTACACTAAGGAGATCGAAACCAATCCGAGAGATTTTACCGCGTATTACAACCGGGCATTTGTTCATCGGGAGAATTATCAATATGATCTCGCGATCGAGGATTACAATCGGGCCATCGATCTTGATCCGAAAAGTCCTAACGCTCACGACGGACGCGGCATTACCTACTACTTGAAAAAAGATTATGAAAGGGCAATCTCGGATTATGACAAGGCAATCGAGGTGAACTCAAAATTCTGGAACGCCTATCTTCATCGCGGCCTCGTTTACAGGGACAAGAAGGACTATGAACAGGCAATGCGGGATTTGGACAAATACATCGAACTCAGACCGGAGGACGCCGAAGGTTATCGTCAACGCTCGATCATTTACGAAGCGATGGGGCGCAAAGATTTGGCGGATGCCGATAGCAAGAGGGCGAAGGAATTAGCCGGGAATTAAGCTCATGTGTGCCGGTCGCTGCCCGGTAAATTTGGGATTCGAAGAAACGAAATGAAAAAGATTCTTATTTGCACGGCGATCATTCTGGGGTTCGGCATCGGTGCCGGTGCACAGGAAAACACACCGACGCTGCAGTCGCTCGCTTTTATCTCAGGCTGCTGGGAGATTAGCAAACCGGAAAAGAAAATGATCGTCTCCGAGCAGTGGATGATCGCTGACGGCGGTGCCATGATCGGCATGTCGCGGACCGTTCGAAACGGGAAGATGACCGGGTTTGAATTTCTCCGAATCGTCGAGGACGACACGGGAATTCATTACATTTCCAAACCATCGGAGAACAAGGAAGAGACTGCGTTCAAGCTGGTAAAATGGGCGCCGGGCGATGTTACATTTGAAAATCCGACCCATGATTTTCCGCAGCGGATCATTTACCGGCTCACAAAACCCGACGCTCTTTCGGCCCGGATTGAGGGCACGATGAACGGTAAGGCGAGCGGCATTGATTTTCCCATGACGCGGGCGAAATGTTGAACTGGAGCCCGGACGGCTCGTCCGGGCTCCGACTTTATTCGTACCGCAGACATTCGATCGGGTCGAGGCGTGAGGCTTTGCGCGCGGGCAGGACGCCGAAGATGAGGCCTACTCCGACTGAGACGGTGAGGCCGGCGATGACCGCCCATAGCGGGACTTGGGCCGGTAGCGATGGCACAAAGATCATTATCAGATTGCTGATGCCGATGGCGGTGACTACGCCGATGATGCCGCCGAAGAAGGTCAGGGTCATGGCCTCGAGCAGGAACTGGAGGACGATTGCGGACTTTGTGGCGCCGATGGCCTTGCGGATGCCGATCTCTTTGGTGCGTTCGGTGACGGAGACGAGCATGATGTTCATTACGCCGATGCCGCCGACGAGCAGTCCGAGGCACGAGATGGCAATGGCCGCGATGCCGACGCCGCCGATGATACTGTCGAACTGGGCGATAAAATTATCGGCCGTCTTTATATCGAAATTATTCGGATCGCCGAATTTGACGCCTCGCCGCTGTCTCAGAATACCTTCGACCTCGGCAACGGCATCTTTCAATTGGCCGGTCTTGGCTTGTATTACCAGAAGTTCTTCTTCGCGGTCGGGGGCTGCTTTTCTCGCCGTTCTAAAGGGCAGGAAGACCTTGCGGTCCTCTTCGTTCTCGCCAAAGAAACCGGCCTTTCGCTTTTCGATCACGCCGACGATTTCCCACGTTTCACCATTCATGCGGACAACCCTTCCGACCACATCGTCCTCCTTGCCGGGAAATAGGGCATCGACGCAGTTCACGCCGACGACTAAAACATTTCGCCGCTGCTGGTTGTCAGCCTCGGTGATAAAGCGGCCGGCCTTGAGAACGAGATTGGTCAATTCCATGTGGTTTGGCGTCACGCCGTCGGTCAGCGCCCAGCGGTAATTTTTGCCTTCATAGACGAGATTGTCGTCAAAGCCGCCGCTAAACGAGCCAATTCGCGGGGCGACCAGAGAAATATCGTTGATCGCGGTCGATTGGGCGAGTATTGCGTTTGCGTCATCGTCGGTCAGCGGTTTGCGGTTTCGTTCATCGCGGCTCGCTCCGCCAAAGCCGGTCGTCAGATGGAATGCGTAGATATTGCTGGTGCCGTATTCCTCAACAATTGCCACCATCGAAGAGCGAACGCCGGTCAGTATCGACGCCACCACAATCGCCGTAATGACACCCACGACTATGCCCAAAATCGTCAAAAACGACCGAAATTTATGCGACCGGATCGAGTCGAGCGCCATCTTGAGCACTTCGAAGGGTAATGATGTCGTGAATGTCATAACTTCTGGTAAATAGTTAATCGTAAATCGTAAATAGAAAAAAGTGGCCCGACCTATTTACGATTTACGATTCACGATTTCTAATTCTGCGTCAGTGCAACGATCGGATCGAGTCTCGCAGCCTTCCATGCCGGATAAAGGCCGGCGGCGACGCCGATGATGCTTGAAACGCCGACGGACAAAACTACGTAAACGACCGTAATACGCATTGTTATTCCCGCAAAGAAAGTTATCAATTGCGTCACGCCGCCGGCCAGAACCAGGCCCATTATGCCTCCGATGACGCATAGCAAAGCCGATTCGATGAGAAACTGGAGCAAAATCTGCTGACGTGTCGCTCCAAGGGCTTTTCTTAAACCAACCTCGAATGTTCGCTCGGTCACCGAAACGAGCATAATATTCATTACGACAATCCCGCCGACGACCAGAATTATCATCGTGATCGGGATAACAACGGCGGCGATGGCGCCGGTAAACTGATCGATCTGGCTTCCCAATTCTTTGGTATTGACCAGCCCGAATGTATCTTCGTCGCTGCCCGAAAGCCCTCGGTGATTGCGAAGCAGCAGCTTTGCCTCATCAATGGCCGCGTCAAATGTCTCGGCCGAATTTCCCTTACCATGAATAGTCAGGCCGTTGTCGCCGCTGCCGAAAATCTGGGTGTGCAGCGTAACGGGAATATAGATTGAGCGGTTGAACGACGCTCCGGGGAGCGAGCCGCGTTTGTCCTCGACACCGACGATTGTGAGCGGCAGACCGCGCAGCTTTAGTGTTTTGCCGATTGCGGAACCGCTGCTGAAATATTTCTCGCGAACATCGTCCGCGATAACGCAAACGTGTGCGGCACGGGCCTCTTCCTCCAGGGATATGAAACGGCCCTCGACAATATTCTTATCCTCGATCACCTCAAAATTTGATGTGACGCCGTTTATCGTCACGGATGGCATCTCGACGCCATTCTCGCTAAAATCGGCGTTATTGAACATCTGAGCACCGACCTCGGAGCAATTCGTGCAATTTTCTTTTAGATATACGTATTCGGGCCAGGTCGGGCGTTTGTTGCGACGGTTGGCCCGCTCAAAGGCGTCGTCCGCCATCCGGCCCGAAAATGCCAGACGAGCGATCATAAAATGATTTGACCCCAAAACTTTTGTTATCTGCGTCGAAACGTAAGCATTCAGCCCGCTAATCGAAGCTCCCACGACAACCACTGCGGCCACGCCAATGATTATCCCGATCAGCGTCAGGATCGCCCGCAGCTTATGCTCGAGGATCGATTTTGTCGCGATCCAGAAAGCGTCGAAATAGAATGAGTAAAGCTGGCGCATAAAAATCAGTTTTGAGTTCCTGCATTAGCAGCCCTCTTATTCGACGGATCGCGGCCGAAAGGCCGGACTCAAAACAAAGAACTCGAAACAGGAACAAAAGTGCAAACGTAACAGACGCAAAAATTGTTCAGAAAAAACTTGAGCATAAGGGATTGCATGAGGGTTTGTCGTGCATGTTATACTTTTGACTTCACTTTTTACGCAAATTAGGAGAAAAAGCTTGAGCGTTTTAGTCGATAAGAATACACGTCTGATCGTCCAGGGAATCACGGGCAAAGAGGGCACTTTTCACATGCTGCAAATGCGTGAATACGGCACGAATGTCGTAGGAGGCGTGACGCCCGGCAAGGGCGGAACGCATGAAGGTGTGCCGGTCTTTGATACGGTCGCTGATGCGGTTCGCGCAACCGGTGCGAATGCGTCGGTCATCTATGTTCCGCCGGCGTTTGCCGCTGACGCGATCATGGAGGCGGGCGACGCCGGACTGCCCCTTGTTGTGTGCATAACCGAAGGCATTCCGGTCGCGGACATGATTAAGGCCAAAGAATATCTCAGCGGTCGTCCGACCCGCGTGATCGGCCCCAACTGCCCCGGCATCATCTCGCCCGGCAAATGTAAGATCGGCATCATGCCCGGTCATATCCATATGGAAGGCCGCATCGGCGTCGTCTCGCGTTCCGGCACATTGACCTATGAAGCGGTCGGGCAATTGACTGCACTCGGCCTCGGCCAGTCAACCGCCATCGGCATCGGCGGCGACCCGATAATCGGCACAAATCATACTGACGCACTTAAATTGTTTCAGGCCGACGACGAGACCGATGCCATTGTCATGATCGGCGAGATCGGCGGCACCGCCGAGGAAGACGCCGCCGCCTATGCAAAAGACAACGTCACAAAACCCATCGTTGCCTTCATTGCCGGCCAAACCGCCCCACCGGGTCGAAGAATGGGCCACGCCGGGGCGATAATCTCGGGTGGCAAAGGGACGGCGGCCGAGAAGATGGCCGCGTTGACAGCGGCCGGAATTCGCGTTGTCGAATCGCCAGCGGATATTGGGCAGGCGGTGAAGGAATCTCTGTAGAATGTTAGAATTATCATGGTGAGCACTATGGATAACTTTTATAAATTGCCCCTGTTTCTCGATCCACAACCTGAAGGTGGATGGACTATTACTTGTCCTGTTTTGCCGGAACTCATTACCGAGGCCGATACGTGGGAACAGATTGAACCAAATGTCGGTGAGGCGCTTCAGGCAGTGGTCGAAATTTACGAACATTTAAAAAAACCCTTGCCGTATGTGCTGAATCCAATAAACGGCATGGCTCCATTTCTCACAGATACGGTCATACATCTGGAAACGGCGTGAAATATCGAGAAGTTGAGAAAAAGTTAAGAAAGCTTGGCTGTATAGACCTCAAAAGCAAAGGCGGCTCGCATCGAAAATGGATTAATCCGATTGCAGAACGCGGAGCTCCCGTGCCAGATTGGGGAAGCAAGGATCTGAAAATGGGCACGCTTCGCGCCGCTGTTAAACAGCTTGGATTGGATTGGGATGATTTTATTGCGGCGTAGGTTAACGAGCGAGAAGGGATTTCGCACAGAGGACACGGAGGAAAGAATGGAACCTGCAATATTGATTTCTTCGATATGCGCAGTGATGGCCGCTGTTGGTGTATGGCAGAAAGAGCGAGATTATAGGCTGACGCGTGAGGAGTTTGATCGAGTTCTCACGCCTAGTCAGACCGCGGACGGAACTATACAAGTGGCAAGAATAATTGCACAGCTTTTACCACAAGACACGTTAGACCTTTTAGGTCAAAATGTGAGGCTTTGTTGGGAGAGTTTTAACGATAAAATTAGATCTACCGGAGGATCAATTCCGTCGCATGGGTACGCCGAAGACGAACTAGTTAAGTGTATTCGTGCGCAGTTGCGTTCCATTAAGGCACTCATGGAACGATCCCACCGGGGAAATTTCGGGATTGGTGGAATCTTTGTGCTTGTGGTCCATACATGGTATAGAGTTCACGGTAGTCAAGTAGCCCAATCAAATACCAACAACAAATAATGAATACATTAACATTTGGAATCATAAAGCCCGATGCAGTTCGGGTGGGGAATTATGGGAAGATCATTGAGCGGATTTTGGTCAGCGGGTTCGAGATTCGTGGGATGAAATTGATACATCAGAGCAGGAAGCAGGCTGAGGGATTTTATGCGGTTCATGCCGAAAGACCGTTTTTTGGCGAGCTGACGGAATTTATGTCGAGCGGGCCATGTGTTGTGCTGACGCTTGGGAAGGAAAATGCCGTTTCTGCGTGGCGCGAGCTAATGGGCGCGACAAATCCGGCGGAGGCGGTCGAGGGAACATTGCGCAGGGAGTTTGCTTCGTCGATAGGCGAAAATGCGGTTCACGGCTCCGATTCGGATGAAAACGCGGCCATTGAGATCGCGTATTTCTTTAGCAAACTTGAATTAGTCTAGCGGTCAATGTATAAAAGTTCAGAGTTCAAACTTTAGTTTGCATTTTGATTCTCATTTGCGGATTAGATGCTGACGCGCAAATGCGTGAAACTCTGAACTGAGGACGAAACTTATGAAAAGATGCCCGACTTGCGATAAGACGTTTGAAGATTCGATGCGATTTTGCCAGGTTGACGGGACGTCGCTTGAAGACGACGCCCCGGCTTTTGACCCGTACGCGACTATCGTCGGAGCTCCCGCCGTGGTACTACCCGTTGACGATGCTCCACCGGAGGTCGTTCCGGAGCCTGTAATCCACGAAACCGTCGGGTCGGAGCCCATCGCCGCCCCTGAGGATGTGCTCGATTTGCCGGAGGCCGATCCGTTGAAGACAATGTACGTGTCCGATGCCGAGATGCTGGCGACCCTTGGCCGCGACAAGCCGGCTGTTGAGCCGCAGATCATCGAGATACCGCCAATTGAAGAGCCACCCGCGGCAGAAAAAGTCATCGAGGAACCGCCGGCGAAAGAGCCGGAGGTTGACGTCGTGCCGGCCCCTGAGCCTCCGAGCTTTAGTGTGCCGGATGTTCCGCCGCCAAGTTTTCAGGATTTTGGACCGCCGCCGTCTCCGTTAACGCCTGTCGGAGCCGCCGATGAGAAACCCGTTCCACCTCCACCGATCTTTGTTGATCCCAAACCGGCTCCATCGCCATTTAATGAAGCGGAAACGATGATTCAATCAGGGTTTAGCTCGCCATTTGACGCGTCGCCGCCGGAACCCGTGACGCCGCCTAAATTTGACTCGCCCTTCGAACCGCCGCCGGCGAAGAAGGTCGCCGAGCCAGTGGCCGAATGGACACCGCCGCCCGCACTCGACATGGGCAAATCGCCTTTCGACCCGCAGCCTGCTGCGCCCGTCGCCGCATGGACGCCTCCGCCCGCTCCAGAGCCTAGCTGGCAGAGTAAGGAGGTCGTGACGAATACACCGGTCCAGCCCTCGCCGGCGGCGGGAGGCGGTGGTCAAAGCAAGGGGATGGCGATCGGATCATTGGTGGCGGGCATCTTGAGTTGCCTATGCTGTCCGATCGCGAGCCCGGTCGCAATAGTGACAGGCTTTTTGGCCAGAAAAAAGGCGAATGAAAGCCCGTCTGAATACGGCGGAAAAGGTCTCGCGTTGGTCGGCATGATCACCGGAGTTCTCGGGATTATAGGCCAATTGATATTGGGTATCCTGTGGCTCACGGGGGCACTTGACAGTATTATGACGAGTATTGCGCGCGAGTTTTAGCCTTATTGTATGAATGTTGTATCCGAGGTAATTGAGTCAACTCTTGCGGTGTTAAAGGGGATGAAACGGACGATCTCCGAGATTCCTCGCGCCAAATGGACGGTCCAGTATCCGGATGTGCCGATAACGGTCCAGCCGCGCTATCGCGGTCAGCACTTGCTCCACGTCGACGAGGCCGGCAAGGAAAAATGCGTCGCCTGCTATCTATGCGCGGCCGCCTGCCCATCGGATTGTATCTACATTGAGGCCCAGGACGACCCGCGTCCGTACGCCGAGCGCATCGGCCGCGACGAACGATATGCCAAGGTCTATAACATCGACTACGGCCGCTGTATATTTTGCGGCTTTTGCGTCGAGGCTTGCCCGAAGGACGCGATCACGCACGGCTATAACTTTGAGCTTTCGGTGTATAACCGGGCCGATCTGTTGAAAACTAAGGATGACCTCTTGATAACTAAGCAGAAACAGTCGAAAAATTATCGGGTTGCGTTGTCGAGCGAGGACGTTGACTCGGAGTACAAAGAAGTCTGACCTGAAAGCCCATCGTTTTAAGGAAACCCAAATGAGAAAGTTCAATAAGCATAAGGACAGTCGGGGAGGGGGGGGGTTGGGCCCGCCGAGGAAACCCCCCCCAAAAAGGGGGGGGTAACCACGAGCGCGCCGGGGAGG
>JANPCJ010000110.1:0-14846 GCA_031430895.1 Chloracidobacterium sp. | reverse complement strand
TCCGAGTGTTCTGGCAGATCGAGCGGTACGGCCGGACGTAAAATACCGTTTTAATAAATTGCGGTGGTTATTTGATCCATAACAGCCTTATAATAACTCAAAACTAGTTCAAAAAGAAACGAAATAAAAGATGAAAACACTAATCAAAAACGGCCGGGTTGTTACTGCGGTGGACGACTATCGGGCGGATATTTTTATTGACGGCGAGACGGTGACGACTATCGGCAAGCGGCTGGATATGGAGGCGGATGTTGTGCTGGACGCGTCGGGGAAGCTGGTGATTCCCGGCGGGATCGATCCGCTTGACGCATATGGAGCTGCCGTTTGGCGGGACGCAAGCGTCGGATGATTTTTTTACCGGGACACGGGCGGCGGCGGTATGTGGCATTTGGGCCATAATCATTGTGTGAAAACAATTGGAAAGCGAAGGTCCTAGTATGAGATTCAGCAAGCTCGGTACAAAGCACAGCGCCTCTCTCCCCCCCGATGATGAATATGTCTGGTCATATGACTGGTCACATGGTATGCTCGAAGCTATGAAAAATAAAGTTAGAACAATAAGTGCGAGCGAGTTCAAAGCCACCTGTTTACAGATCTTCGACGAACTTGAACCCGAAGGGATCGTGATTGAGAAGCGGGGCAAGCCTGTCGCCAAAGTGATCCCTTTCGGGCGAGCCGATAATTCCAGCCTAATCGGTTCCATGAAAGGCGTCATCAAGGTGTCAGGCGACCTTCTCTCTACCGGAGTCAAATGGAATGCTGAATCTTGATACGCATATCCTGGTTGCCGCGCTGGCCGGCGAATTGACGGCGCGAGAGCAGGTGCTCGTAACGAACGAAAGTCTGGCTGTGTCGGATATCGTCCTATGGGAATTGGCGAAGCTCGTCCAGCTACGCCGATTAGTGTTAGACATGGAAAGCGTTGCTTTTCGCCGGTCCCTGCGGCATCTGACAATAATTCCGATCACGATACAAATAGCGCGACGAAGCACGGATTTAGATTTTAAGTCAGACCCGGCCGACGAGATAATCGCGGCGACCAGCGTCGTTGAGCGGATTCCGCTGTTAACTCGCGATCGAAAAATTCTCAAGTCGCGCGTCGTGCCGCTTGCAAAGTGATGTCCTGGGTAGCAGGGTAAAAGTATGGCGGCAGTTTTAACAAACGAGACACTTCAAGACGAGCTTGCAGTTTCGGTAGCACATGTCTTGGCGTCGGCAAACCGCAAGGCAAAAGAGTTGGGTGTCGATCTCAAAGAGAGCCTCATAACTGTAAGCCAACATCTTGTGAACGGCGTTTGGGGTTGGCGCGTGCATTACGGTAAGCGCGATTATGTTGGGAAACGCGGCGGCGATCTGATAATTGATGTCGGTGCTACAGATGCCGATGTGCAAAGGGTCGTGCGAGGACAATAGTCAAATCTTTTTGTAATCAGTCGGCAAAGGCGGCCTCTACGGCAACGTCATCCGCACCGGCATGATGCTTAATACGACGACCGATACGGTGGATAGAATGGTCGAGGCTCTCGATAAGGGTCTTGCTCTTTGTTAGTTAGTGGAAAGTCGTAGTTCGCGTGCCGCAGGTCGTTTCTCGACACCCGCAGGAGACTTTTCGATAGTCGCAGGTCGTTTCTCGAATGTCGCAGTCGAGAGTTCGCACTCCGCAGTTCGTTTCTCGAATGTCGCAGTTGAGACTTCTAGCGTCGCAGGTCGGAGCTTTAACTCCGAAGGCAGTTTCTCACGCTCCGCAGGTCGTTTCTCACACTCCGCACCTCGATTTTCGCGTCCCACAGGCAAAATAAAGCGACCCGCAGGACGGATCGCTCGACAATCGTATAACTAAATTTAAACAATCGTTGAAAAATTAATACAAACCTACGCTACTTTCTTAAACTCCAGTCCCTTTACTTGCGCGAATTGTGGCGAGTTGGCCCCGAAAGCGGATTTTACGTATTCCTTGACGAGTTTTTGGCGTTCGAAGACGCTGTCGGCGTCGTCGTAGAGGCGGTCGTTGCGGGCAATGCGTTTGTTGCTCAACGGGACAGCGGCGGTTATGACATCGCCATTCGACGTGTCCATATCGTTGTGAAGCGTCGTATTAGTCACGACCTTAAGAGGGACCTCATTCGGAGTATAAAGAGGCTCGCCACCGATAAGCTTTACGATCTGGCCAAAAGCCTCGGCGACCTGAACATAAGATTGGTGCGAGACAGAGTTTCCCTTTGATTCGTCCTGAGGCGTGTTTGGGTCGTCAACCGGTTTGGCTTTGGCGTGTGCTCCGTGGACCTGACGCTGATACGTCTTCATGTTGTCCACTTTGTTGGCGGCGGCACCGCTCGCCTTGAACGCCGCGAGTATCTGCGTCGTGCGTGGACGGACTCCGGTGTAGATGTTTTCGCGATCCGCAACCTTGTTCTTCCACGGCACAATACTGGTCTGAACACCGTCCATCTCCGTATCAACTTCGGTTAGCAATGCCGTCATCTTGACGACGGTGAGGTCCGAGTTCGACGGATAATAACCCGCCCCAAACCCCGTACAAGCCGCGATCATCTTCTGCCAGTTTTCAACGTTTTTAGCGTGTCCAGTTTCAGCCATAAAGTCTCCTTTTTGATCCATTTCGGACAACAAAAAAGCTAAAAAGCGGCCGTCCGAAGTGAGGTTTAGTTGGTTTTGAGTTTGATCTTGAGATCAGTCGAAAAATATCAGATAGAGAAAATGAAGTCAAGGTTTCGCCTCGATGGCATTTGTCAATGAATTACCAAGTGTCACCATTTAACATTCGATTCCATGGATAATTATGGTATGCAAGACGCTTGTTTTGCATCAGTACCGCTTGTTCCTTCGTCGCACACTTATAGGAATGGAAATACAATTTACGACCTTCCGCAAGTATTTCGTCGATTCGATCAGCTTTGTGCGATCCGTGCGTTGCGTAACCTTTAATTCGTCGCCTCTCGTTTCCAGTTTCGCCAACGTAATGCCAGCGAATGTAACGTTCGCGATAACCTAGCGAACCCAATTCGTAGCACGACGGCCCATCCCAGTGCAGTGCGTCTGGATAGCATTCATCGCTGATAGCTATCAATCTTGGCTCGATCCAACGTCCCATATTTCCATCCCTAAAACTACCAACCTCTAAGTTTATTTGCCTCGCGGATGAAATTTACATTTGGCCGATCATTGATCACGCCGGGAACTGAAATAATCGTCTGTAAGCCGTTTAGAAATTGCTCGGTGCCACCATGAAATCCAATATCCTTAAGAGATTCAAGCTTTCTTTTATTGACAATAATCCGGTACCTCTCGTTGAAGGTAACCAGACCTCTATCGTAAGCGCGATGATACAACGCCGATAGGGCAATCCCATTAGCTGTTAAGTCTGTGGACTGCGAAATTGCTACGGGCAATATATGGGCGGCGTCGAGAAGTTGAAGCTGCATACCGCTGAATGCGCATTTATTGCTGTATGCCCTTAAAACGCGTGATTCAAAGCTAGGGTCGCGCAGTTTCTTAGTTATCTCAACCAGCATGGTTTGCCTCTGCTGGTTACCGATATTTTCAATTAGGGCGGTATTTAGTTCTAGTGGTGCGTCAGAAACCTCTTTCAGAATCTCAAAATCCTTCGCCGATGTTCCAATTGAATGAATCTCTTCTAAATTCTGTACGTAATTGACAAAAAAGTCGGGGCGAAACGCTACCGAAATTGCGCCCGTATGCATCTGGTAGGGGGAAAAGCCAGTGAATGGCGCTTTTCGCAAATTCGCTTCTTTAATTTGGAAAGAGTCAGAAGACTTGGGGTGATATATTTTGTCTTTATACTCGTTGTAGTCGTAGCCTGTGAATACCCCAACTTCTTCCCACCAACCGAGGATTAATGTCTTTTCGCCCACAAATCTTTGGAACTGTATAACTCCCGTGTTTTGAATACGATATTCATCCAGAGGGCGGTTCTTGCCGCCGGGCGTTGTATTCCAGACATAGATTCGAAGTCTATAGCTTTCTTTACCGTTGTATATTTTGAGCACAAAAGGATGTTCGGAAATATCTTCGAGATAAAGAACTTCCCATCCGCACTCATTTATCGCCTGAACAACATGATTCAGCAGCTCATATTTCCTGTGCTTTGCCATTCTTTTCGTGTCCTAAATTGAAAAGGCTTGGTTCTTCTTCGAAACGAATTTTGCTGGCCTCAAGATAACCTTCGTTCAGTTCAATAGCAGCCCAACGCCGTCCTAATTTTTCTGCGGAGGCACCAGTAGTATTACTTCCTGCAAAAGGATCTAGAACAAGGTCGTTTTCATCAGTTGTAAACTTAATAAAGAAGTCTGCAAAATCTTTCGGAAAGCGAGCGGGATGAGCTTTCATCTCTAATTCCTTGCGAGAATTGCTTGCGTCTGAAATTACCCTAATGCGAATCTTTGATGATAAAGATTGGGATGTTTTCGAGAAGGCTTTGAACAAGGCCGTTCCGGTTTATCGAGCGATGCCGCTATTTGAAGATATTGAAAAGTATAAAAGCGATACGGCGAGACTACTTCATTAAATTCAAATGGCCTTTAGATTGTCGATCAGCCGCAGGTTTATCTTGCGGCTTTTCTTTATCCCAATCTTCGCTTTCTGTTTCTTCAATGATCTCGTCTAAAATAGATCGTGCGACCGTGACTTCATCTTCATCTTCGCAGTCAGTCTTTTTCTTTGGTTCTGGATTCATAGAACCATTTTAACATTGAACGGTTTAGGGTGAAGAATTAGTTTTATTATCAGCAACCCCTATTAGGACACGACCAGGCGTTGAAAATAGTTGACATGCACAAGGTTTATGCTTATGACGCATATATGATCGCGTGTGCTAAGAATCGCAGTTGTCCGCTACTGACATTAGACGGCGGGTTAGCTTATGCGGGAAAAGCGGCGGGCGTCGAAGTTTGGGAGGCAAACTAACAAATGCAAACATACACGGAAACACAAGAAAATTTGTCCGTTTTACTCGAACGAGCGTCTGACGAAGGCGAAGTTCGGATCAAGCGAACCAACGGACAGATATTTATCCTTAAACCGGAGAATGGCAAGCGTTCTGCCCTTGATGTCGCAGGCGTTGACTTAGGCGTTTCAACCAAAGAGATCGTCGAGTTCGTTCGCGAAGGGCGTGAAAGATCATAGGGGCAGAACCGCGAGCGGCAGCGAACGGGTTCTTAAGCTTCAACAACGAATCTAGTCACTACTGTTTCCAGTTTCATCGTTCAAAGAGCAATCTATGTGACTTAGAAGCGATTCAAGCGACTTGAAAAGCGAACTAAGCGACATAAATCGCAAATTATATGACTTTGGATGTTAACCAAGCGATATAAATCGAAAATTATATGACATGGAACGCGTCCCAAGCGACATAATTTGCGTTTCGAATGGCGTGAAATGTTTTCTTTATCGGGTTTATTATGTTTGGCTCAAGTAGTTTTCGTCGCGTGGCGACGGTTTGAATTTAGCCGTGGTGTTTTAACCCACGGAAAGATGAATAGAGCGATCTCGTCGCGTAGCGACGAATGAATGTTATGGTGCGGAATTCTACATATCCGGAAATGTTCGAGGACCGTTTTCGCATTTAATGGAAGACCCTCCGAACCGTTCGGACATGAATTGGAAAGGCAAGGCTAAATATCCTCGTGCTGACTTCTTATCCTCTTCCCGAAAACGTTTAGCCCCGCAATTGCTTTTCAAAGGGGGCATCTTGCACTCGTGGGCCAAGAAGCAGGCCGTAGCAATCGACCGGGCGTTCTTTAATACGTTACCTGCATTGCTTAGCGTGCCGGTTGAGGAAGCGGAACTAGCGTGGTTTGTTTACGAGTTGGTATAGACAACGCTCGCGACGTTTACGAACTACAGCTTGTGGACACCGTCTACACGAAGTTTGAACCAGCGATGGAAACTCTTACTACCGCGAAGCCCGGACCTGTTGACGAATTTATCGGAAGGTTGCAGTCGAAACTCGATGAGAAGCTAGAAGGAACGGAACCCGAGGCTGTAGCTCTTGACGATGTTATTCTTAGTTAGGCGATGAATCACTCAGAGGAACAACAAGGACTTTTTGGCAATGCTCTTTTCTCGAGCATAGCGAGACCTGTAAATGTGGCGTCTGTTCCGCAACGCAGTCCTTTTCGTTACCCGGGCGGCAAGACATGGTTAATCCCACAAGTTCGGGAATGGCTGAAAAGCCTCAATAAAAAGCCGGAGGAGTTTGTGGAGCCGTTTGCTGGTGGTGGAATTGTCAGCCTTACGGTGGCTGCGGAAGATCTTGCCGAACATATGACGATGGTTGAGCTAGACGAACAAGTCGCGGCTGTATGGCACACAATTATCAACAATGACGAAGGGAATTGGTTGGCAGAACAAATCATGTCTTTTGATATTTCGAGCCTCACGCCGGACGACGTTAGGAAAATGACAGAAACCAACGGGTCGGTGAGAACGGAAAAGGGCTTGCGTCGAGGTGGTATCCAGAGACTCTGAGAAAGAGAATCCTTGCTATCGCGCATTTTAACTATCGAATAAGGTTCGTTGAGGGTGATGGTTTTGAATCTATTAAGGCTCTCGCTCATTCAAAACAAACAGTTTTCTTTATCGATCCGCCGTATTCAGTGGCCGGGAAGGGGAAAAGAGCGGGTCGCAGACTGTATTCTTGCTTCGAGCTAGACCACAAGGAACTCTTTAGACTGGCCAGCACGATAAAAGGCGACTTCCTGATGACTTATGACCATGCCGAAGAAGTTAAAGACTTAGCCCGTGAATTCGGGTTTGATACAGAATTGATTGCAATGAAGAATACGCATCACGCTGAATTGAAAGAACTCCTTATCGGAAAAAACCTCGATTGGGCACGGCAAAACCGCTTTTTCGCACAAACGCTTTAGTAGGTCGGGTTCCCGGAACGGAACGTCGCAACCACACTTAACTCAACGCTAGACTAGGACAACGACATTCCACTAACGCTAAAAGAAGGGCTTTAAGACGATGAAAACACTGATCAAAAACGGGCGGGTTGTTACTGCGGTGGACGACTATCGGGCGGATATTTTTATTGACGGCGAGACGGTGACGACTATCGGCAAGCGGCTCGATATGGAGGCGGATGTTGTGATCAGGTGGGTTTATTGTTACCGATGACATTGGGAATTTGACAGTTGTTCGATGGGGAAAAGGTTCGCGGAATGAAATTATTTTGCCGCCACATAAGGATTGCTTTATTGACGGAAAGGACATTATTGGCTCGTTTCACACTCATCCGAATACCGGAAAAGATTTTCAGCAAGAACCGAGTTTGAACGATATTCGGGCGGTTAGTGATGATTTTGATCTGAAAGGCGAATTTTATCTTGGGGAATTGGTTATTTCAGAGCAAAATATATATCTGATCGAGCCTGCGGGCGATTATCATGTAATTGGCGCGAGAAGGTTCTTTTTAGAGAGGTAAAAGTATGGCGACAGTATTAACAAATGAAACGCTTCAAGACGAGATTGCTGTTTCTGTAGCTCAGGTTTTGGCTTCGGCAAACCGCAAGGCCAAAGAATTGGGCGTCGATCTGAAAGTGAGTTTGATCACCGTTACGCAACACTTGGCGAAACGGCGTTTGGCGCTGGCGTGTGCATTACGGTAAGCGTGATTATGTAGGGCGGCGAGGCGGGGATCTGATAATTGATGTCGGTGCTGCCGATGCCGATGTGCAAAAGGTCACACGCGGTCAATAAAGATTTCATCGACGACCCCGCTGCAGACGACGCGGAGTTTAAATGGACATCGAAGCCATAATTAAGAATCATGATTAAACGAACATTGTTGTTGATATTGTTTCCGGTATTTGCCCTTAACGGTTTGGCTCAGGTTCCGGAAAAAGAAAAGGTCGTTGCGGGCGCTGAACGTGCATTTGCAAAGGCGGCGAAAACGAATCCGTCGCCCGCTCCGGGCTGTGCGGTTGGTGTCGCGCTCGGTGGCGAGACGGTTTTTGAAAAGGCGTTCGGCCTTGCTGAGATGGAGCATGGCATTCCGAATACCGCCCAAACGATCTTTGAATCGGGATCGGTTGCGAAGCAATTTACAGCTGCAGCTCTCATTTTGCTGCAACAGGATGGCAAACTGAGCATCGACGATCCGGTTCGCAAATATATTCCTGAACTGCCCGAGTATCAGAAGCCAGTCACGATCAGGCATATCTTGACGCACACTGCGGGGCTCCGCGACTGGGGTTCGGTCATGGCCCTGACAGGTATTGAGCGCTACGACCGTGTGGTCACGAACGATATTATTCTCGACATTATCATCCGTCAGAAATATCTTGATTTCACTCCCGGCACTGAGTATTCCTACTCGAACAGCGGGTATCAGCTTGCCGCGATCATCGTCGAGCGAGTATCGAAACAAAAATTCGGTGATTTCGTTGGAGAGCGTATTTTCAAACCTCTCGGAATGACGAAAAGTTCGTGGCGCGACGACTACCGCCGGCTCGTGCCGCTTCGTTCACAGGGTTACTCGCGCCGCGACCCGAAGGCTTCGTGGTCGCTCAATATGCCGATCAGCAATGTTGTCGGCAGCGCCGGAATGCTTACGACGGTGGGCGATCTGCTTAAGTGGAATGCCTCGCTGGATGCGAAAACGTTTGGTGTACCATTTGTAACTGCTTTGGAGACGCAAGGCGTCCTGAGCGATGGCCGCCGGATCCATTATGCGCTTGACCTCCAGGTTGGAAAACACGAGGGGCTCAGGGAGGTCGCGCACGAGGGGCAGACAGCAGGATATCAGACATATCTCGCCCGACTTCCCGAAAAAGGGTTATCCGTAGCCGTTCTCTGCAACGCCAACACGCCCGTGGCGGTAGACGTGGTCGACGGCGTAGTTGAGGAAGTTTTAGGTCCCTTTCCCGAAGCGGCAAAAGACAAAGTCGCCGCCACTCACGATGAAGAGCTGAAAAAACATGTGGGCATGTGGAAGAATGAGGCAACAAAATTGACGCATCAAATCACCCTTGAGAAGGGTGAGCTTAAATTCAATGGCGACGTCCTCACGCCGGCGAAAGATGGCTCGTTCACGCTGGAAGACGCTAAGGGTACATTTAGGGGCGGATCGTCTGCGAGGGCGGAGATGTTGGACTCGGCCGGCGCAGTCTGGCGGCTGACGATGGTTACTGAATGGAAGCCGGATCGAACTGAGATGGTGCCATTCGCCGGCGAATGGCGAAGCGAAGAAGCGCAGGCGACGATGAAATTCGCGCTCGAAGGGGACAAACCCTTTCTCATCTTCAGTCCGGTTTGGAAAATTGCGATGAAACCAACATTGAAAGATCACTTTTCCGGAGGGAACTACGTGATATGGTTCACCCGAAATACCACGGGCACGATCACCCAAATGCACCTCGGCAGGCATCGTTTACGGGATATCCTGTTTGAGCGGATGAAGAAGTAATTTTTTAAAACCAAATTATGAAATTAAAGATCGCAGTTGCAATCTGCATCCTAATCTCTCTGGCGATAGGCGTAAGCGGACAGGTTCCCGATAGAACAAAGGTCGTCGCCGGTGCCGAGCGAGCCTTTAAGAAAGCGGCGAACACGAATATCGGCCCAGCACCTGGCTGTGCGGTCGGCGTTTCGCTCAACGGCGAGTCCGTTTTTGAGAAAGCATTCGGTATGGCCGAGATGGAACACAACATTCCGAACACCGCGCAAACGATCTTCGAATCGGGTTCGGTTGCGAAGCAGTTCACGGCTGCTGCTCTGGTGTTGCTGCAACAGGATGGGAAGCTGAATATCGACGATCCCGTGCGGAAATATATTCCTGAACTGCCGGATTACGGCAAGCCACTGACGATCCGGCACATTTTGACGCACACGGCCGGGCTTCGTGATTGGGGTTCTGTAATGGCTTTAACTGGCGCCGGGCGGGGTGACCGCGTGATCACGCAGGACATTGCTTTGGATGTCGTACTTCGGCAAAAGGCTCTCGATTTTGATCCCGGTGCGGAGCATTCGTATTCGAACGGCGGATATCTGCTGGCGGTCATTATCGTCGAACGAGTTTCCGGCCAGAAGTTTGCTGATTTTACTCGTGACCGGCTGTTTAAGCCACTCGGAATGAAAAACAGCTCATGGCGCGACGATTACCGGCGGATCGTACCCGGCCGCGCGCAGGCTTATTCACGCCAAGGGCCGAACGTAGAATGGCGATTAGATATGCCGATCATGAATGCCCACGGGTTCAACGGGATGCTCACAACCGTCGGCGACTTGACCAAATGGAACGCTGCCCTCGATGCGAAAACCTTAGGTGCCCCATTTGTCACCGCGATGGAAACCCGAGGTCTCTTGAACGGCGGACAAAAGATCACTTACGCGCTGGGCCTGTATGTCAGTGATTATGACGGAATTCGGCAGATACGGCACAACGGTGACACGGCGGGCTACCGAACATCTCTTGCCCGCTACCCGGACAAGAAAATATCGATCGCTGTTCTGTGCAACGGACCTTCGCCCGGAGCGGGAAGTATCGTAAATAACATAGCCGACGAGATCTTCGGGACATTTGCTGACGTGCCAGGGAAGCCGGACGGGTTAACGGTATCTGAAGAGGTGCTGAAGAAATACGTCGGCGTATGGCGCGATGAACTAACGCGGATGCCGGTCAGGCTTGTTCTCGCGAACGGTGCCCTGACTTTGAACGGGGAGCGTCTAAGGCCTGTCAGCGAGAACGCTTTTACTTACGGATCATCTCGTGTGGAATTTACTTCGGACAAGAGCGGCCGCCTTACTGCCGGGCGCGAAGTCGATGAAAATGGCGTCGTTTATCCTTTCTTTCCCGAGGCCGAATGGACTCCAACCTCCGCCGAACTTGCCTCATTGACCGGCGACTGGTACAGCGAGGAAGCCGGGGCCACGTTTAACGTGTCTATGGAAGGAAATAATTTATTCCTCGTTCGGCGTCCCGCAACGCGCATTCCCATTCGACCGATCTACAAAGGCCATTTTTCAGCGCAGGGGTATGTTCTCTGGGCAACCCATGACGCGCGTGGCAAGATCGATAAACTCCATGTCGGCGGGTCGCGTATGCGGGATATACCCTTCGAGCGGGTCAAAAAGTGAATCACCAAAGACACGAAGAGCACTGAGGAACCCCCTCTGTGTTGCGGATAACTTCTTATGAAAACACTGATCAAAAACGGCCGTGTTGTTACCGCCGTCGACGACTATCACGCGGATATTTTTATTGAAGGCGAGACCGTTACGACCATCGGCAAGACGCTGGAGATGGAGGCGGATGTTGTGCTGGATGCGTCGGGGAAGCTGGTGATTCCCGGCGGGATCGATCCGCATACGCATATGGAGCTGCCGTTTGGCGGGACGTTTGCGTCGGACGATTTCTTTACCGGGACTCGGGCGGCGGCGTTTGGCGGGACGACGACGATCATTGATTTTGCGGTGCAGACGAAGGGCGAATCGATGACCGCGGGCGTCGACGCGTGGCACAAAAAGGCCGAGGGCAAGACGGCGATCGACTACGGGTTTCATCTCATCACGACCGAGTTTGAGGACGGTGATGAGAAGGAGATGTACAGGCTGATGGACGAAGGCATCACGTCGTTCAAGCTGTTTATGGCATATCCGGGTGTTTTCCTGGCGGACGACGCGACGATCTTTCGTGCGATGTCGGCGGCGGGCAAACGCGGCGGGCTTATCTGCATGCACGCCGAGAACGGCATCGTCATCAACGAGATAATCAAACGCTTTCTTGCCGACGGTCGCACGGCTCCGAAGTATCACGCCCTCACACGGCCGACCATCGCGGAAGCCGAGGGTGTTCATCGAGCAATCGCAATTGCCGAGATGGCAGAGTCACCGGTTTACATCGTTCACCTTTCGTGCACGGATGCTTTGAATCAAGTAAGACAAGCGAGAGATCGCGGCATTCCGGCGTTTGCCGAGACTTGTCCGCAGTATCTTTTCCACTCGATCGACGATTACGGCGATGGCTGGGAAGGTGCGAAATACGTGATGACGCCGCCTCTTCGCGAAAAACATAACTGTGCGGAGCTCTGGAAAGGCCTCAGGATGGACGACCTCCAAGTCATCTCGACCGACCATTGTCCATTCTGCATGAAGGAGCAAAAGGAACTAGGCAAGGACGATTTCTCAAAGATCCCGAATGGAGCCCCCGGCGTCGAGAACCGCATGTCGCTGATTTACAACGGCGGCGTTGTCGAAGACCGCATCTCTCTCAACCGCTTTGTAGAATTAACCTCCACCGCCGCGGCCAAGATGTTCGGCCTCTTCCCCAAAAAAGGCACCATCGCCGTCGGCTCCGACGCCGACATCGTCATTTTCGACCCGCAAAAAGAACACACTTTCGGCGTCAAAAACGAGCACATGAACGTCGATTATTCCTCATACGAAGGCTGGAAGATGAAGGGCAAGGTCGAAACCGTCCTCTCACGCGGCCGCGTCGTCATCCAGAACGGCGAACACAAAGGCAAAGCCGGCGATGGGCAATTCCTGAAACGCGGAGCCTGTGTAACGGCGTAGGGTTTGAACGAAAGGAGAATTTTTTATGAGGGAGACTCAAATTATACAATTGATGCTTTGCACGGTGATTTTGCTCTTGGCTTTCACGACTGCTTTTGCTCAAATTACTGCATCGAATCAAACAATTGCCGAGAAAGCCGACGAATATATGAACGCCTCGGTGAAAATTGACGGCTTTAGTGGTGCGGTGCTCATCGCTCGGGACGGCCAACCCGTTTTCAGCAAGGGTTACGGGATGGCCAATTACGAGTTGGATGTACCGAATACGCCGCAAAGCGTTTTCAAGATAGGGTCGATCACGAAGTGTGTGAAAATCTAAGATAATTAGCCGCAGATAAACGCAGATAACGCGGATAAGAAATTTGTAATTTGATCCGCGCTATCTTCGTTTATCTGCGTCAATGCGTTATCATTCATGACCGATTTTGAACAACAATTGGACACGGTTTCACCACACGAACGGCTGGTTTTACAAATTCTGTCGCTATTTTGGGAACCTATAACCTCTTCGGCACAATTCAAATTGCTCAGAGCACTCGAAATCAGGACGCCGGAAGGCCGTCTTTATCAGCTTGCATCTGTCTCGCTTCTGCGAAAATCATTGATTCAAAAAGGAATGCTGGCTGAAAAATATGCGTCTCTGGGAACAGGGGTTCAAATTTCAAGTCCGGAGCTTTTGCAGTTTCTGACGCGGGAAACCCTTGCGGAACACTGGCTTCCGGAGGTTGTCGAGATAATCCAGTCGCAGTTCAACTTAAAAGAACTGTCTCACTGGAATAGTTATGCCGCCGAAGCCTATAATTTGAGGCTTTTGCGTGATTACCGGTTGAGCATTTACTTGCAAAATCGTGATCAATTGGACAAGCTTTCCCGGCAAATCGAAGAGAAAGGCTTGAAAAGTCCGGCAGCCGGGATCTTGTTTGGTATTTTTTCCAAGCCTTTTCAAGACGAGTTCCTCTTAACCTTCAACCAGGATTTTCAGGCTGAAGTCCTTACGGTGATGTTGGGACTTGCTATTGGCAATTTGGAACCGACCGCGAAGCTTTGGGAGTTTGTACGGGAAAATAAGATTGCCAGTGACGATATCGATAGCTTTAGACTCGACGAACTGATTTATAAGGGTGAGATTTCGGAAGCAAAAGGACTAATTAAACAACCGGATGCCTTTTATAAGATGATTGCGGGCGGCGTGATCGGGCTGTTGGAGAAAGATTTTGAAAGCTCGGTCAATCATTTTGAATCGGCAATTAAGCTGTGGAAGAAAGTATTCAGAAAAAAGAAAGGCTTTCCGGTCGAATGGGAAATGTTCCTGTATGGCCTGGCTCTATACAAAACGGATGAAGCCAGGTTTTACGGGTTTGCCGATGAATACTATGCCTACGCCGACAAAACTTTTCCGCACCTCACGGCCCACAAAGCAGTTGCCGCGCTACAGTATTTCCTTAGAAATAACAGCGGTAAAGCCAAAGCTATGGCAAATCAGATTGCCGCTGTCGGCTTCTCCGATAAAATCATCGAATGTTTGCTCGGGGCCCTAATTCCAACCTTAAAACTTCCAGCCTATGCCAAAGCATTTGCCGACATAAATCATAATTTAGGCTATCGCTGGTTGGAGCTTGAAACTTGTAATTTGTTGGCAATAAAACAAAATCATCCTGACAATCCAGCCAAACAGACAGCTAATCAATTGCAAAAGGCATTGGGTTTTGAACCGGTTGGAAATCTGATCCCTCCGATTGAGGATTGGGAACGGGCCTTGAAAAGCTTGGCCATTGTTGCCGAAGGGATTAGGGGTAAACCGGAAACGCATGCCAAGGTCGATGAAACGCGGATCGGCTGGTTATTGGATTTCGAACATCATGATATACAGCCGATCGAACAAAAATACCGGAAAACAGGTTGGTCGGGCGGGCGAAGTATTGCTCTCAAAAGGTTGTTTGCGAACGACGTTAAGAACGTGACCGACCAGGATCGCGAGGTCGTTAAGAAATCGATGAAACGGTATCGCGATTATTCTTATTACGGATCGGAGACCTATGATTTTGAATGGGAGAAAGCGTTGCCCGCATTGATCGGGCATCCGAATTTGTTTTTACTTCGAAATGCCGGCGTTAACGTCCAATTGGTCAAAGGGGAACCGGCCCTCGTGGTCAAAGAATCGGGTGATGATCTTGAGCTTTCGTTTGACACTAAATTCACCGAAGTAGGTTATTTGATCCAAAAAGAGACCGAGACCCGGTTCAAGGTTATCGAAATTACCAGGCAACATGTTGATATTGCTAATTCTCTGC
>JANPCJ010000109.1:0-42788 GCA_031430895.1 Chloracidobacterium sp. | reverse complement strand
AAAAGCGGCGGCAAAGCCGCGAAATCTTCTAAGAGCCTTGCCGGAAAAGCATAGCTTTTCCGCTCGGCGAGCGAACACAACCGCCGGAAAAGCATAGCTTTTCCGCTCGGCGAGCGAACACAACCGAGGGGTTTTTGCCGCTTCGCGATAACGCTTTTTCGACAGGGAATTTCCGATTTCGAATAACACGGCTCGCGTCGTAACAAAATGCGTCGCTTCGGCTTCGAGCTGGTTGGCTAGTTCTTTAGCGCGTTCGTGATGTTCGTCGGATTCGGCTGACAAGGCAATGGCGTAGGATGTGTCAAGAAAAACCTTTCGTCATCGAGCTTTGCTTCGCCATAAAGATAGTCGTCAACACGCGCGGACCAATCCTTGGGACCCTGCAGCTTCAACGAGCGGGCCGTGCGAAGGAAAGATGCCGGTTCTTCTTCGCTCGTGGTTTTAACGGTCACAACGAGCTGAACTTTTGTGTCGGGTTGTAATTCAACCGATTCAATCGGGCGAAAAACGTGGCCATCAAATGTTGCTTCAAGTATTTGGCTCATTCTTAACCTCTCTGAAATAACGGCATAGCACAGCAAGCGATGCCACGATATTTACCTTGCGAAAAAAAGACAAACTGAAGTTTGAACTCTGAACGGTGGGGATTTATTATCGATAGTTCGTGTGCCGGGGTGGCGAAATTGGTATACGCACTAGACTCAAAATCTAGCGGGCTTAACGCCCATGTCGGTTCGACTCCGACCCTCGGTACCATCTTTTTTATTAGTGCATTCGTGGCTTAGGCTCTTTTTTCTAAGCGTTAGCCACGAATGCACTAATTATTTTGAAGAATCTCTTGAAAAAAAGGCTGGATTTTGGGTAGGGGTTTATGTCATACTGACGCCACTGGGGGTGATATTATGATAAATAATTCAACAGAGGTAGATAGTAATTAGACGGATCTTCGGATTCTTAGTCCGGGCGATCCGGAAGTACCAGGGCGGCACACTTTTTTACGGAGTGTGCCGTTTTGCTTTAAACCCGGGTTACGCATTAGGAATTTTCAGTGACTTTCAAAACTTGGAACGAAAGAGGTTCCGGGTGTGTTCGAGTTGAGGAAAAGTTCCGCGTCCGACTCAGCGAACTCTGCGTCTTCCTCAGCGTTCTCTGCGTTGAATTGGCTGCATAGCGGTCAAGATCGGTTTGAACGCGGAGGCCGGAGAGGAAGACGCGGAGTTACGCCGAGTTGGCGGTTTTTGCAAGAATGTTAATTTCCGATTTCGATTACGAACTGCCATCCGACATGATTGCGCAGCAGCCTTTACCGCAGCGTCATGCATCGCGGATGTTGATTGTCGCGCGCGCCGTCGGCATATTTGCCGACCGTAATTTTTGCGATTTGCCCACGTTTCTGCGCCCCGGTGATGTGCTGGTGCTAAACAATACAAAAGTTTTTCCAGCCCGGCTGATCGGGCGGACTGAAACCGGGGCCGGCATCGAGGTGTTTTTGGTTAGGGAAGTCGGCGATGTTTGGGAAACGTTGGCGAGGCCAGGCCGACGGCTTCGCGTCGGTAAGCGGTTGATATTTGACGATAGGCTTGCGGCCGAGGTTGTCGAGAAGCGTGGGGATGGCAAAGTATTTGTGAGGTTTGAGGCGGATGGGGATTTTTATTCCATCCTCGACGAGATCGGCAAAACGCCGCTTCCTCCATACATAAAGCGAAATACTGAGTCCCTTGACGCCGACCGCGAACGGTATCAGACCGTATTCGCAAGCGAGCGAGGGGCGATAGCCGCGCCGACGGCTGGCCTGCATTTTACGCCCGGTATTCTGGATGCGATTCGGAGCAAGGGTGTTACGGTTACGCAACTTACATTGCATGTCGGTTACGGAACCTTTGAACCGGTTCGCGTGGATGATCTGGCGGATCATTCGGTGTCCGCCGAAAGGTACTCGATTGGCGAAGAGACCGCCACAATACTTAACGCGGCAAAAACCGATGGCCGCCGCATCGTGGCCGTCGGAACGACAACTACACGCGCACTTGAGACGAATTTGTCCAAATACGGCGGTTTTGCGGCCGGATCGCATTCCGCCGATCTGACGATCACGCCCGGATATGAATTTAAGGCCGTCGACGCGCTTCTGACCAATTTTCATCTGCCACGCAGCTCTCTGCTCGTGTTGACTTCAACTTTTGGCGGCCACGAACTTATAATGAATGCTTACCGTCACGCCGTGGCAGAAAAGTATCGGTTTTACAGCTACGGCGATTGTATGTTCATAGTTTAGCTGCGGAGTTTCAGAGTTGCGGAGTTGAAGAAGGATGTATTTCCAGCATTCCACTACTCCGCAACTCCACTACTCTGTAACTCCGCAACTCCGTAACTCGGTAACTCTGTAATTCGCTTCGATGGCTGTTCTTGAGACAATTCGAAACTTCTTCGTCCCGACTTTTTTTGCCGAGCCGGAAGATGTTGTCCCGGCGCCGCCGACGGTTTACGACATACGGCCGTTGACGCTCGACCACCTAGCCGAGGTGTTGCGGTTGAATCTCCGCTGTTTTCGAAAGGGCGATAATTATACAAAATACACATTCGATTATTTGCTTAACGAGCCGCGGACATTGAGCTATCGAATGAATACGCCATCTGGCGAGATGGTCGGGTTTGCGTTTGTGATGGTCACGGAGAATAACTCCGCGCACATAACAACAATCGGCGTCGCGCCGGAGCACCGGCGACGCAGAATCGCCGTCAGGCTCCTGGAGAGAATCGAGGAGTCATTGCGAAACCGCGATATCGGCACGGTGATGCTCGAGGTCCGCGTCAGCAATACAGACGCTCAGGATCTCTATCGCCGGTCGGGCTTCATGGTCGTCCAGCGTGTCGGCAAATATTACAACAACGGCGAAGACTGCTTTCTGATGATGAAAGGACTTGTTTAGAGTTCGAACTTTAGGGAACCTCAAAAAATGGAAAATCCATTAACACAAAGTTCACAAAGTGAAGACACAAAGACCACAAAGTGTTGATTATCAAATAATTTCTTTGTGTCCTCTGTGTCATAGCTTTGTGTCCTTTGTGTTTAAATGATTATTTTTAGAGAAGCCCTAGTTTGTCTCTTGCGGACGGCGGAATAAGCTAAAGCTTGAACTCTGCTCTGAACTCCATCTAATTTGAAATCTGAAATCTCAAATCTGAAATTCAAGCAACCGAGAATTTATCCGATAACCGACGAGTCCATCTCCGGCATCTCTCACGCGGTGCAGGTGGAAAGACTGATCGCGGCCGGAGCGGAAGTGATACAACTTCGTGAGAAGTTCGCCGATTCGCGGACGTTTTTTGAATCGTCCGTCAAAGTACTAGAATTCGCCCGAGATCGCGGCGTCAAGATTATTATTAACGACCGCGTCGATATCGCTCTCGCCGCGAAAGCGGATGGCGTTCATCTTGGTCAGAACGATCTGCCGCCCGAGAAAGCCAGAGATATACTTGGCAAACAGGCGATCATCGGCTTTTCGACGCATTCGGTGGGCCAAGCCGTACTGGCAATGAGGATGCCGATTGATTACATAGCAATCGGGCCTATTTTTCCGACGGATTCAAAAGAAAAAGCTGACGCGGTAGTCGGTCTGAAGGGGCTGCGGGAGGTTCGTGATATTATCCATGATTTCCCGCTTGTCGCGATCGGCGGCATAAACGCGGATAATCTTGTTTCCGTGTTTGAAGCCGGTGCCGACTCGGTCGCAATGATCGGGGCAATTGTGTCGGATCCAGAAAATATTGATGTGCGTATGCGGGTCTTTACCGAACTGGCATTAAGGTTTTGCTAAACTTTGTTAAATCATTCTAAAAAATTACTTGCATTCTCACCTTCTGATGTTCAATAATATTTGAGGACAGCATTTAACGCGAAATGCCTATCCCCGGAATATCCAAGTATTTCCCGCCCTTTTTTAAGCCTAACCACGGGAGCAAATCCTAACCATGAGCTTGCTAGATGTAGCGCCGATTATTGAGCAGATGCTGCTTGTTTCCGATAAGGTCAGCGACCTTAATTTCTCGACCAATCAAAAGCCACAGGTCGAGATAAACGGCGTGTTGTACCCGGCCTCGCCGATCGGGCTGGGCAAACTCACAGCCTTTCAGACCGAGATGATCGCGATGTCGCTTATGCGCGACAATCCGGACGCGGCGGCACAGCTATTCAAAACCCGCACCGCCGATCTCAGCTACGCACTGCCGGGAAAATGCCGCTTTCGTGTCAATATATTTCAGCAGCGAAATTCGTTCTCGATCGTCATGCGTGTTATCCCACACACCGTTCCGACGTTTGAAGACCTCCGCCTGCCGACGCAGCTTGCAGAGATTGCCAATATCAGAAATGGCGTCGTGCTGCTTACCGGTCCGACGGGTTCGGGAAAAACGTCGACGCTCGCCGCCATCATCGACCGGATAAATGATACTAAGTCATATCATATCGTAACGATCGAAGACCCAATCGAGTTTCTCCATACGCACAAAAAGAGCACCATAAATCAACGCGAGGTCGGCTCGGATACAAAGGATTTTGCCTCGGCCTTGCGTGCGGCTCTCCGCCAGGCCCCAAAGGTAATACTTGTGGGCGAAATGCGTGATCTCGAAACGGCCGAGATCGCTCTCGAAGCCGCCGAAACGGGTCACCTTGTGTTATCCACGCTCCACACAATCGACGCTTCGAAAACGATCGACCGCATCATCGGTCTCTATCCAAAAAATGAAGAGCGGATAATCCGAACGCGTCTCGCTCAAACATTCCGCTTTATCGTGTCCCAGAGGTTGATACCGACATCCGATGGCAAAGGCCGTGTTGCCGCCGTCGAGATTCTCAAATCAAACCCGCGAACCCGCGAGTATATCGAAAAAGGCGAGACAGAGGGCAAGACGCTGCTCGACGCTATTCGCGATGGAGAGATCGACGGAATGCAGGATTTCGATTCCGTTATTCTGGAAATGATCCAGCAAAAGAAAATCACGATGGACGACGGGCTCTCGTTCGCGACCAACAAGAACAATCTGCTGCTGCAGTTAAAAGGCCTCTCATCCACCGAGGATTACGCCAACGCCGGACGGCCAAAGCCGATGATTAATCCCGTAGCACCGCCACCGCCACCGCCACCGCAAAATCCTGACTCTGTGCTTAATATGATTGAATAGACAGTCGGTTGTCAGTAGCCAGTTGTCAGCCGCAACCGATTTTCCGGGCTACCTCTGACAAACTGACCACTGACAACTGACCACTTGACAACCGCTATGATAATACGCTGCGACAATTGCTCTGTTTCCTTACAGTTGGACGAATCCAAGATTCCTGCCGGCAACTTTTCTGTCCGCTGTCCGCGATGCCAGAATTTGCTTCGCGTACAGAAAGACGCCTCGGGGCGCGGTCTCTCGACCGTCGAACAGCTCACCGCCAGCCAGCCGGCAGCGGCGGCGGCCGAAGGCGCTCAGGATTTTGCGGCAAAAGAATCCGATTTTCAAATCAATAATGCGTTGAAGTCTCTAATGACGGCCTTGCAGTCGGACAAAGGAGCGATGGCTGACACGGACGAAGACGAAAAGCCGCGCCGAATCCTACTTTGCCTCGGAGAAAAGGCCGACGAAACAGCCCGTCTGCTTGCCAAATCGGGTTACAAGGTTTACGTCGCTCAGACGCCCGCTCAGGCGAATGAGCGCTTGCGCGAAGGTAAGACCGAGATACTAATGTTCTCGCCCGATTTTGCCGCCGAGATGGGCGGGGCCGCCGTTATTCAACAAAAGGCGAACGCGATGTACTCGTCGGAACGCCGCCGCCTATTCCTCATCTCGCTCGAAGACGCAGGGACGACCATGAACGCCCACGACGCGTTCCTGCGAAACCTCAATCTGATCGTAAACACCCACGACATTCCCCAATTGCCGCTGATTCTGAACCGCGCGGTCGGCGACTATAACGACCTCTACAATCATTTTAATAAAGCGTCGGGCTTATCGGCGATCTAACTGTCGGTTGCGGGATGATGAGATTACTTGAATGCGTTCAAAAGAGAACGGAGTCAAGTGGCGGCCAATTCGCAAACGAGCATTTCGATCTGCATCCGCGCTCCCGCCGGTCCACCGCCTCCTTTTGACGTTTTGATGGCGAGATCGGTGTCCGCAAGGCGTTTTATAGCATGCGCGAGGCTGCTTAGGTCGGCACGGCGGGCGGCGGCGAGAAACGGCTCCTGATCGTTGTATCGGAGCTTGACCGCGCTCGCGACATCGCCACGCGCGGCGCCGCGCGACATCATGTCTTTTGCCATTAGCAGACGCCGGTAGTTATAGGAAATGAGTCCAAGCAGAGCGAGCGGTTCGGCGCCGTCGTCGAGGATTTTTTGCAAAACCGAGATCGCCTGCGCCTTTCGACCGGCGACAAGATGATCAGTCAGGTCAAAATTGCTAAGCTCACGCGAATTCGGAACAAGCTGTTCGATAAGCTCGTGGGTTATCGCTTTTCCAGGCCGCACCGCCGCCGCGAGTTTATTCACCTCGTTGGTTAATCGGCGAACATCCGGGCCGATGCGCCCCAACAAAAGTCGCAGCGTCGGCTCGTCTATCTCCGCGTCGGCATCTTTTATTTCGCGCCTTGCCCAATCGGCAAATTGCCTTTCATCGAGCGGGGCAAACTCGACTGCGACACCGCTCGCTCTCAAGAGCTTCCCCATCCTGCGGACGCCATTCAACTCATCCGCGACAAATATCACAACCGAATGAGGAGATGGATTTGAGAAATAGGCCGACAATATCGGCTCGTGAGCCTCGGTGATCGTGTCGCGAAAGCCCGTTGCCGATACTCGGATGTCAGTAATTCGCACCACACGCCGCGAAGCCATCATCGGCAATTGCTCGGCGGCGGCGAGAGCCCGGTCAAGATTACCCTCAGTATTCAGGCTAAAGCTCGTATCATTAAAATCGCGCAGATCGCCCTCGGCAAACGCAAAATCGCCGATAGTCTTAACGGCCAGATCACGAAGATGAGTCTCCGGCCCAAACAAAACATAAACCGGCGCGATCTCACGCCGCCTTAACTGATTTCGTAAATCTTCACGCGATAGCACCATAAGAATTTTTAACCACAGATAGACACAGATAAACACAGATTAAATCCGATTTGTTAACGCCCAATCCTTCTTTGATCTGTCTCTTATCCATTGCTTATCTGTGTTTATCTTGTGTCCATCTGTGGTTTATTTCTTCTCATCTTTCACGCCAATCCCGTTAACGAAGGCCGATACGGCGGCTTCGGCGAAGGCGCGGGCCATGCGTTCGACTGCGGGGTCTTCTTCGTTAAAGAACGATCGCGGGTCGGAGGTGAATTCGAACGAGTCGCGAAATACGAAATTCTGGTTGTCGTAAAGTATTTTGTTCTCCCGCAAATCACGGATCGTAACGGCGGTTACCACCGTGACCTCATAGACGCGCGCGCGGCCTTCGCTGTCGAGCAGAACGCCGGAAAAGCTAAAATTTCGTATCGTGCCTTCGAGCACGGCGTCGGCGCCGTTGAGAGAACCTTGAACTTTGAGGCCGTTGCCGCGCCGGATGATCTCACGGCTTACGGCCTCAGTAAAGCGCGATTCGACTCGATAGCGAAGCCCTTTCGCTTCAAATTGAAACGCCGGAACGGCTATCGTTTTGATATTTTTTGGCAGCCCGGAGTTTGTCACCGCCTTGTAGCATTCAGTAAAGCCGGAGCTGACCAGCAGCAAAACCGCTATTGGAAAAATTCTTGCTGTTCGTAAGGTGCGCGCCAAATGCGTCATGGTTTTATTTCTCGTCTAATTGCGTCAGCGATTTTTATCGCATCAGCCGTTTCTTTGACATCGTGAACGCGCAAAATCCACGCCCCGTTAAAAACAGCAATCGCAACGCTGGCAATGCTGCCGCTCAATCTTTGATCCGCCGCAACACCGTCAAGCAGTTTGCCAATGAAAGATTTTCGCGATGCCCCGACGAGAAGAGGATATTTCGCGAATTGGTTTACAATATTACCAAGTTTAGCCAGCAACTCTAAGTTCTGCTTTTGTGTCTTGCCAAACCCGATACCGACATCGAGCGCGATTTGCTCGTCCGAGACGCCCCGTTCTTTCGCTGTATAGATCGCCCGCCGAAAATCTGCTGTGACATCAGCCAGAATGTCCTCGACCGCGGGCTGTGAGTGCATCGTGTCGAATGTGCCTCGCGAATGCATGAGGACGAGGGCTGCATTTGACGCGGCCGCAACTTCGGCTAACCGCTCGTCAAACCTCAATCCCGAAATGTCGTTTATGATCTCGGCTCCGGCATCTACGGCTCGGCGCGCAACTTCGGATTTTGTAGTATCGATCGAGATCGGCGTATCAAATCGATTCGCGATCGCCTCGATCACCGGCGCCGTTCGCTTCACCTCTTCGTCTATTGAAACCCGTCTGCTGCCTGGTCGGGTCGATTCGCCGCCAACATCAATAATATCGGCCCCTTCACCGATATTAGCTTCAGCATGACGCAACGCAACGTCTACCGCCAAGAATTCGCCGCCGTCCGAAAAACTGTCAGGCGTGACGTTCAGAATCGCCATCACCAGCGGTCGGTTGAGGCTAATTTTTCGTCGAGATGTTTGCCAGTGCAACATAAGGCGGAAACACGACCGGTAGGGAGTGTGTCTCGATCGAGCGTAACAGAGGGAATAAAAAAACCGGGCATTTACATACCCGGTTCTGAAATAAGCACACTCCCTACCGGTCGTGTTTCTGCTTCACGCCGTAGCCGGATTATTTCCTGTGATCGGCGGCAAGATTGGTTTTTTGAACGGACTAGTGGATTTTTCCTCTTTTTCCGCGGATTCGTCATTGTCGGTTGCAGGCGAACTGTCGCTGTCAAGAGGCAGACCGGCGACAACACGGCGGATCATTACGCTGTCGAGCGTCTCGAATTCGAGCAGAGCCTCGGCCAAACGGACCATCGCGTCCTTGTTTTCATTAATGATCTTTTCGGCCCGCTTATACTGTTCCTGGACGATCTTTTGCACTTCCTGATCGATCTTGATCGCCGTGTCCTCAGAATAATCGCGGTGCTGCGATATCTCACGCCCGAGGAAAATCTGTTCTTCCTTCTTGCCGAATGTAAGCGGCCCGAGGTCGCTCATGCCGTATTCGCAGACCATAGACCGGGCGATCTCGGTCGCCTTTTCGATGTCGTTCGCCGCACCGGTCGTGATGCTGCCGATAAAAACATCCTCGGCAATCCGGCCGCCCATCGACATCGCGATATTTCCAAGCAAATATTCCTTGGTCGCGCTCAAGCGGTCTTTTTCCGGTAGATACATCGTCACGCCGAGCGCCATGCCGCGCGGAATGATCGTCACTTTGTGAACCGGATCGACATGTGGAACCTTTAATCCGACCAAGGTATGCCCGGCTTCGTGATAGGCTGTGATGCGTTTTTCCTCGTCCGAGATCACCATGCTCTTACGCTCGGCGCCCATCATCACCTTGTCTTTGGCTATCTCAAAATCGTTCATGGAAACGACTTTTTTATTGTAGCGAGCCGCGTTGAGCGCGGCCTCGTTAACGATATTCGCAAGGTCGGCACCAGTAAATCCAGGCGTGCCGCGGGCGATGATGTTAATATCGACAGCTTCGTCGAGCGGTATCTTACGCGTGTGAACCTTGAGAATCCCTTCGCGTCCGCGGACATCGGGTCGTCCGACAACAACACGACGGTCAAAACGCCCCGGTCTCAAAAGTGCCGGATCAAGCACATCCGGGCGGTTTGTAGAGGCGACGAGAATTACGCCGTCATTAGACTCGAAGCCGTCCATCTCGACAAGCAACTGATTAAGAGTCTGTTCGCGCTCGTCGTGTCCGCCGCCTAAACCAGCACCGCGATGACGTCCGACGGCGTCGATCTCGTCAATAAAAATTATACAAGGCGCATTCTTTTTGCCTTGTTCAAACAGATCGCGGACTCGCGACGCTCCGACGCCGACGAACATCTCGACAAAATCGGAACCAGAGATCGAGAAAAACGGCACATTTGCCTCGCCAGCAACGGCCTTCGCGAGCAACGTCTTACCCGTTCCCGGAGGGCCAACCATCAAAACACCTTTGGGGATTTTCCCGCCGAGCTTCTGAAACTTTTGCGGGTCTTTTAAGAATTCGATTATCTCCTGCAGCTCTTCCTTGGCTTCATCGACGCCGGCAACATCTTTAAAGGTTACCCGCTTCTGCTGGTTATTGAGCAATTTTGCCTTCGACTTGCCAAAGCTCAGCGCCTTGTTCCCGCCCGCTTGCATCTGCCGCAGCGTAAAGGCGAGAAAGCCCATCAAAAGAATGAAGGGAAGTGCATTTATCAAAATGAGCCAGCCCATTCCGCTTGATGGAGCTTCGAGCTTTATTACGGTGTCCGTGCCCTCCGCCGCTTTATATATCTGGTCGCGCGTTGCGTCACTCGTATCAAGAGGAGCGGCTGACTTAGCGTCACCTTTATTGACCAACTCTAGCCGGTCCTGCTTAACCGTGACTTCCTTAATGTCCTTGTTTCGAATCTGCGTCAGAGCAGCGTCGAATGACAATTCCTTTGCCGGCGTCGTCTGCTTGGTCTGCAGATACCAGACGAAAACGAGAGCGCTCGATATTATCATCAACCACAACAGAACTTGTTTTGCCTTAGAACTCAATTTATAGCCTCCAGATCGACTCTCTCAGCGAGAGTTTCTCAATGGTATTTTGATGAGCATTTGCTCGAACGCGTTGTGCCAAATGCGACAACATCGAGCGGCTCAAAACGCCAACCTTTGATTTTAGATGTCCGCGTCCGAATTTTCAACCTTATTATCCTCATAAACCAGATTGCCCGCCGTTTTTATGACCCTGCCACCCGGCAATTCGGCAACTCGGCCGCTCTTTGTGCTCACTATCAAACGCTCGATTGCCTCTATATGTTTCAGTTGTAATTGCCGCGTTGTTCCACGATGCGAACGCAGCCACGAGCGAATACTGTCATAAAGTTCAGCCTGCGGCAGCCGCTTTAGCGCATTCAATAACAATTCGCCGCCCGCCGCCAAATGGTTTCGCGGCGTCGCGCCGGCTGATAGTTTTTGCATCAAACCAGCGGTATTTGAAAGTGTTTCAATTATTTTTGGATTAAAGTCTTCGAGCAACGGCAAGAGAATCTTTCTGATTCTCACACGCTTGAACGCCGTATCCTCGTTCATCGTGTCATAACGGTATTCCACGCCGCGAGCATCGCAATATTCCTCGGTGTCCCCGCGTTTTGCCCAAGTCAGCAGCGGACGGACGAGAAGGGGAGATAGCGAGACGGGGGGAAGAGGGGAAGAGGGGAAGAGGGGAAGGGAAGAGTTCCGAGTTTCGAGTTCCGAGTTGGCCTCCGATGACTCGGAACTCGAAACTTGGAACTCGAAACTTCTCACCGGCCGCATTCCCGCCAACCCTTTCGGCCCGCTGCCCCGAATCAGGTTTAACAAAAAAGTCTCGGCTTGGTCATTAATGGTGTGTCCCGTCAGAACGGCGAAGGCGTTAAGATTGTCGGCAGTCCGTTTGAGAAAATTGTACCTCGCGTCTCTTGCGTTCTGTTCCAGATTTCCTTTTCCAAACACTTCGGCGCGACCGACCGCAAACTCGATTCGATGTTCGCTCGTCAAACCGCGAACAAACTCCTCATCCGCGTCACTCTCTTCATGCCGCATCTGATGGTTAAAATGCCCCGCAACTATTCGCAAGTCGAGTTTTTCCGTTTCCCTCAACTTATGAAGGGCCAACAGCAGACTAACCGAATCGGCCCCGCCCGAAACGCCAACCACAATGGTTCCGCTCTCAACCGGCAAATCCAAACGGCGCCATTCTGTTATCAGATTTCGGACGAAGTTATGCACAACAGGAGTTTAGCCCATCCAGGGGCGGAAACCCGAGCGGTAGCGAGGGTGCACACGGGGTGAGCGAACTGCATTCATTAGGGACACACTCCCTACCGGTCGTGTTTCTGCCTTTACTGTCCTACGTACGCGACTCTTTTTTGGATTAGCATCGTGAGACGTGACGTGCAGACAAGTTTTCCTTTGTCGTTGGTTATTTCGATATTCCAGACGCTAAGCGTCCGTCCGGTGTGTATCGGTTTGGCTTCAATGGTGATTACGCCCTTGCTTACCGCGCGCAGATGATTGGCATTTATCTCAATGCCGACGGGCGTGACTTTTGTCAGGTCGGCACCGGCGACAACCCCGATCGATGCGGCAGTTTCGCAGAGATACAGCGAGACGCCGCCATTCATTATGCCGACATACTGATGAACTTTCGGCGTGACCTCCATCGTCATCACAACACGCTCTGGCGTCGCGACGTCGATTTTTACGCCGAGGAACTGCATCAGGTCGGACTGGGCCGTTTGTTCTATAAGCTCGGGTTTTTCCATTTATTTTTCGAGATATTGTTTGGCGGCTGCGAGCGCTTCGCCAACGCGTTCACGTGAAGTGCCGCCGATTTGATTTTTGGTCGCAAGCGTCGAATCGAGACTAAGCGCGTCCAAAACATCGGCTTTTATCATTGGCGAGAATAAACGCAATTCATCGACGCTCATTTCGTGCAATTCGTTGCCTTCGCCGATGGCGTGGAGCACGGCTCGGCCGACCGTTTCGTGGGCCGTGCGAAACGGTACCCCTTTTCTAACCATATAATCGGCAAGTTCGGTCGCGTTTGTGTAGCCTCTTGTCGCCGCTTTGCGTGTCCGTTCTTCGTTTACCGTCAGATTGTCGAGGACAATCGCCGCCGCACGCAAACAAATGTTCACGGTATCGGCCGTGTCGAAAACGGCCTCTTTGTCCTCCTGCATATCCTTGTTATAGGCGAGCGGCAGACCTTTTAGCATCGTAAGAAGCGAAAGGTTGTGGCCGAAAACGCGTCCAGCTTTCCCGCGAAGTAATTCCAGCGCGTCGGGATTCTTCTTTTGCGGCATCAGGCTCGAACCGCTCGATACCGCGTCGCTCAACGTCACAAAACCAAACTCCGTCGAGCAATAAATGATCAGGTCTTCCGCAAGCCGTGATAAGTGAACCATGATTAGCGAACACGCCGAGATAAATTCGACCGCAAAATCCCGATCCGAGACCGCATCAAGACTGTTTGCGGATACACCTTCGAAACCAAGTTCGCGAGCAACCGCCTCGCGATCTATCGGAAAACTCGTACCGGCAAGAGCGGCGGAACCGAGCGGCAGGATATTCACCCGTTTTCGGGTGTCGGCGAGCCTTTGGCGGTCGCGTTTGAGCATTTCGAAATACGCCAGACACCAGTGCGCCCACAACACGGGCTGGGCACGCTGCAGATGCGTGTATCCCGGCAAAACGGCTTCGCGATGGCGCTCGGCGAGATTGATGAGCGATGTCTGGAGACTGTGAAGATGCTCCGACGCCGAGTCGATCTCATCCCGCATCCATAATCGAAACGCGGTCGCGACCTGATCGTTTCGGCTGCGACCGGTATGCAGCTTACGGCCGGCGTCACCTATCGACGCGATCAACTTACCCTCGATAAACGAATGCACGTCTTCAGCGTGCGAGCCATCAAAATACGCCGCGTCCGAAACTGCCTCATCGATCAATCCGTTTAATCCGCCAATTATCGATTCCTTTTCATCATTCGTTATGACGCCCGCACCCGCGAGCCCATTCGCATGAGCAATACTTGCGCGAACATCCGCCGCAAACAGCCGTCTGTCGAACCGAAACGAATCGTTGAACTCGGCAAAGGTCTCGTCCGCTTTTCCCGTAAACCTCCCGCCCCAAAGCTGCCCCGATTTGGTCATTATTACTCCTACGCGTTTATAATTGTAACGGAAACGACCACAGGCGGAAACACGACCGGTAGCGAGTGTGTTCTTCGTTGGGAGTAGTCGAGGCTCAGGAACACCCTCGCTACCGCTTGGGTTTCCGCCTATTATGACCAAAAAAATTAACAAAGTCGTCCTCGCCTACTCCGGCGGCCTCGATACATCAGCCATGCTTTTGTGGCTAAAGGAAACCTACAATTGCGAGGTTATCTGCTATTGCGCCGACGTCGGACAGGGCGAGGAAATGAGCGGGCTCGAAGAGAAAGCGCTTGCCACCGGCGCGTCAAAGCTGTACGTTGAGGACCTTCGCGAGGAGTTTGTAAAAGATTTTGTCTGGATGGCTGTCAAGGCAAATGCCCTGTACGAAGGTGTTTACCTGCTTGGCACGTCGCTCGCCCGACCGGTGATAGCAAAGCGCCAGATCGAGATCGCCCAACGCGAAGGCGCCGACGCCGTTGCTCACGGCGCAACCGGCAAAGGCAACGATCAGGTGCGGTTTGAGCTGACGTATTATGCCCTACAGCCCGACATAAAGGTAATTGCACCGTGGCGCACGTGGGAATTCAAAGGCCGCGCCGATCTGATCGCGTATTGCCAAAAACACGGCATTCCCGTTACCGCGACCGCCGCAAAGCCGTATTCGATGGATCGCAATCTCATGCATTGCTCATACGAGGGCGGCATTTTGGAAGACCCGTGGGCCGCGCCGCCTGACGACATTTTTCTTCTCAGCAAATCGCCTGAGAAAGCGTCTGACATAGCGGAAGAACTTACTTTAACATTCGAAAAAGGCGAGCCTGTCGCGATAAACGGCGTCACTCACGGCGCCGTCGATCTGCTCACGCATCTAAACTATCTCGGCGGCGAGCACGGCATCGGCCGTGTCGATTTGGTCGAAAACCGCTTTGTCGGCATGAAATCACGCGGTATCTATGAAACACCCGGCGTCACAATCCTCCAAACCGCCCACCGCGCGCTCGAATCGATCACCATGGACCGCGAAGTTACACGCCTTCGCGACAGCCTCGGCGTAAAGTTCGCCGAATCGATATATTACGGCTTCTGGTTCGCCCCGGAATTCGAGATTTTGAAGTCGATGGTCAACCAGACGCAAGAGGTTGTTAACGGCGAAGTCCGGCTAAAATTATACAAAGGCAACGTCATCATAACTGGCCGCAAATCGCCAAATTCGCTCTATAGAGAACGGGTAGTCACATTCGAAGACGACGCCGGGGCCTACGATCAGCACGATGCCGAAGGGTTTATTAAGCTACAAGCACTCAGACTAAGACTGAGGAATATGGAATAGCAGGAACCACCGTTAGGGAGCGGATGATCCGTTGCCTTGGGCACTCTTGTTTTTCCATTTATTTTCATTATAATTCTTTTGTATGAGTGAACAAACAGCTACTCTGTCCACCGTTATTGACGCGCGGGTCAAGGACGCGATTACGAGCTTTTGCAAGCGACGCGGGATCAAACTTCGATACCTGATCGAGCAGGCTCTCGTTGAACAGATGGAAGTTGAGATCGATCTCGATGCATATCATGCCCGACGAAGTGAAGAGACCATTCCTTTCGAGAAGATATTGGCCAAAATAAAAAAAGGAAAACGCTGAAAGGCGTCTTACCGAGTTGAATTTACAAAGAGCGCCGAAAAGGAGTTCGATCGGCTTCCGCCCAGAATGCAAGCAAATGCGGCAGAAGCGCTCCAATTACTTTCGCAAAATCCGTATTCCGAGTTGCTGAAGATTAAGAAGCTCAAGGGTGCCGAAGACCTGTATCGGATTCGAATCAGCGACTACCGAATTGTATATGAGATTCGAAATGAGCGGCTGGTTGTGTTAGTGATCAAGATCGGTCATCGAAGCAGAATTTATCGCGGTTTATGATCACAGGCCGGAGACGGATACTTTTAACCTTGAATAAAAAGAGCAATGGAGGAATCAAGACAATGACCAAATTTCGCACTTTCGCTGCATTATTATTGATGATGCTGCCGCTGCTTGCGGTTATGGCGCAAAAGCCAAAGCCGACTCCGACGCCAGATTATTTCCCGCTCCGCGTAGGAGACTCATGGAAGTATCGCTCAACGACGGCCGACGGCAAGCAGTCCGATTTTACCCTCAAAGTTCTGAGTGAAGAAAAACAGGCTAACGGCACAAATCTCTATCTGATGGAAACCTTCTCCACTTTGCCAATTCATGACTGGTACTCGAAGCCCACCGGTCAGGTTCTCGTTCACCGCGTCGCCTATCCAAAAAACGAAATGAAGGCGGAATATCAACCCGTAAAGCTGTACCTGAAGAATCCGTTGGGAGTCGGCGCAGCCTGGGAGTGGAAAGGAAAGGGCATGATGGGGGTCGATATAGAAGAATCCAGCCGGGTCACAGCGGTCGAAACAGTGGACGTCGCGGCAGGTAGATTTCAAGCGATGAGGGTTGAAACTAAAGTGATTCAGGCAGGTGTGCCCGTTACAAAGACTTACTGGTTTGCCAACTTGGTCGGCCTGGTAAAATCTATGACCGATACGGGATCAGTCAAATCAACCGCGGAGCTTATCGATTACAGTTTCAAGAAAAGCAGATAGTAAACAGGGGTTGAGGGCCGAACTGGCGACACGATGGAGAAGCGCACTCCCTACCGGTCGTGTTTCCGTCTTTTTAGCCTAAATATCCTCTGAACTTCTCCTTCGTCGCCGAATAATTCGGAAAGATCTTCGCGAGGTCTTTCGTACCCATGTGTTTATACGCGGCTTCGGCGAAGACGTCGCGGAAATCTGTGGTTACGGCGAGGTCGCGGCCTTCGTAGAGTTGGTCGCTCTTTAGGCCTTTCCAGTCGCCGTATACTTTGCCGCCTTTGACGGAGTTTCCGAGGATGAACATGGCGTTGGCGTGGCCGTGGTCGGTGCCGCGGGAGCCGTTTTCGCGGGCCGTGCGGCCGAATTCGGACATTGTTATCAGGACAACATCGTCCATCCGCTTGCCGAGATCGGTGCCGAAGGCCGCGATTGCGGAGCCGAAATCACGGAGCAGATTGGCAAGCTGGCCCTGGGAAGGATTATTGCCGAGGCCCTGGTTTGTGTGGGTGTCCCAGCCGCCGGCTTCGGCGAAGGCGACTTCGAGGCCGATGCCCGCTTTTATCATCTGGGCAATTTGTTTTAGCGAGCGTCCAAGCGCCGTGTTGGGGTAAACCGCACCATTTTCCGCACTGTATTGGGCCGGGTTTGCGGTCTTTAAATAGTTGACCGCCTCAAAGGTTTCCTTTCCGGTCGAGCCGAGCGTGTCTTTCGAGTTCTGCTCATAGAGGCCTTCGAATCCGCCCTTCATATTCTGTGAATAGACGCCCGCTTTGATCGCGAAATCCGCAAGGTTTGTCATTGCCACCGACGGCGCACGGCCGTAAAGCGAACGCGGCAATTGCTGGGTCATCGAAACCGAACGAAACGGCGAATCTGCTTTAGTTGAGGTCGTCTGCAAAATGCGGTTTAGCCATCCATCGCGCGTACCTTTGTTGCCAGGCGTGCCCGATTCCATATAGTCTTGGGCATCAAAATGTGAACGAGTGTTGTCCGGCGAACCGGCAGCCTCGATGATCGCGAGTTTTTTGTCTTTCCAAAATGTTTCCAGAGGTTTTAACGACGGATGCAGGCCAAAAAATCCGTCGAGATCAATCGCTCCTCCGGTTTCGATTGGCTTTTTAATCGCTATCGACCGGCGAAGATTGTAATATTCGCTCTCCCCGTACGGCACCACCATATTCAAACCGTCAACGGCGCCGCGTTGAAATATCGTAACCAAAACCTTCTTCCGGCCGTAGCCTTCGCTGAGCGATGCCGCGTTGGCAAACTGATGTAAAAACTTCGGAGCCGCAGCCATCAATCCAAAACTCGCCAATCCAATTCCGCTCTGTTTTAAAAAATATCGTCTATCCATAAATAATTACCTCGGCGTAAAACTAATGCCAAGACTTAGATGTCAGCGGAGGTGATATTGTCTATTTTTTTCAGGGAACGCAGGCGCCCTCGCCTGCAAGCGTTCGTGAGAACGCTGACGAACGCGGCTAAGATTGAAGATGCGAACAACCATGTCTCGTCACGCCGGAGGAACAGGCGTTGCAGGCGAGGGCGGCTGCGTTCCCAGCAATATCTCATCGACAAAAATGAAAGCATCGCTGCCCGCTCCTGGATGCCACGGCGGAATCTTCCCCAGATTATATGCTTTGACACGGACATAGCGGGCCTTGACCGGCGAGATCGCCTGCAAATAGTCACGCATTTTGCTTTCCATATCCTCGGGCGAGAGATCGGTTTTTATATCGGCAACCCGTGTAAAATTTACACCGTCAGTCGATGTTTCGAACTCGACATGCGTCGGCATCCATATCCACGAACGCGCGACCTGTAAAAATCCACCGCCGACTTTGTTGATCTCGGTCTCTTTTTGCAGATCAACCGTCGCCACAAAATCCTGCCCCTGATAACCCTGCCACTCACCGCTCGCAAAATTCACCGTCCCGCGAATGCCGTCGATCAAACCTTCGTCACCGCCGCCGTTGTATTGCGTACTGTATTTTGACGACATGGCAACGATCCAGTTGTTCGGGCGTTTGGTAAATACTGCCTCGGCAGGCAGACTTGTTTCACCTTTTGCATTGACGGCAACGGCTCGCACTGTCGTGTTTGATGAAATCGGAATGGGTGCAACGTAACGGGACGAGCCGGTGGTTGGAGTGCTTCCGTCGATTGTGAAGAATATCCTCATATCCGGCCACACGCTTGAGAGCCCAACCGACGTACGATCCGTGAAAACCCTTGGGCCATCGAAAATTGGGACGGCCGCAAACGGAAAGTTCTCGATATCAATTGCGAAGTTATAATCCTCGGAAGCGGGTACCGGTGCCATCTCAAACTGAAGCGTCGCACCAGCATACAGGTCCGTATGGAAGATGACGCCGGCGGGCCACGGCTTACCGTTCAAGAGACGGGATTTAACAAAGATGTTTTTTTGAGAATTCAGCGGTGCGCTGACGGTAAAGCGTTTGCCATTCTCCAGTTTCACAACCGCATGCTTGAAAAGAGGTGAACCGATATCGTAGGCATCGGAGCCCGGCAAGACTTGATAAAGCCCGAGTGCGCTCAAAACGTACCACGCCGACATCTGGCCGCAGTCCTCGTTTCCGATCAGTCCATCGGGAGCATTTTTGTAGAACTGCTCCATGATCTGTCTTACTCTCGCCTGAGTCTTTCCCGGCTGGCCGACGTAGTTGTAGAGATAGGGAATATGGTGTGAGGGTTCGTTTCCATGAGCATATTGGCCGATCAAGCCTGTGATGTCGGGCTGTTCTCGGCCTCCGAGTTTCTGGTGGGTCGTGAAAAGCTCATCCAATTTGGCTGAAAACTTTTCGTGGCCGCCCATCAATTTGATCAAGCGACCGACATCGTGAGGGACGGAAAAAGCGTACTGCCAGGCGTTCGCTTCGGTATAGTGAAAGGTTACCTCGGTAGGGGAAAACGGGCTGACGAAGCCGCCGTTTCTTTTTGCGCGAAAGAATCCGGTCTGGGGGTCAAAAAGATTCTCAAAACTATATGAGCGCCGCAAGTGGACTTTATAGGTGTTCTCATAATCCCGAAACTTCGCGTCGTTGTTTAACTCAGCATCGGACGCACCGGACGAAAAGAGTTCGTAGGATCGCTTTGCCATCATTCGCCTCGCAATGAACGACATACACCAGTCGTTGTACGCATACTCAAGCGTCTTTGAGACCGATTCGTTGTCGTCCTCACTGGAGATGTACCCGTGTTTTTTGTAGGCTGCGAGGCCGAAGTGGTCGAGTTCGGCGGAGTGTTTGGCGGCAGCGTATGCTTTTTCGTAGTCAAAGCCCTTGATGCCCTTTGCCATCGCGTCGGCGATGACCGAGACGGCATGGTAGCCAATCATCGTATCGGTTTCCTCGCCCCACAGCTCCCAAACCGGCAGCCGCCCGTCGTCTTCGTATTGGCGGATAAACGTATTGATAAAATCGACCGTCCGCTGCTGGTCAATGATCGTATAAAGCGGATGTGCGGCCCGAAACGTGTCCCAGAGCGAGAAGACGGTGTATTGGTTTTCGGTTTTTGGTCTTTGGTTTTGGAACCTCAGATTTTCCGGGATCTGCCCTTCGCCGATCAGACTTTCGCCGAGTGAACTTTTGCCGATCAGACTTTCGCCGATCAGACTTTCGCCGAGCGGAAAGGCTGTGCTTTTCCTGTCCGGCCCAATTATGCTATCGCGGCTCTGCCGCCGCTCTCCAAAACCGGCGGCATAGCCGCTATCGGAAATTGCGACTGTCGGCGAAGCAGAGCTTCGCCGCTCGGCGAGCGGCACAGCCGGGTACCCCGGCAACTGATGGACTTTTTTATCAAGTCCAGGATACTTCCCATCGACATCATTAAACACATTCGGCTGGATCATCGTGTGATAAAGAGCCGTGTAAAAGGTAGTCGTCTGATCATCCGTCCCGCCCGAAACCTCGATCTTCGACAGCTCTTTATTCCACGCCGCTTTTGCATCGGCCCGAACTTTGTCAAAATCCCAGCCGGGAAGCTCGGCCTTAAGATTTGCCCGCGCGCCTTCGATCGAGACGGGGGAGAGGGCGACTTTGAGCAATATTTGCTCACCTTTAGTCGGTCCAAAATACAAGACCGCTTTCACATCCCCGCTTCTTGAATGGAGTGAATTAAAGACCTTACCGCTTCCAGTCAAGGAATTCCTGAACGGCTTCGAGAACTCTGCGACGAAATAAATAATTTGATCTTTTGCCCAAGAACTTGAGCGCCGATAACCTTCAATACGGTTTTTCCCGACAACTGTTACTTCCGAATCAAGTACTTTGTCTCTCCATTTAAGATCGAGAAGAATTTTTATATCGTCAGACTTAGGGAATGTATAGCGATGCAGTCCGACGCGGGTCGTAGCCGTCAGTTCTGCTCGGATGTTGTCATCGTCGAGCTTTACCGAATAGTACCCCGGCTCGGCTTTCTCATTCGCGTGAGAGAACAGGGAAGCATAACCATTCACATCCTTGTCGCCCGCTTTAGCTTCCAAACTATACTCAGTCATCGGCATAAACAAAATATCGCACCCGTCCGGAATGCCCGTGCCGCTCAGGTGGGTGTGCGAAAAGCCGTAGATTATGTCGTCGGAATAGTGGTAGCCGCTCGAGCCGTCCCAATTGTCGATGCGCGTGTCGGGCGAGAGCTGCACCATTCCAAACGGCATCGTCGCGCCGGGAAATGTATGCCCGTGCCCGCCCGTTCCTATGAAGGGATTCACCCATTTGGCGAAGTCCTTGGTCTGCCCAATGGATACGCTAAAAAGATATAAAGCAATTGATAGGGCTCTCAATATCTTGTTCATGATCTTCGACTGGACCGCAGGCGCCCTCGCCTGCAACTCCGGTTCCTCCGGCGTGAGGCTGACTGATATTTCTCAACTTGAATGACCACCACGTTCGTCAGCGTCCTAAGAAGGACGCTTGCAGGCGAGGGCGTCGCCTGCGCTCCCGGCTACAATCCTGCGCTCCCAGTTAGTGTTAGTGGACCAGTTCGCCGCCGCCGATCTGTCTCAGGCCCTGACCTTTTAGGCCGTAGCGGACGCGGAAGAACATATCGCCGCCTCCATGAGAATAGCGCAGACCAATATCATGAAGGCCCGCTTTCAGAGGGATTACGGCTGACTTTACCGTGCGGTCTTTTGTTCCTTTTTCGTCAATGATTATCCCGTCACCGATATCGAGACTTGCTCCCCATGTCGAATCAACTTGAAATTCATAAACCCCATCTACAGGAACATTTATAAATCCGTCAAATGTTACGTTGAACGGTGATTTTGGATCTATGCTTAATCCCTTGAACAATTCACGAGACTGATTTAGAAATTGCGTTAACTGTATGGTTTTTGTTTCGCCAGAAAAAATAGGAACGTCAGGAGTGGTCCAAATCTCAAATCTGACGCCCGGCTTCCGTTCACCAGACTCGACCGCAGGAAACATTTCGTGACGAATCAGCGTCGCTGCATAAACGACACTCTTGCGGCCTTTGGCGTTTGCGACGACAGTTTTGATCTCCGCTTTTTCATTTTGTTTTACTTCGATGTTGAAAGGTTTGTCGTAGACCTTTGATCTCTCATCCGGCGTCGTGCCGTCGGTCGTGTAATAGATTTTTGTACCGGCGGCCGGCCACAGCTCGATCGTCGCTTTGCCGCCCGCACCGACCACAGCGTTTTTTAGGCCGACAGGTTCGGGGATGCGGTAATTTACATTTTGCTTATCAAGATATGCAAAATTAGCACTGAGCCGTTTTGAAAAATCGGCAAAGTTTTTGTTCTCAGGCGTCGACCACGCGACCTCGGCGAGTGCGAGCATTCGCGGAAAGGCCATGTACTCGACCGAAGCCGGTGTCGGCAAATACTCCGTCCAGATATTTGCCTGCGCACCGAGGATGTACTTTTGCTCGTCAGCCGTCAGCTCTTTTGGAACAGGATCGTAGCTGTAAACTTTTTCAAGCGGAAGGTAGCCGCCGATATTGAGCGGCTCGTTTGCCGGGTCGCCCTGGCCATAGTCGAAATAGCAATAGTCGGTCGGCGTCATTATCACATCATGCTTTGCCTTTGCGGCCTCGATACCGCCCTTGATGCCGCGCCACGACATGACGGTCGCGTTTGGAGCGAGGCCGCCCTCGAGAATCTCGTCCCAGCCGATCATCTTTTTGCCTCTGGAATTTATGAATTTTTCTATGCGACGAACAAAATAGCTTTGCACCTCGTGCTCGTCCTTGAGGTTTTCGCGTTTCATCAGTTCCTGGACGAAGGCCGATTCCTTCCAGTGATCTTTCAAAACCTCGTCGCCGCCAATGTGGATGTACGGCGAATCCGGGAACAGGGCGATCGTCTCGTCCAAAACGTCTTCGAGAAACTTAAACGTCGCGTCGGTCGGGCAATAGACTTCCTTAAAAATGCCCCACGTCATCTGGACTTTGTATTTATAATCAGCCTTGCACCCAAACTCCGGATACGCCGCGAGCGCCGCCGAAGCGTGGCCCGGCAGCTCGATCTCAGGGATTACCGTGATGTATCGCGCCTTTGCGTAAGCGACGACATCCCTGATCTGCTCCTGCGTATAAAACCCTTCGACCGGTCGGCCATCGCCCTTGAAGATGGTTGAATAAGACCCTTCATGGCTTTCGGGCCGCTTCGAACCGATCTCGGTCAGCCTTGGATATTTCTTAATCTCGATCCGCCAGCCCTGATCTTCGGTCAGATGCCAGTGAAACTGGTTAAATTTGTACTGCGACATCAGGTCGATAAATTTCTTTACAAACGAAACAGGCATGAAATGCCGCGCAACATCGAGGTGCATGCCGCGGTATGGAAAACGAGGTTTGTCTACGATCAAAGCCGCAGGAATTTTCGCCTTGGTATGGGAGTTCCTAGGTAACAATTGGATTAAAGATTGCAGTGCGTAAAAGTGTCCCTGCCTATGGCCTTCGATTCGAATTCGATCAGGATCAATTAGCAGCCAATATGCCCCGGTTAAAGAACCGGTCGTAGCTTCAAATTCATCGCCGGGTGTAAGAAACTCGATTGCGTTTCTTTTCTGCGGCTTCGAGATGAAATCGAGCCGAAAGCCGTAGTTTCCGAATAAAGTATCGTTCAACATTCTACCCATTTCACGTTCTGCATCGTCTCTTGCGACAATCCTCGTTTCTCGATCCAATGTGAAACCTCCTTCCCGACGATGAACCAAAATCGGCTTCGGAATGATGTTTATCTCTATCGATTGAGCGAAAACGGAACCCGATAAACCTACTACTGTAAAGAAAATAGATATCAAAATTATCTTCATCACTTTGACTGGAACGCAGGCGCCCTCGCCTGCAACGCCGGTTCCTCCGGCGTGAGGTAGATTAGTATTTTTCAACTTGAATGACCACCACGTTCGTCAGCGTCCTAAGAAGGACGCTTGCAGGCGAGGGCGCCTGCGTTCCCGGCAAGAAAGCGTTCCGTTTATCTGAAGTACGCACTTCCGTATAGCCATTTCTCGGGCGAATCACACAATTTAGCTTTTACCGGGTTGTTCTCAATATATTTTATCGTACTCGCAAAATGCCGGTAATCACGAATGTACCTGTCGAAATATTCCTTAGCCCAAAACTGTCCTTTTCGGTTGAGTAGCTTGTTAGCCTCGTGGGCCGTGTAGGATTTGATCGAGTGCATGATGTCGGACACTGTGACATCTGGCATCGGTGTCAGCAAAATGTGCACGTGATTAGGCATTATCCCCCACGATATCAACCTATACCGCTCACCATCCCATTTCAAAAGCGTGTCCTGGAGAACAGTTGCGATTCGGTTGTCGCGCAAATGGCTGGAACCGTAATTCTGGTTAAGATAATGTTCGATCCGGTGTCTGAAGTCAGCATCGGTGATTTGGTCAGTCTCAAGCTCTGATCTCCATCTCTCCAACACATCCAGCGGCATCGAATCAGCCAGACGAAATGTTATGAACTGTGTAAATCCCTCGGCGTCAAAATGCGGGAAAAATCCGCGACTGTGCCAGTAACGAGGGTCTTTGTTCATCGGAAAATATTGTACCGCAATCGGGAACGGTAACGCAGGCTCTCAGCCGGGAACGCAGGCGTTCCCGGCGGCATGGGTTCCCGGGTTAGAGCAAATCCAAAAATTCATTCAATTCTGTCGGCAACTCCTGCGTGAATTCGAGGCGTTGGTTTGTTTTGGGATGAGTAACCGACAGCTTCTCAGCGTGGAGGAAAAACCGCTGCATCGACGCGATGGCATTGCGGGCATTGGTGTCGGCGACGGTGTTGTCGCGGCCTTCGTTGTAGATCTCGTCGCCGACGACGGGGTGATTGATGTAGCCCATGTGGATGCGGATCTGATGTGTGCGGCCGGTCTTGATCTCGACGTCGAGGAGTGTGAATTTGTCGTAGCGTTTGCGGACTTTCCAGAGAGACACCGCACTGCGGCCGTGCGTCGCAACCTTCATGCGCAGACGATTATGCTTGTTGCGGCCGATCGGGGCCTCAATTTTGCCGGTGTTTTGATCTGGCGATCCGTGGACAAGGGCGACGTAGGACTTGTAAACGAGGCGCTCGCGAAACTGCTCGGACAACGCCTCGTGTATCTCATCCGTTTTGGCAACAACGATCAACCCCGACGTGTCCTTATCGAGACGGTGAACGATGCCGATGCGGATGCTGTCCGGGTCGTCACGGTTTTGCTTTTCAAATGATTCCGCAAAATGAAAGGCTATGGCGTTTGCCAAAGTTCCGCTTTGTACACCGGCTCCCGGGTGGACAACCATTCCCGCGCTTTTGTTGATGACGGCGAGGAATTCGTCCTCGTACACAATATCGAGCGGAATATTTTCCGGCTCAAATCTGGCGACCGGCAATTCGACGAGATCGACCTCGATCTCATCATTTTCGTGAAGTTTGTGTGAGGGTTTTGCGGTCTTTTCATTTACGAGAACATCTTCATTCTCGATCAGCCGCTGCAAGCGCGAACGCGACCAACCCTCGATCCTCTCGGCGAGAAATGCGTCGAGACGCTTCGCCTCGTCAAGAGATGAAGGATGAAGGATGAGGGATGATGAGGATTCTTCTGTCACTCGGAACTCGGAACTCGGAACTCGGAACGTCGAACTCGCCTAAGCCTCATTATCATAAAAATTATCGAACCGGCGGCAACCAGAAGGCTGATCCCCTGCGACGTTGAAAGGCCCGTAAGTGTCGTAAAACCTAATAGATCGCCCCGCGGATCATCGCGAATGAACTCGATCGAAAAGCGAAATATCGAGTAAATAATGCCATATGCTATCAAAACCTGGCCATCAAATTTTTTATGGCGATGCAGCCAGAAAAGCAGGCCAAAAATGGCGAGCATCGTGAACGACTCGATCAATTGTGTCGGATGCAGGTAAAGATCGGAGTTATCGGGGCCGACGATGGGAACACCCGTGTATTCATGCCCGAGTTCGGAAAAGTGTACGCCCCACGCCGCATCCGTCGGTTTGCCCCAGCAGCAGCCCGCCGCAAAACAGCCTTGCCGGCCAAACGCCTGACCGAGCGCAACACCCGGGGCAAAGGCGTCGGCAACCTTCCAAAACGGCAGTTTGTAAAGCCTCACCAGTATCACCACCGCGAGGAAACCGCCAATTAATCCGCCGTAAAATACACCGCCCGAACGCAAAAAGTCGAGCGAAAAGATGTTTACGTTGTCCTCAACGAGCAGCATCAAAATCTTTGAGCCGACGAGGCCGCCAACCAGGACCCACAAGCCGAGATCGTAGATACGCTCACGCGGCAAACCGTCTCGCGCGGCTAACCTCGACGCCACAAAAAGCGCAAGCAGCATCCCCACCGCCAGGAATATGCCGTAGGTGGTGACCGGAAATGTGCCGATGCGAAATAGTTCAGGATACATGGATTTGAGAAGTCAGAAGTCAGAAGTCGGACTTTACATATCGTTTCTAATTTTACTCATGTAACTTGTCAGCATCTTGCTGATTTCCACAAGGTTCACACGCAGGTCGTCGGTGTCGCCGTAATTCAGATCCTTCGCGAGTCTCAGGTAGTAACGACATTCTTCGAGCGAGCTTAGAGCGATGCCATAAAACCGGAGCTTGTCGGGTCGCGTAGATTTTCGAAAACCTTCGGCAAAGTTCGCAGGTATCGAGATGGCCGCCCGGCGAAGCTGAGATGTCAGACAAAATAATTCGTGTTTCGGAAACACTCCAGTTAGTCGATAAATATCGAGGACGAATTGATGAGCCTTCTTCCATATTTCAACGTCCTCGAAACTCTTCGCATAGCTCATCTTGTTGCTTCGGCTTCGTCCGAAGAATGACCTTCGGCCTTCGGATTCTGACTTCTGACTTCTGACTTCTGACTTCTTTTTGAAAGAAACATATCGATCACTAGCAACCCTGCACCAACACAGATCGCAGCATCTGCGACGTTAAAGGTTGGATAGTGCCAGCTTCCGAATTGAACGTCAATAAAATCCACCACGAATCCGAGTCGCAATCTGTCTGTTACGTTGCCCGCGATTCCGGCGAGCAGCAATGCAAGGGCGCCCATGATGCGGTCGTCGGTTCTTGGTGTGCGCCAGAAAAAGTACAGAACAAGCGTTGCGGCGATGATTGCAACCACCGATAATCCCCAACGTCCGGTGTCGCCCTGATCGTCGAGCATTGAGAATGCGACACCCGTATTTTGAGCGTATGCAAAATTTAAAAACCCTGTGATAACGGGCCTATCGGCCTCGAAACGCAAAGCGCGCGTTGCCCAGGCCTTTGACGCCTGATCGATCATAAACACGCCGCCCGCGATGGCGAGATAGGCCAGCTTCCAAATGAAATCACGTTTTGTCACTTTAGAAATTTTCAAGCGGAACACGCACCGCATCCTTATCGGATGCCTGGTCGTTTGCGAAAATCGAAACGGTTAAGAGAAATATTGCGATAAGAATGCCATTCGGTTTTTTCATTATAAATTCTCCGTAGACGTTCTGAGTCCAGCCTTCATGCGGCCAACTCCCGCGGAGTGGCTAGGCTAAAAGCAGGACTCAAAACTGGTCATCTAAATGTTTTGCGGAAACGACCCCGTTAAGCAGCTCACGATATTTGTCGCGAACGTATACGTCTAAAGTCTCACCAAATGTTTCGTCCAGGGCCTTCAATTTGATCAATTCCTGAACATCCGCTAGATCCTTCAACCTGTCGGTGGCCGTCATGCCGGACGCGAGCTTTAGCTCGATCAATTTCTCAAGCGTGATCGTCTTCACACCGTCGATGACGACCGCAAAATCCGCCGGGTCAGGAAATACCACCGGTTTCGGCAGACCGTCGCCGGGGAATTCTCCGGCTGTTATGATGTCAATCGGAACATTCGCTTCGGTGGTTCTGAATTTCTTCCGCGCGCCCTCAAACGACGGCCGATAGCCCAAGCCAACCAGTTTTTCTATGAATTGCCCAAGCGCGTCGCGGGTCAATAGGAGGTCAATATCGGAAGTAAAACGCTGAAATCCATGCTGGTTTAACGCGACGGCGCCGACGACGGCGTAGTCGATTTCATGGCGTTCCAGATCGCGGGCCAAACGAATTAGGGCGTCATTTAACATTCCTGTTCCGTTGAAGAACCTAAGGCCTTCGGAGAAGGCCGCCGTCGGTGAAGCGATCAATGTTTGAAAATCAGTCGTCATCATTTTAAAGGTTTGACCGCTACGTACGGATGCTTAGGATTGACCAATAGTTTTTGTTGCCTGGGGTCAATCAGAACATCCATGTCCTCCATTGGAATCGATCCAAGTAGAACCTCAGCATCGCCGGGTAAAACGATCGCTCGCACGGTCGTAGAGCGATTTTCAAAGCGCACATCGACTGGCCCGACAAAATCTACCTCAAGCAAGGTTTCATCCGCTAGCGTAACGATTTGCTTCTCGATGAACGGTAGATCCAGCTGCCTCTGGACGGTTTCGTTTATACACAGGTTGTAAGCGCCGCTATCGACAAGAGCGTTTACGCGAACTTGCCTAACGTCTTTTTCATCCAGTAGGTTCTGGCGATGCAAATAAATATCGCCGCCGTTGATCAAATCTATCTCCGCATAAACTAATCCCATTTCATTCACTCCAGATTCATATTTTGACCAAACTTTTTTCGCCACCGGTCTTACCATAAAGGTTATTATACACCGTTTCCGATCTCGTTTAGCGCCGTCGCACATCGCTCGCAGACGGTTGGGTATTCTGCAAATTCCCCGACGCGCGTCGAATAGTTCCAGCACCGTTCGCATTTCGAGCCATCGGCCTTTTGTATTTCGACGCCGAATGAATCTCCCTCGTGCACCTCGACCAGCGAGACGATGAAGATGTAACGCAACTGATCATAATAGTCGAGCAAAAGCCGTGTTGTCGTGGCGTCGGTAGTCAGAACAACCTTGGCTTCGAGCGACGAGCCGATCTGTTTGTCGATGCGGGCTGTTTCTAATGCTTTCAGCACCTCGTCGCGGATCGAGAAGATTCGCTCCCAGTCGGACCCCGCCCGGGTTTCACTCGCGGGCGGGCCGCCCGTGGTCCGACTGGGGAACTCGGCAATGTGGACTGACGGTAGTCTTTGTCCGGGCAAATTTTCCCAGGCCTCGTCCGCCGTAAATACTAATATCGGAGACATTAGGCGGCAGAGCGACTCGGCGATCTTATAGAGCGCGGTCTGTGCCGAGCGTCGCTCAAGCGATCTTGGCGCAAATATGTAAAGGCGGTCCTTTACGATGTCAAAATAGCGGGCAGACAGCGTTACTGTGCAGAAATTGTAGAGAGCGTTGTACGCGGCCTGAAAATCGTATGCTTCATAGGCGGCAACTACTTTTTTTGTTACATCGTTGAGACCGGCAAGCGCCCACAGGTCAATGTCGAGCATCTCATTTGCCTCGACGGAATGGGTCGCCGGGTCAAACTCAGCCAGATTCCCCAATGCGTATCGCAGCGTGTTACGCATCTTGCGATAAGCGTCGACAACGCGCAGAAGAATCTCTTCGGAGCACCGGACATCCTCTGTATAGTCGACCGCCGCCGCCCAGAGACGCAGCACATCCGCACCCGATTTATCAATAATCTCGCGTGGTGCGGTGACATTGCCGAGCGATTTGCTCTGCTTTTTACCCTCACCATCGACCACCCAGCCGTGGGTAATTACCTGCTTGTACGGCGCCGTGTCATGCGCGGCAATGCCGCAACTAAGGCTCGAATTGAACCAGCCGCGATATTGGTCGCCGCCCTCGAGATAGACGTCGGCCGGAAAGCGAAGCGTCTCGCCCCGCGTCTCAAGAACTGCGACACAGCTCGAACCCGAATCAAACCAAACGTCGAGAATATCAGTCTCTTTTCTAAATTCACTTCCGCCGCACTTCAGACATTTATAGCCGTCGGGCAATAGTTCTTTTTCTGACCTCGCATACCAGGCGTCTGCTGTTTCTTTGGCGAAAATATCGGCAACGTGATTCACAATGTAAGGGTCGGCAACGGCATTATCACACCCTTTGCAGTAAAAAACGGGGATCGGCACACCCCATGAACGCTGGCGCGACACGCACCAGTCAGGCCGCCCTTTGAACATATTGCCAAGGCGTCCCTCGCCCCACGTCGGATGCCAATTCACCTGTTTGATCTCATCGAGAGCACGCTGGCGGAGGCTATGGCCGCCGGCGGCCTCGTCCATAGAAATAAACCATTGCGGCGTCGCGCGAAAGATGACCGGATTTTTGCACCGCCAGCAGTGCGGATAGCGATGGTTGTAATTCTCGACGCTGAGCAAGGCGCCGCTCTCACGTAAGAATTCGACGATCTTGGGATTCGCGTCAAATACGCTCAAGCCGGCAAAATGCTCAACCTCTGCCGTAAATTTACCCGCCGCGTCGACCGGAGCATAGATTTCCAGGCCATATTTCTTGCCGATGGCAAAATCGTCCGCCCCGTGTCCCGGAGCCGTGTGGACACAGCCCGTCCCGGATTTTCCGGCAGCTTTATTCTCAAACCGGACATCCAATTCGACCTCGGCATCAGCTTCGCCTAGCGTTACGTGATCACCGTTCATTATCAACGAGGTGCGATCAAGCCATGCATGGCGAGCCTCCAGACGGTCGAGCTTTGAGCCTTTGAAACGGGCGATCTCTTCAAACTCGGCAAAGCCGCAGGTTTCGGCAAAGGCGCTGCTGAGATCAGAAGCGACGATAAATACTTCGGCATCAGAAACTTCCACCGCGGAGTAATCGAAATCAGGATGAACCGTGATGCCAAGATTCGCGGGCAACGTCCAGGGCGTCGTCGTCCAGATCACGATATACACATTTTTTCCGGCGAGGGCCGGATCGATCACGGCCGGATCTGACTTGAGGGGAAACTTTACGTAAACCGAAGGCGAGGTGTGCTCCTTGTATTCAACTTCGGCTTCGGCCAAGGCGGTCTGGTCGTGAATGCACCAATAGACCGGCCGCAAACCTTTATAGACGTAGCCGCGTTCGAGAAATCTGCCAAAAAGCCGTGCCGTAGAAGATTCGTATTCCGGCGACATCGTCAGGTACGGTGTCACCCATTCGCCTAAAATACCGAGCCGCTGAAAATCGCGCGTCTGGTTATTCATTGCCGTCGAAGCGTGTTCACGGCAGATGCGGCGAAAGGTCGCAACCGGTAAATCGGCCTTATTCTTGCCTTTCTCTGCCAGCTTTTTCTCAACAATCGTCTCAATCGGCAAACCGTGGCAGTCGTATCCCGGAACATAGGGCGCGTCGTAACCCATCATCGAACGCGTCTTGACGACGAAATCCTTAAGAATCTTATTTAGCGCCGTTCCGATGTGAATGTCTGCGTTGGCGTAGGGTGGGCCGTCATGAAGAATAAATTTCTCGCGCCCTTTCCGAGCCTCGGTAATCTTCTCGTAAAGCCCCATTTCGCTCCATTTCTTCAAACGCGCAGGCTCGCTCTGTCCAAGATTCGCCTTTTGCGCAAAATCCGTGCGCGGCAGGTTTACTGTTTTCTTTAAATCGATTGGTTCTGTCATTTCCGTAAAAACTTAGATATTACCACGCCATAAAATTTATTTCCGTAATCGAAAAAGCCCCAAGCCTTTTGTTTTCGGCTTGGGACTCAAAAGCAAAGTAAAACTATCGCTCGCTCTCTATGGAGCTAAGTCCTATTTCGTAATAATGCTAATTCGTAAATCGTTCATGAACTATATAGTCTCGACAACCACAGATTTTTCAGCTTGTGCTATTCCCGCATTACTTACTAAAGGAAATCGTTCGGGGTGGTCGAGCGATTCGACCGAAATATCAACATCCAACACGGGCCAGTAGAGATGATCCGGGCTTTGTAACTCCACATCTGTGATCTCTCGAATGGACGCATCTCGAAACCACGGAAATATTTCAAACGAGACAAACTTTTCCTCATTTCCAAGCAGCAGCCAGAAACCGTGCGGCGATATGTTTGTTACCTCAGCTTCCAAAATGTTCTCTCCACGCTCTTCGTATCCTTTCCTCGTTGGTCTCAACGAGTCGTTCAACTGCGTTCAACTGTCTCCGATTTAACCCATGATTTGAAGCCATTTCGATCGCTGGTTCGATCCAGAATTTCGCCTCGCCGCCCGCGGCGTTTATATGAATATGCATTCGCGGCTCCTCTCGAGAGAAGAATATAGAACCGAAACGGGCCTTCGCGAAATACAGTCGGACTCACAGATCTATTTTATCACAACGTCATATGTGGCCTAAGACAAACCCATAATGAAATCAAAACGCCAGCTCACGTCGGACGACCTCGGTTCGCTTCGCCATTCTTAGGGAGTCGTATAATCGGAGAAAGCCATGCGACGAATACCAGGTCACCAACCGTTCATTCCGAGCATCCAACACGATGGATCGCACCCCAACTATTTTTGAGATTTCCAGAACTCTTGCTTGAGCATCTTCAAGCAACAGTTCGCCGTAGCCCTCGCCTTGACACGTGAGGTCTACGCCAAGCTGACCAATGAGAATTACCGGTATGCCGCGCTTTATTTTGGGTCGCTTATCGGGTATCTCATCCTGCGGGATCTGCTGTATGGCGAGGGTGTGATAGCCGAGAATTTTAAGCGAGTCGGCACCACCATCCACTAGCACGCACGTGCGTCCGAGATCAAGGTCCTGATCCTGCATGGCCTTTTGCCGCAGGAACTGATCGACCGTTTCATCTCCACACGTGAAAGCGGTTCGATCGTGCCGCCGGTTTAACGGCTCAATCCGCAAACTCATACACCGGACCTCTCCGTACACCGCGCTTGTATCTGGCCGCCGCCTCGAGCGATTTCTGCGTCGGTTCGGGCACCGGAGCGGCAAGAATGTCGAGGAAAGCCCGGCGTTCATTTTCTGTAAGGACAAAGGCTTCGTGTTCCTCAAGCACTTTAACCGCACGCTCGTTCAGCGTTGAAACAGTAAACTCAGTCAAATCCTGGCCCACGATCGAGGCAGCCTTTGCAATCCGTGCCTTAATGTCCTGAGGAACTCGCACATTCAGGCGACTTTGAATAGAGACAGATTTTTTTTCGATTTCACGCATATCCTTACGTGGCAAGTTGCCACGTTTCATAATAGTCGCACATTCTTACGAAAAATTACAACATGCCAACATAGCAGCCGAGCACAACGCACTCCCTCGGATTTGGCCCGACTACTCTTCCTCCATCGTACACAGCAGCGGATATTCACGTGCCTTTGCCAGATTCATCGCCTTCTCAGATTTCATATTGGCGATCTCGTAAGGATAGATGCCGGCGATTCCCAGGCCTTCGTTGTGGACCTTTAGCATTATTGTAAATGCCTCCGCATCTTCGCGGTTGAAGACGTATCGGAGGACGAATACGACAAATTCCATTGTCGTAAAATCGTCGTTGTGAAGCAGGACCTTAAAAAGCTTTGGCTTTTCGAGTTTTGTTTCGCTCTCGGTCATCACCGAGCCGCCGCCGTCTATGTCTGGAAAATCGGGCATTGAGAAAATTATAGACTTGACCGCGTTTATTTGCTAAATTTCAGATGCGCTGTTTACTTAGTATTCATTTTGGTAGGACATTGCCGACGGGGAATTGAAACTCTGAGGCGATTAGGCGTTTTGTGTTGTCACGCGGCAAATGAAAAGAGAACATTCCTCAGCAACGTCAACCGCTCGCGCGGTTTCAGGTGAGAAAATTGACGCATTATTCAAGAGCGTCGGTCAGAAACTCCGCGAAGGGTTGTCGGGCGAGGCGGAAGGGATATTGGTCAAGACTATTGACGGTCACGATCATACGAGTTCCAATCTCGCCAATCTAAAACGCCTTTTGTCGTTCACACTCGAAACGACGGGACGTTACAAGGAATCGCTGGCGACAATTCTGCCCTACGACGACGAGCAAAATCTCGCACCGCTCGATACCGAAACCCGTATTAAGGTAACGACACAGGTTGCCATCGCTTACAACAACACAGGCGACCAGCCGAAGGCGGTCACGCTGCTAAAGGAGAATCGCGAAAGGGCGGAGACGGGCGAACTTCACCACCTGTCGGGCGCCGTCGACGTTGCCCTGGCGCGTGTTTACCGCAAACTCAGCGAATACCCGATTTGCCGCGATTATGCTCAGGTCGCGCTCGATCATTTTCGCGATGGCGGCAATTGGCTGGGGATGGCCGAGGCCTATCGCGAGATAGCGAACAGCTATCACCAGGAGGGGAATAGCGAAAAATCCATCGAGAATTTTGAGCTCGGAATAAACATCATCGGCGAAAACTCCGCGCCGTTTATGCTCGGCAAGCTTTACACCGACATGTCCGGGGCCTACTGGTTTTTGCGTCGACCGCAAGAGGGCATCGCGTGTCTCGAAAAATCGATCCAATTCTTTGACCAGACCGAGCATGCTATTAATACCGTCATCGCTTACAACAATCTCGGCATAAACCTTGTGCTCATTGGCGAATGGAAAAAAGCCGAAGAGATGATCCTGCGTGCACTTGAGATCGGTGAGCGGCAAAATTATGTTCATGTCGCCGGCATTTATGACTCGCTCGGTGAATTGAGGATCATGGAGGGAAGGCTCGAGGATGCAGAAACGCTGCTTGATAAGGCCGTAGCATTCGCCGAAAAGCACAAACATCCGTGGTACACCGTCCAGTCGATGCGCAATGTCGCCCGATGCTATCTCGCCCAGGGCAAGTTCAAGAAAGCCGTTGCGAAGGCTCGCGAGACGATTGATTATTCGCTCGAGATCGGTAATAAAAACTTCGCAAACATGGCCGGTCTCGTGCTGGCCGAAGGTTATCTCAGCCAGGGCGGGATCGAGGAGTGTGAAAATTCGCTCCGCACGGTGGAGGAAAGCGATCCGTCGGCTGATTTCTTTGTCCTCGGCAATATTCAGCGAATACGCGGGCTATCCGCTCTTGCCGAAGAGGATATTGAATTGGCCGTTCACCATTTCAACCGCGGATTGACAATCTTCGAGACGGCCGAGGATATGTATCATACGGGCTTGCTGCATCATCTTGTTGGGGCAAATCTCGACGCCCGCAATTCGGCAAGAGCAAAACGACATCTGACCCAGGCCTTGGATGTTTTTAAGAAACTCGGTGTTAATTCCCATGTCGCCGAGATAAACGAGGACCTCGCAAAGGTTGAGGCCGGTTCCGTCTCAACCGGAGCGCGTCCGTCGGAAAGGCGGTCAAATTCGGTTGTTTCCCAATTGTTAACTGTGCGTCTAGCCGAGGCCACGGCTTCGCGCGAGCTGCTGTTGCGTGAGCTCGTCGCAGTGCTCCAACAGGAGAGCAATGCCAAAAAGATCGTCATTGCCCAATACAACGACCAAAAACGCCTCTATCCATTTATCACTCACGGCTACTCGCCACAGGAGAGCAATGAACTGGTCGGCAAGCTGTGCCAGGCCCAACACGCGGGTGATGAGAAAACCTTTTCAAGAACGAAGAATATCGCGGTCTTTAATTTGCGGGGATCGTCGGCCGCATCGCCGGCGGTGCTGGTAGTCAGCCCGCAGTCGGGCGGCGTTTTGAATGACGACAGTTCGCTCGCGCCTTTGCTACGCGTTGTCGAGTTGGGAATGGACGTAGTCGCACTTCGCGAAAAGGACAAGTCAACGCCTGCCAAACGAGAATCTTCTCCTTACACGTCAAACAGCCTCATGCCCGGCTTTATCCATTCGTCGCCGGCAATGACGGCGCTCGTTGAGGAAGTTTATAAGATACGCTCGTCGGACGTGACGGTTTTGGTTACGGGTGAATCGGGTACCGGCAAGGAGCTTGTTTCGCGGGCCATCCACACGCTATCGAACCGTAAAGACAGAATATTTGTTCCGTTTAACTGCACCGCGATCCCGAAGGAACTTGCCGAAGGGCATCTCTTTGGTTACAAGAAAGGCGCGTTTACCGGAGCAGTTAACGATTCGCCCGGCACGATCCGCACGGCCGATGGCGGTACGCTGTTTCTTGACGAGATCGGCGATCTACCGCTCGATGTGCAGCCAAAATTGTTGAGGTTTTTGCAGGAAGGCGAGATACAACCGCTTGGCGAGAAGAAACCGCTAAAGGTCGACGTTCGCATCATCGCCGCGACAAACATGCCGCTCGAAGAAAAAGTGGCGGACGGTTCATTCCGCGAAGACCTCTACTATCGCCTAAATGTTATCCGCCTGCGCGTCCCGCCTTTGCGTGAGCGTCGCGCGGAAATACCGCCGATCGTGCAGTATTACGTCAATCATTACTCGTCACGCTTTACCAAGCACAACGTCGTGTTTACGCCGCAGACCGTCGATATGCTGATGGTCTGCAACTGGGACGGCAATGTCCGCCAGCTATGTAACGAGATTCAGCGCATCGTCGCCCGTGCCGTCGATAACGAGGTAATCACCCCCGATCACCTCTCGCCTGAATTAAAGCGCAGCGCGAAACCACTGACTCCCTTTGACGTGGGTTCCAACGTAAGACCGATCGCCTCATACGATGGCGCCGTTTCGCCGTTTACAAACATCCAGACCGGCGGCACGCTCGAATCGGCTGTCTCCGAACTGGAGATGCAGCTAATAAGATCCGCCCTCGCCCGCCACAATTGGAACATCTCACGCGTCGCCACTGAACTCGGCCTCACGCGTCGCGGCCTGTATCTAAAACTTTCGAGATACGGCATCGAGAAGGCCGCTTAGTTCTGAGTCCAGACTTTAGGAGCCTGTTTAGAGTTCAAGCTTTAGCTTGCCTTCTTCGCGAGCGAAGGGGCAAGCTGTACTACTTGGCTTTTTCTTCGATTTCCAAAATATCGCCTTCCGTAAACAGATAGGTTTTCATGTGCTCGTCAAAAACCGGATTGTTCCGCCTTAGCCATTCGAGGGCCATAACGGCGTGTTCGATCTCTTCGTCACGATTGTGTTCGAGTATCTTTTTTAACTGCTTGTCCGAAGTTTGCTCGGCGCGCTGATTATACCAATCGACGGCCTCTAATTCTTCCTGAACCGATTTGATCGCCCGCGAAAAATTGCGAGACGCCTCGCTCATTTTGTCGTAGTCTTCGTGCCACTCCGCACTTGTCGCCATATTGATTATCCCCTTTCTAACTTGAATTGCTCATTGCTTACGCTTACCGCAGAATCTCGTAGGACATGTCGTCCATATAGCAATAATCCATCGAATAGATATCCGACTGCTGATTTTGATAATCTTACGCTTTTCAACGCGGCCAACTCAAATATTGAAACGCGCTCGTTGACCGACGCCGTAAAAGACGAGAATATTGAGCAATAAATACCAAAAGGAGGTTGAAATATGTTTGATGTAAAAGCGATACCGGTCGGGTATGAAGGTGTCACGCCGTATCTAATCTGCAAAAATGCCGAGGCGGCTATTGATTTTTACAAACGGGCGTTTGGCGCCGAAGAGCTTTTTCGTATCGGTGAGCCGGGAAGGGTCGGTCACGCCGAGTTAAAGATCGGCAACGCGATCTTTATGATGACCGACGAGCATCCGCAGATGGGGATTCACAGTCCCGAAACGATCGGCGGCACGCCCGTGCATTTGATGGTGTACGTTCCGGATGTCGACGCCTTTGCAGAAAAAGCGGTGGCGGAAGGAATGGAAGTGATCAAGCCGGTCGATACCCAATTCTACGGCGACCGGTCGGGCCAATTCAAGGACCCGTATGGGCACATCTGGTCGTTTGCCACGCACGTCGAGGACGTTTCGCCAGACGAAATGAACAAGCGGGCGGCCGCGATGTATGGCGGATGAAAATGCAGTTGGCGCGCGCCTCTACCGGTAGGCGCGCACGTGTCAGTACGCACGTGAGTAAGGGCTTGGTCTCGCGGCACGGACGCCCTGACTCAAGTGCCGCGCCTTATGACACGTGCGTTTCCGGCGTGGTGAGCAAGCCTCCAGTCATGAAGTTTGTTGTCGCGTGTTAAAGGGCATATAATTACGTCAGATTTGACGATTGACGATTGTAATGCCTTTGACGTTCACCAGAGTAATTTTCTTTTTCGTATGTTTCGCGTGTTTCGCGGGCCAAACGGCGGCGCAGGATTTCTTGCCCGAGCTTGTTAAACGCATTAAGCCCTCGGCGGTTGCAATTGAGACTTTCGACTCAAGAGGGAATACGTTGGCCCGTGGGAGCGGATTTTTTATTGCCGCTGATCGTGTAATCACGAATCGCCATGTCATCGAACGGGCGGCGCGCTCTGAGATACATTTGCTTGACGGCAAGAAGTTTCCAGTTCGCGGCGTGTTGGCCGTTGATGGTGAGGGAGATCTGGCGTTGCTGCAGGTTGATGTCCCGCGCTCTTTGGCCGTGCCGCTGCCGATAGCCCGGGCCGTGCCGCAGGAAGGGGAATCTATCGTCGTTGTAGGCAATCCGTTTGGGCTTGAGGGCAGTGTTTCAAATGGAATCGTTTCAGCGGTGCGCGAGATCTCGGGCTATGGCAAGATTATTCAAATTACGGCGTCGATCTCGCCCGGTTCGAGCGGGTCGCCGGTTGTGAATATGAACGGACAAGTGATCGGCGTCGCGACGCTGCAGGCCGCCGAGGGTCAAAATTTGAATTTTGCAGTGCCCGCCGAGCGTATCGCGCAGCTCAAGATTACCGCTCTCCAGACCTTCTCGTCACTGAGCACTGAAACACTAAAGAACAAACGCTTCGCCGCCGAGCGACTGTATTCGCAGGGCGTTGCGCAGCTTTCGCGGGATGACTACGCACGGGCCATTCCATATTTTGAAAAGGCGGTCGAGGCCGACCCGAACTATGCCGAGGCGTGGTATCAGGCCGGGTATTCCTACGGCTTGCTCGGCAAACACGCCGAAGCCTTAAAAGCCTCGCGTCAGGCGGCAAAACTTCGCCCCGAATGGTCGGCGGCGTTTGTAAATATCGGCGCCTCGAGCTATGCGCTCGGACAGTACAAAGAGGCGGTCGATGCATACCGCCAGGCGATCCGGCTCGATGACGATAACGCCGACATCCAGTTTTCGCTCGGCCTCAGCTTTGGAAAACTGAATCGCGCCGACGAAGAAATCCTCGCTTACCGCCGCGCTCTCGCGCTCAAACCCGATCACGTAAGATCACTCGAAAACATCGGGCTCGCCTATTTCAAACAACGCCGCTTCGCCGAGGCGGCAACCGCTTTCGACGCGCTCAAAACCTACAAGCCCGATGCAAAAACATACAACAGTCTTGGCGAAAGCCTTCTCGAATCGGGCAAAACGGAAGAGAGCATTGAGGCCATGAACAACGCCCTCGGCTACAACCCCGACTACGACAAGGCCCGCTACAATCTGGGGCGCGCCTATATCAAACTCGGCAACCGCGACCTGGCTCAGGTCCAGTATGAAATCTTAAAAAATTCACGCTCCGATTGGGCGGATCGGCTGTTTGTTTTGCTCAATCCTTAGTATGGCTGCTTCCCGTTCAGTGTTGTTCCATGCGTTCCGTGGTTTATCTTGGTTAAGAAAGGGCAACCACGGAGTGCACTGAACGACACGGAGTCAAGAAGATGGTTAAGGCTGATTCTGTTTCTCGACAACCAGAGCGCTTAAGAAACTGTCCTGAATCGGTTTTTCGAGGAATAGTTTGTAATGAGTGCCGCAGGCGAAGAATGAAGATGTGACGGGGAAGATCGTCTTTAAGTCAGGCCCCTTGTCTTTGCCGATCGGGGTTTCAGCCAGCAGCGAGCGTTTCGTGACCTGCCCGTCGCCGATAGCGAACATGGCGGCCTTTACCTCGGCCTTTTTATACTCTTTTCCAGCCGATGTTTTAATGTCACGGGCCTCGAACTGGGTCACCCACCGACCCTTTTTCTCGTCGCGAATCAGCACGACAGCATCCAGCGTCTGAGCACAGTTTCCACCATAGGCATACAGCTGAATCGGGGATTTCTTTGTCGGCGCGTCGAGGGCCAGGTGAAAGCGTTTTGCCCGGTTCAATACGGCGGCGAAGTAGGCGCGAACCTGAGCGTAGGTCGTTTCGGCAAGCAGACGGTCGTCGCCACTGGCATCCTTGGCGAGCGTTACGGGCTTGATGCCGCTATTCTCAGACATAAAGCGGTCGGCATCTTTTAGTTTACTGATAAATTTTGGATCGCTGACTGCTCCCCAGCCATATTCGAGCCAGGTGTCGGGGTCATAAATATCGACATCCTTTGGCTCAAGATTTTCGTCCAGAAAGCGGGCCGACGATTGGTGCGGAATCAGTTGGAAAACTGAGGGATTAGACAAAACATCCTCGGCCCTCAGATCGTCTACGAACGGCAGTTTGCGGTCGGCAATAATCGGGTAGCCGTTGATAATCGCCTCGAACGAGCCGAAAGATCCTTCATTAGGCGTGCCGAACATCATTAGCTTGTTTATGTGTGCCGCGCCGGACCAGTTAGGCACGGGCGTGACGCCGTCGCGGGGCAGATCGGCGGTACCGTACATCGCGGCGTATCGCGCGACCAACCCACCCATCGAGTGCGCAATAATATCGAACTTGAGACCAGGTTGCTTTACGGAGCGTTTGACCTCAGCCATCTTTTTCATCAATAAAGCTGCCGTTTCCACGTTGTCCCGCCGCCAGTCGTAAGGGAAAACGTAAAACACGTCAGACGCCTCAGGCTTGTCCCAGGCGGCCTCGGCGTAGCCGCGCGCTTTGAGAGCGTCGATGAGCGTTTTATAGACCTCGACATCCGGCAGAACAGGCAGTTCGACCTCGCGAATAATATCCTTTACCTCGAGCTTATCCCGATTCCTGGACAAAACCGGCGAGGTCATCGGCAGCCGCAGGTCGTCGTCTTTGTCGCGCTTGACGCTAAACCAGACCGTCTTGCCGGTAGCCGGATTGACGAGCTGCGAGCCGGAAATGCCCGGAATGATGATGACAGGACGTTTTCCAGTGGTTTGCCCGGCCGCAAGCGCGGTGAGCAAAATAAATGAAAGACAAAGAAATTGTAAAATCGATGCTCTTCTCATAATTCCTTCTGTCGGGCTCTATCCGATCAATATTAGCAAAATGCCGGCCCGTGATCGAAGCCGGCTTTTAATGAACCTAGTTGTAGGATAGCTTTTTGTTATCAACGGTTGTATGGCTTATCGTTTGAGCTCAAGTGCAAGACATTCGATCTTTGCGATTAAGACTCGCTTCCAGCAAGGGCGATACCTTCAGCCCGCGTGTATCGGCCTTGCTTACGCGCGGGCTTGTGCACTGCATTGAGTCTGCGGACTAAGGCCCACAAAGAAGACCCCAGCGGCGAGCGACTTTGCGTGTTTGTTACGAAAGGCTAGAATTCTATTGGATTCTATATGGAACTTACCCTCGCTATTACCGGAGCGTCCGGCACGATCTATGCATATCATACGCTGCGGCAGCTCGCCGCAAGCGGGGTTGTTGACCGCATAAATTTGATTATGTCCGAAACGGCCGCGACCGTCGCACAGGTAGAGATGGCCGTGAATTTGAAAGACCCGGACGCGGGCAAGATCAATGATTGGCTTGGCTTGCCGGCGGATTCTAAGTTAATTCGCTTCTGGCGGCTCGATAATTTTGCCGCCAAACCTTCGTCGGGGTCGAACAAGCAGGCCGGGATGATTATCGTGCCGTGTTCGATGGGCACAATGGGAGCTATCGCTTCAGGTGCGGGAATAAATCTGATCCACCGCGCGGCGGATGTTTGTTTGAAGGAAGGGCGCAGGCTCGTTTTGGTCCCTCGTGAGACGCCTTACAACATCATTCATCTGGAAAATATGCTAAAACTGGCCCACGCGGGCGCACGTATTCTGCCGGCGAGTCCCGGTTTTTATCACCGGCCAAAAACGGTTGATGATTTGGTAGAACACTTGTGTTTTCGGATTCTGGATCAGTTCGATATTCCGCATTCGAAGAAAAGCCAGTGGACGGGTGAAGAGGTGTCGGAACCGCCTGCGTGAGCAGACGACATGAGGCCGCGTTCAGAGTTCCAACTTCAGTTGGCCTCTTTGCAGGCAAATAAACCAACTGAAGTTGGAACTCTGAACCAGGAAACCCGCTCGCGGGGATGGTTCTGCCTTATCCGAAATTATGCCGAACACCATCGAAAGGTTTTCAAATCGTGTCGCGAATTATATAAGGTACCGCCCCGATTATCCGCGCGAGATTGTTGATTATCTGAAAACCAATGGTTGTCTCTCAGACAAATCGATTGTCGCCGACATCGGTTGCGGCCCGGGTATTTCGTCGAGGATGTTTTTGGAGAACGGCAATCGAGTTTTCGGCGTCGAGCCGAATGCCGCAATGCGTGCGGCGGCGGCAGAGCAGCTAGCGGCATTTGATCTTTTCACGGTTGTCGGCGGGACGTCCGATAATACCTCGCTGCCGGATGCGTCCATCGATCTAGTCGTCGCGGCCCAGGCCTTTCACTGGTTTGATCCTAAAAAGACGCGACCGGAATTTCACCGCATCTTGAAACCCGACGGCTCCATCATTCTCATTTGGAACGAGCGGCAATTGGAAACGACCCCTTTTCTTATCGAATACGAGGCGTTCCTGGTCAAATATGCCTACGATTATGGAAGTGTCCGGCATGAAAATATCAAGCACGAAGAATTAAGCGGCTTTTTTCAGAATGAATACGAGTCCGCGACGTTTCAAAATGTTCAGATTTTTGATTTTGAAGGCATCAAAGGCCGTATGCTTTCCGCCTCGTACATGCCAAACGAAAATGATGCGATCTTTGATCAAATGATCGAAGAATTACGCTGCCTATTTGCCAAACACAGCGAAAACGATAAAATAAAAGTTTTCTACGATACGAATGTTTACCACTCTCGCGTTTGATGTATGGCAGTACTAGCTGAAAAAACTCCCGGAATTCGCAC
>JANPCJ010000108.1:0-10416 GCA_031430895.1 Chloracidobacterium sp. | reverse complement strand
CAAACAACGCAAGCGTCGCAGCAATGCCAAACATGAACCAATCTATGCGATTTTCCTGCGTCATCTGACTAAAACCCGTTAAAAAACTTCTACATTGGCCAAAAAAACTTCTACATTGACCAATGGAATGATTTTCCCGCCGAAAAAACTTCTCCACTGGCCAGTGGAATGATTTCCTAGCGGCGGAAAATGATTTTCCCGTGGCAAAAAATGATTTTCCGGCGGCGAAAACCCTATTTCCAGCGTTCAAATATCATTTCCGCGTACCAAAACACCGTTTTCGATCGCGTTAACAGCCGTTTTGAACGCATTTCCGCGTTCTTCGTAGCTGCGAAACATGTCAAAACTTGCACACGCAGGTGCCAAAAGCACGGCATCGCCATTTTGCGCGGCCTGAAATCCTCTTAAAACCGCCGTTTCCAAAGTTTCAGCCCGAATTATCGTTGCGTGGCCGCTCAATTGCGACTCAATATTGTCAGCATCCTCGCCGATTAGGACCAAAGTTCGTACCGACGACTCGATAAGCTCGGCCAGCGGTGCATACGGAGCATTTTTGCCGCGTCCGCCGAGTATTAAGATCGTTTTGCCTTTGCCACCACTCAATGCTTCGAGGGCTTTTGAGGTCGCATCCACCGAAGTTGCTTTCGAATCGTTGTAAAATCTCACGCCATCGACCTCGGCGACGAATTCGATACGATGCTCGACGCCTTTAAACTCTGCTACCGTCCGCCGCATCGATTCCGGCGAGGCTCCGCAGGCCAATCCGGCGGCAAACGCGGCCAGGACATTCTCAACATTGTGCAGCCCGCGAAGAAATATCTCGCGGCGCGTCGTCAAAATCTTCTCCTTACCATTCGCCCGGCAGATCAGCTCTTCTCCACGTAAAAACAGACCTCCTTCAAGCTCCTGCTTTACGCTAAACATCACGGCATTCGCCTTCAAACCTGTCGCCCAACTCGCCGTTATCTCGTCATCGGCGTTCAGAATCGCGACATCTTCCGCCGTCTGATTCATAAACAACCGATGCTTTGCCGCCGCGTAATCATTAAACGAATCGTAGCGGTCGAGATGATTCGGCGTCACGTTCAGACAAATCGCGACATTTGGCCGAAACTCTTTTATCGTCTCAAGCTGATAACTCGAAAGCTCGACAACCGTCCACGAATCGTCAGTCGAGGTCTCGGTCAAATTAAGCAGCGGCGTTCCAATATTGCCACCGACCTGCGTCTCGATACCGGCATTTTTTAGCAACTCGCCGATCAACGCGGTCGTCGTCGTCTTTCCGTTCGATCCCGTAATCCCAACCACGCGGCCTTTTAGAAATCTAAATGCAAGCTCAACCTCGCCGATAACTTCACCATCTTTTCGATCAACATACCGCGCCGGGATCGTATTCGTCGGAACTCCCGGCGAGATCACAACCAGATCAATCTGATCCAGCAGCCACGACGGCAGCGGGCCTGATATGAGTCCGACATTATGAGAACCTTTCAGAGCTTTTACTTCGTCGCTCCACGCATCCAGCGGCTTCTGATCGTGCAGCGCCGTGGTCGCCCCGCGTTCGGCCAGAAACCGGGCGACCGCCATCCCCGACTTTCCCGCACCCAGAACCAAAGCTTTTCTACTATCAATTTTCATCATCTTCGTACGACAAGCTGCCGAGCCTGTCGATCAAGCTTAGGTTTTTTCAACTCAGATGTGATCCAGCCCGTATTTATCCAAGTTGAACGAAACTGGTGTTGATGAACAGGCTCGGCAGCCTGTTCTACCTCAATTTCAACGTCGACAAACTCAACAACGCAAACAAAACCGCCACGATCACAAACCTAAAAACAATCTTCGGCTCTTTCCAGCCCGACATTTCAAAGTGATGATGCAGCGGCGTCATTTTGAAAACACGCTTGCCCGGATTGCCGCCGCGTTTTGTCAATTTGAACACCGAAACCTGCAGCATCACCGAGACGGCTTCGAGAATAAACACACCGCCGATAAACGGCAGCAGGAATTCCTGTTTTGTCAGGATAGCGATCGTTCCGAGTGCTCCGCCGATAGCCAAACTTCCAACATCGCCCATAAAAACCTCGGCCGGCGGGGCGTTGTACCATAAAAATCCCAGACTCGCCCCAACCATCGCCCCGCAAAACACCGTCAATTCGGCCGAATTCGAATTGTGCGTCAGATCCAATCTCTCCGCCCATCGTGCGTCACTCGCTAAATACGTTAGGCCCGTGAGCGCCGACATTGCGATAAATGTCACACTGATCGCCAACCCGTCGAGACCGTCGGTCAGATTTACCGCATTCGAAGAGCCGATCAGAATAAACGCGATAAAAAATAGATAAACTATCGGCCCAACCCAACTTATACTAAGGGCCGGATTTGCTTCGGCGGTCGCTTTGAGAAAGGGAACGCTGAAATTCCACGGATAATCACCCCATGCCCAAAGCACACCCCAAACCAACAATGCCGTTATCAATTGCCCCAGGATCTTTTGCCGCCCGGTCAATCCCAGACTGCGTTTCCTGACGATCTTTATCCAGTCGTCAGCAAACCCGACCGCCGCAAACAATGTCGTCGCCCCAAGCGCGATCCACAAATACAGCCCGTCAAGCCTGGCCCACAGAATCGTCGCAAAAAACACCGAACCGATTATCAAAACCCCGCCCATCGTCGGCGTTCCGCGTTTTTCATGATGCGACGCAGGGCCTTCCTCGCGAATCTCCTGGCCAAATTTGAGATCGGCCAGCTTTCTTATCACCTTTCCGCCCAGCAGCAGCGAAATCAACAGTGCCGTAATCGCAGCCAACGCCGTGCGAAACGTAACATACTGGATAACATTGAGACCTTTGAAAAAATAAGACTCGCTGTTTTTCCCGTACTGCTGGAAAAGGAATTGATATAGAAAGTAATAGAGCATTCCCATTTAGAGTCCCGCCTTTAGGCGGCATCTTCGCCGGCTAAGAGGCCGCCTAAAGGCGGGACTCAAAACTACGCCTCCAGTTCAAATTTCCCCAACAACTTCTCAACTACCTTTTCCGTTCTCACCCCGCGCGAACCCTTTACCAAAACGACATCGCCGCTCCGAATCTCATCGGCAAGCATGTCGCCGGCCGAATCTGAATCCAAAGCAAATGCAGCATCCGACAATCCGGTATCTTTTGCTCCCTCTACCAGAAATTCCGCCATTCCTCGAACCCCAATCAGCCTGTCAATTCCCAGACGGGCAATTGCGGCTCCAGTTTCCGCGTGAATCATTTCTGTATCCGGCCCAAGCTCGAGCATTTCGCCCGCCACGACGATCTTGCGGTCTGCTCCGGCTCCGTTTACGAGCGTCTCGACCATCGACAACAACGCTGCCGGGTTTGAATTGTAGGAATCATTGACCACCGTAAATCCGTCTTTAAAGTGCAGCACTTCCCCACGCTGCGGCGGCGGCGCAACTGACGCCAGACTCACGGCGATTTCCTCGACCGTCATTCCAAAACTAATTCCAACCGCCGCCGCGGCGAGAGCGTTTGAAATATTGTGTTTCCCGTCAAGCGGAAAAGAAACCTCAGCTTTTTTGCCGTCCGCAGTCAACGTAAATTTAGTTTCGCCAAACCGCTCGAAGTTGATATCCCGTGCTCGAACGTCGGCCTCGTTTTCTATGCCGTATGTAATGGTCCGTCCGTGGCTTTTCTCAGCCATAGCCGAGACTCTGGCGTCGTCGGCATTCAAAACGGCGGTGCCGCCATCTTTCATCCCTTCCACAAGTTCGGCCTTAGCAGCCGCGACGTTTTCGATCGAGCCGAGATGCTCGAGATGGACGGGCAAAACATTTAGCGCGACGGCTACATCAGGCGGCGTTATGCAGCACAATCGTCTGATCTCATTCATCGGCGTCGACATCCCCATTTCCAGAACGGCGACATCATAAGTTTTGTCCGATGCGAGCCGCAAAACTGTCAACGGGTGGCCGAGGCCGTTGTTGTAGTTTTTGATATTTCGCAGGACCTTGCGCCCGCTCGACGCCAAAACGTGGGCCGTCAATTCTTTGGCCGTGGTCTTCCCGGCGCTTCCCGTGATCGCGACGACCGGATTATTCCACTCCCGGTAAACACCGTGGGCCAATTGCTGTAACGCTGCGATCCCGTCGTTTACAAAGAGCAGGCGGTTTTCAAACTCACCCAATGATGCCAGGTGCTCTTCAAATCTATCCCTGCGAACAACGCAGGCAGCCGCCCCTTCCGCGAACGCCGAGAGAACATAAGGCGTTGAATCTTCAAAATCCCCGTTGAAACCATTGTCCCTGTATTCAGGCTGCGAGAGAGCAAAGAAGACGCCGCCGCTCTCTACTTCACGCGAGTCGATAACAAAAGAACCCACTTCGCGTTGGAGCAAAGCGGGGTCAAGAGCACTGGCGTCTGCTTTTATATATTCGATAACGGTTTCAAGTTTCAATTTTCGTGGCAACTCCTAAGTACAATATAAATCGGACACCGTCATCTCGCGGATTGCGCGCCGTAATCTTGCTCCCATTCGGAAGCTTTCTCTCGTTTGTTTTCTTTATGTCTTTTGATTTTTCTTTCGGCGCCTGTGGCGTCACGCCTTTCTTTATTTCGGGTTTGCTCTCGCTCTTTTTTGCTTCCGGAGCTGCCCGTAAGGGTGTTTCGGGAGTAACCCGCGCGACCAAAGCTTCCTGCTTAATCGGCGCGTCGGGCATCACCCTGAGCTCCTGCAAAATCTGCTGCGCGATCTCACGAAAAACGGGTGCGGAAACCATCCCGCCGTCGCGGGCACCAGCTTTTGGTTCATCCATGATGACGGCAACTACTATTTCTGGATTGTCGGCCGGGGCCATGCCGATAAATGAAGAGACATATTTGCTGGAATCGATCGTTTTTGATTGTGCGTTAAATTTCCAGGCGGTACCGGTTTTGCCGGCGGCCGTGTAGCCATTTAGCTGTGCTCGGCGACCAGTTCCCGTCAGGACTACCTGCCGAAGCATTGTTTTCAAATTTCGTGCCGTCGCAGCCGCAACTACCTGAGTTTGCTCGCGCTTAGTCACCGAATTTGGCTGTTCACCGGCCCGGCGGGTTTCCTTGATAATATGCGGCTGGGCCCGAACGCCGTCATTCGCTATCGTCGCAAAAGCACTTGCCATTTGCAACGCGGTCACCCCAATTTCGTAGCCAATTGACATCGACGCAAGCGAGTCGCCATTCCACTTTTCGACGGGACGAACAATGCCCTGGGTTTCGGCCGGGAGCTCAATGCCCGTCTTCGAACCAAAGCCCATTTTTTTGACCATTCCAAAGAAATCTTCGCGCCCGACGCTCAAGCCGGTTTTGATCGCACAGACGTTGCTTGAATGCGCCATCGCCTGCGAATACGACACCCGGCCGACCCCGTGCGAATCCTTGAATATATGCTTTGCCACCTCGATCGTCCCGTTGCCGCTGTCTATCATATCGTCCGGCAAAAACAGGTTTTTATCGAGCGCTGAACCATAAGTGACAATCTTAAAGACCGATCCCGGCGAGTAAACGCCCTGAATCGCTTTATTCCCGATGTGTTCCTCGACCGATTCGCTGATCGTGTTTGGATCGAATGTCGGATAATTCGCAAGCGCCAGAATTTCTCCAGTTTTTGGGTTCATGACTATCGCGATCCCCGATTTTGCCGCCGATGAGCGAACACCTTTTTCAAGGGCCTGCTCGACCATATACTGAAACGCCGTGTCTATCGTCAAAACGACATCGCTTGGCGCATCGCGTTCGGATTCCGTCTCGTCATAAACGCGCCCAAGCCGGTCACGCTCCTGGAGTTTCTTTATGACTTTTCCGTGCAGTATCTCGTCCTGCGACTGTTCAATCCCAGCTTTGCCGTCATCCGCCGCGTCATTAAACCCTACAACCTGGGCCGCAAGCGACTGGTATGGATAGCTTCGTTTCTGGTCTTCCCGCCAATGAAGTCCCACAAAATTCGGCAGATCGGCCTTCTTCTTGTCCGAAAGGTCAAGGCCTTTGTTTATCCTTTGAACAACGTCTTCTTCAAGTTTCCTGGCAATCGCGACGTATCGCTTTTTTGCGTTTTTCCCTTCGTTTATCTGTGCGGCGATCTGCGATGCGTTAAGTTTCAAAACCCTCGCAAGCGTCTCCGCAGTCGTTTCGACATCGCTGATCTCCGACGGATCAGCGTAAAGAGTCTTGACCCGAAGACTCATCGCCAGCGCACGTTCGTTCCGGTCAAATATCGTCCCGCGCAACATCCGCGTATGTTTAACATCCTGCCGATTGTTTACCGCCTGCTCCTTTAGCCACGCATGCTGCGTCACCTGCAAATGAACAAGCCGCACGCTGATTCCGCCAATCCATAAAACAAAAACGGCAACGATCAGCATAAAACGCACGAACGCCACCTGTTTCAGATTTTTTGTTTTTGGTTTGATCTGACGCTTCATTCTGATAAACCTCTGTCGCAATGGTGAATGCTGGAACAACAACCGAATTTATTCGGCGAGAGTAGTTTTCCTGATCTGCTTTTCGGGCTTTTCCGGTTTTGTGTAGACGGCGGCCGTTGGTCGCGGAGCCGAAACAGCGGGCGAAATGGCCGCTGTCTTCAAAACCATTGATTTCGCCGGTGCGGCTGAGGTCGGAATTGCTTTGCCACTAACTGTCGGAGAAACCTGGGCGACTTCCACGGGCATCTCCGCGGCATCGGCCAGGCCGGCTTTTTTTGCCACCCGCTTTATTTCGGCCGGCGACAGCGAAACTTCGCGGGCAAGGATGAGCCTTCGTTTTTCGGCTTCCAGAGCATCAATCTGCTTACGAAGCCGCGAATTCTTCATCCCGTAATCCATCGAAGAGAAATGCTGCCGCCCGGCGAGGAAAAACCCGCTGACAAGCAATGCGGCAAAAACGAGCATAAGCATATAAATCTGCCACCGCCGTGAACGGTTTTGCGACAGGGCGGCTTGTGGTTTGTGGTTTTTGGCTTGGTTTCTCTTGTTCATAAAAACATCTCCGCGAGGACTGAATGGGACTTTACCGCTCTAATTTTCGACACGCTCTGAGTTTTGCACTTCGCGACCGGGGATTCTTATCTTGCTCGGCTAAACCTGCGACTATCGGCTTTCGCGTCAAAATCTCGACTCTTTTTACCGTTCCGCATACACACTGCGGTATTCGCGGCGGGCAGATGCAACGGCCCGCGAGATACTGGAAAGCGTGTTTCACGATCCGATCCTCCAAAGAGTGGAAAGTGATGATCGCCAGAATGCCGTTAGTTTTCAAAAGATCGACCGAATCCGAGATAAACTTCTCTAAAATATCGAGTTCGCCATTAACGGCGATTCGCAATGCCTGAAATGTCCGCGTCGCCGGGTGAATCTTGTCTTTCGGATTCGTGCGAACTGCCCGCCTGACAAGCTCTGCTAATTCAAATGTCGTCGCTATCGGCGTCCCGCTCGTCCTTTTTTCAACAATCCATTTCGCGATTCTTCGCGACGCCCGCTCCTCTCCAAACCGGTAGATAATATTTGCAAGCTCTTCCTGCTCAATCCTCGCCAGCATTTCCGCGACCGTCTCAGCGCCGGACGCGGCGTCCATCCGCATATCGAGCGGAGAATCAAACCGAAAACTAAACCCGCGAGTTTCGCTGTCAAGTTGGAGCGACGACACGCCAAGATCGGCGATTATCCCATCAGGACTTCCCTGTTGAGCGTCACGGACAACCTCAACAATTTCAGAAAAATTCGACTGAGAAAATGAAATGCGCTCGCCAAATCGTGAAAGTCTTTTCTTCGCAATCTCCAAAGCCTCGGTATCCTGATCGATGCCGATCACGCTCACCTTAGAAGATGCGTCGAGCAAACCCTCCGAATGACCTCCCATTCCAAGCGTCGCATCGACCAACAGCCCGCCGTTTTCAGGCTGAAGCAATCTCAAAGATTCCTCAAGAAGTACGCTTTGGTGAATGTCTTCCGCGTCCATAGTCCAGCCGTTTTCAAAGACCGAGAGTAATCCGCATTTGCACCGCCGCCGACACTTCGAACCGGCGAATAGGGATAAAAATTCCTGCCAATAACCCAGACCGCTTGTGATACCAGGCGCTTAACCTATTAAACAAATATGTTATGTTTGTATGTTTGAACCCGGGACGACTCGACCGGATTTATTCAATATCTAAAAGCATTTTACGCCCTGATTTTGATTCCTGTCAAGAACTAATTTTTTGTTTTGTAATTAATCTTTCGCGTCTTGGTTAATCAAGCGTTTAACTACTTCAGCCGGATATTAGTTCGTATCCAAATCCGGTCGAGTCATGGAATTTAGCCACGAATGCACGAATAAAACCAGTCTTTTTGTATTTCCCGTTTTCGCTGATATAGGATAGAACCTGCCGTCACGCAATCAATGGATTCACTTTTCCTCCAACTCCTCGTCTTTGGTCTGCTCGCCGCCTTTGCCAATATCCTCGGCGGCCTGATTCTCTACCCGTCAAGGCTTCATCTGACCTATAAGAAATTTCTGCGGTATCTGCTCGCTCTCGGTGCGGGATTTATGCTGGCGGTGACTTTCCTGGAGATAGTGCCAAATACCATCGCGCTTTGGCAAAGCGCCGGCCAGCCGTCAGCAGGAAATTTACTGGTCCCCATGCTTCTCCTTCTCGGCGGTTATTTGCTGACGCAGTTTTTCGAGCACACCATCGCCCCGCATTTTCACCTTGGCGAAGATATGCATTCGCACGAAGTGATCTCGGCAAAATCAGCCTACACCGCGGTGGGCGGTCTGCTGATCCACACATTTTTCGACGGAGTTTCGATAGCGGCGGCGGCGCAGATTGATTTTAAGGTTGGATTGCTTGTATTCCTCGCGGTCTTCCTGCACAAATTCCCCGAAGGGTTCACCATCGGATCGCTCGTTATGGCCGCAGGCCGTGGTTTTCGCGAAGTGATGTTCGCCACCACTTTGATCGGCCTGACAACCCTCGCCGGAGTCTTCGCTTTCTACCTCATCGGCAGCAATCTCGGCTTCACCGTCGCCTACGCCCTACCCATCGCCGCCGGCGTCACACTCTACGTCGCCGCCAGCGATCTCATTCCCGAAGTAAACCACCACGGCGGCAAAAGCCCCCTAGTCTCGCTCTCAGTCTTCGCCGGCGTCGCATTATTTTTTGGAACACAATTTTTGCTCCACGAGATCGTGGGCCAATAAACGCAAACTCCGGCCCTCTTCTTTGTGCTCTCTGTGTCTTCCCTCTGTGGCCTTTGTGTTTAATTCCTGGAATTTTTGACACAGAGAGCACAAAGGGAAGACGCAGAGGTCACAGAGACTGGTTCAGCAACCCGCCAGAAACAAAAAATCGTGAACGGAAAGCCTTTTCGGCCTTCTGTTCACGATTTGCGATTTGCTATTTACTAACTAAGAAACGGTGACCGGATAGTCAGCCGAGTAATTACCGTATTCCACGTTCTTTTTAATAAATACGGCGCGGATGTGGCCGGCTTCGGCGGCTCCGGGAGTGGCCGGCGTGATGGTAAAGCCGCCCGGCGTCTTCGTCAGAAACGCAATCTGACTAAACGTGCCGCCTTTGCGGGCGTATTCGACCTTCAGAGCGTCAAAACCCTGCATCGAACCGCTCAGGTTCACGGTATATCCGTTGGTCGTCACCGATTTGAAAACCGGAGTCGTCTGCTCGGGACCGCTTGGCGTGATTTCGGCGCCGACTATGCCCAAATCCTCGCCGATTCCCTGCGTATAGCCCGGGCTGGCGATGATCAGGTCGCGGAGCGCAAAAAACATCGGCACCGTCCCGGTTCTATACGTCACCGTACCAACCACCGGAAACACCGGAGCCGCCGAAGCCGGTTTGTCTTCCGGCTGGCCGTAAAAAACCTCTTCACGCCAGGCCGTCATCGCCAGCATCGACTGTTTGCACTGCTCGGTCGCATTAAACGCCCCGATATATGCCTCGCAAAGCGCCACCGCCGCCGCAACCTGCGCCGGGGTGAACCCCAAAGCCGCCGCATAAGCGGCAAACTTCGCCAAAAAGTTCTGAACTAAAACAAGCTGGGCCGGCTTCGCGGCAGGCCACCATGGTCTCTTAGCCATTGTATTCTCCTAAATTTGTCAAAAGTAATTAAAAAGGCCGCCGGTAAGAGTGGGATTTGGAAGCCAGGAACCGGACCGTTAAACACGCAATGACGGGCGTCACCACCGATCCAAAAATATTCTGACACGTGGTAAATTTCCCTGTCAATACTTTTTTTAACCTTCAAATTCGCCTGAAACCTCGATTTTTACTGCCCCAAAACAAACCGCCGAAAATAAATAAAAAATTCCCGCACATAAATTTCCCAAATTCCACCAAAAATCCCTCCGTCCCGCAAAAAAATCTCTCCCTAATTCAAACAAATTTCTCCCGCATCAAAAC
>JANPCJ010000107.1:0-7634 GCA_031430895.1 Chloracidobacterium sp. | reverse complement strand
CGCGACGCACGCGCGAGTCGCATGGAAGACCAAGACGGAACATGGAAACAGCGGATATGTCAAGGTGATATTCGTGGAAGATCACGAACGCTTTTCATTTCTCGATTTTCAAGATTCGTGTTTGTTGGCGACGGTTCCCGGTCGCCATATCGTGCTCTTGGTGATGAACCAGCCTCGAGGAGGTTCATTGCGATTGGACCCCATGCAACACATCGCTTGGTTCGATCAAGTATCGCATTACGAATCGCCGAAAACTCAATATTTCTCTTCGCGAGAAACGACACATCGCGGACAATCGCCGGGTATTTTGCGATCGGTCGATAGGTCGCCGTTCGGGCCGGTGCGTGCAGAACGGTCTGCAAATTGATCTCAGCAAGATAAACAGGCTGTCTAAACTTATACGTAGCCGCGATCTCGTCGCTCAAACGCCCGACGTATCCAACGGTTTCGCCGCTGATCCGCACCTCGGCGGATTGGCCCGCTCTCAAGTGCTTGACCGCGGACACCGCGAAGTCGACGTAGGGAACACCGACCGCGTCGAGAGCCGCTTCCACAGCACCTTTAGCATCATAAAAATCAAGTTCGCGAAGCGCCATCGCTCTATTTTGCTGGCCTTCTCCGCCAGTCAGGACAATTGCAAGTGCTTCCTGCTCGTTTGGCAGACTGTCCTCGCCAGCGCGGGTCGCGAAGACTTTTCCAATCTCAAACAGCTTTACATCACGCCGCTGGTGATTGAAATTCAGCCGGACCGCGTCGAGCAGGCCGGGAAGTATGCTTGGACGCATGCGAACTGCGCCTTCGATCACGGAATCCTGCAACGTCACGTAGGTTTCACTTGCCATTTCATCGAATATGCCCGGAGCGGTCTCAAAAACACCGTCAAAACGCGTATCGATAAAGCTATACGAAAGCGCCTCGTCAAAGCTCATATCGACGAGGGTCTGTCGCAAAACCTTCTCCCGCAGCTCGTTCTCCTGATACTCGCCCGCTCCAAAAGCCGGCGGAAGCTCCGTCGCGATGTTTTCGTAGCCAACGTGGCGTGCAATTTCTTCGACCAGGTCCTCTTCAATCGCAATATCATGCCGCCATGATGGCGATCCGAAGATGTGAGATCTCAAATCTGAGATTTCAGACTGGCTTCGTTGCAAAATACCCAAAGCTCCCAGGATACGAATACATTCATCATGATCAACATCTAACCCGGTAAGCCGTTTCACCGCCGCCGAAATATCGCTTGATTCGATCTCATTAGGCGTGAATTTTGTCGGGTAAATATCAACAAAATCAACCGCCTCGCCGCCCGTGAGCTCGCAAATAAGCTCGGTCGCTCGATCTGAGGCTCGGAAAAGATTCTCAATGTCCACACCTCGCTCAAATCGATAGCTGGCCTCTGTAGTGAGATTGAGCTTGCGCGAAGTCGCTCTTACACTCTCACGTTTAAAGTATGCGACCTCAAGTAAAACATTAACCGTTTCGTCGGTAATGCTTGAATCCAACCCGCCCATAACGCCAGCCACCGCGACCGGTTTTTCGGCATCGCAGATCGCCAGCATAGTTTCATCAAGCTTTCGTCCGACCTCATCAAGGGTCGTGATTTTCTCCCCATGACGGGCACGCCGGACAACGATTCGCTGCTCCGACAATTTATCCAAATCAAACGAATGCATCGGCTGCCCAAGCTCGTGCATGACGTAATTGGTTATATCTGCAACATTGTTGATCGAGCGTTCACCGATGGCCTCGAGCCGATCCACAAGCCACCGCGGGGACGGAGCAATTTTGACCCCACGGATTATCCGACCCGTGAATCGATGGCAAAGATCGGGGTCCTCGATTCGCACCATTTCGTCACCGCTATTTTCAGATTTTCGATTGTCCGGAAATCTCAAATTTGAAATCTGAAATTTGGAATTGGAAAACACCGAAATCTCTCTTGCCACCCCAAGGTGCGAGAGACAATCCGGCCGATTCGATGTCAGATCGATATCCAACACAAAGTCGTCCACATGCGGACGCACACCCTCGACCGCCAATCCAACACGCGTCATCGCCTTCGCCGTCTCGTCAGGCGAAAGGTCGAGATCAATTAGGTCTTTTAACCAGTTGTAGCTGATGTTCATTTAGACTTTTCGAGTTCTTGCATGCACCCGTTATTAAGACGTTGGTTTTCCTAGTCCCATAAGATACGTGAAAGCCTTCGACACCAAATATCCCAATAGATATAGGATAGTGGCGTTAATTATTGCCCCAATTACGGTTAAGATGACGATCGCGAGTCGTCCCTGATGCATTGGAAGAGCCACACCAACAACCGTGGCAAAGATCGACCATGGTAGAGTTAATATCAATGTAGCAATATTGATCGTCTCCTCACCCGTGTATCCCGCAGTATTATTATTGCTGTAACGAAGCAAGAAAATAAGACTCATCAGAATAATCACGGGTATCGTAACTAAAAGATAAATACCAGCGGTAATGTATCCAGCCTTTGATCTAAGTAATGCAGACATGGTATTCGGTTAGTTCTCCAACTTTTGTGTGCGTCTACAAGTGGCGATCCCGGTCCGATTCGAGCTAGCGACTACCTAAACTGCTCCAAAAACCTCACATCGTTATCGAACATCAACCGTATATCGTCAAGCGAATACATCAGAGCACACATGCGTTCGAGGCCAAAACCAAAGGCAAAGCCGGAATAAACAGCCGGATCGACTCCACAGGCCCTCAAGACATTCGGATGCACCATCCCCGAACCGCCAAGCTCGATCCAGCCGGAGCCTTTACAGGGACGGCAGCGGTCGTCTCCAAATTTGCCCGTTCCGTGGCATTTGAAGCACGAATAATCAAATTCAGCGCTCGGTTCGGTAAAAGGGAAGTAGCTCGGCCGCATTCGAGTGATGGTGTCCTCGCCAAACATCCGATGCACCCATTCGGTGATCGTTCCCTTGAGGTGGGCCATCGTAATGCCTTTGTCAACGCAAAGACCTTCGATTTGATGGAACATCGGCACATGCGTCATGTCCGGCGTATCACGGCGAAAAACCTTGCCCGGTGCGATAATACGTATCGGCACACCGCGGCGCTCCATCGCACGGATTTGCACCGTCGAGGTCTGCGAACGAAGCGCAAACCCCTCGGTGGTATAAAATGTATCTTGCGACTCGCGGGCCGGATGGCCTTCGGGGATGTTCAGCGCCTCGAAATTGTAATAATCCGTCTCGATCTCTCGGTCATCCTCGATTGCGTACCCCATCGATACAAAAATATCCTCGACTTTCTGCCGCAAGATCGTGATCAGATGGAGATGTCCTGTCCGGGGCCGGCGGCCGGGCAGTGTAACATCGAGACGTTCGCGTTCGATCTTTGCGTTCGAGATGACTTCATTAAGTTCTGATTCAACCTTCTCAATCCTGGAAGCAATCTCTTTCTCTACCGATTGAACGAATTGTCCAAAATTCCCGCGTTCCTCCGCCGTCACCTTACCGATCAGCTTCATCGCACCTGCAATCGCCGACTTTTTGCCAGTGTGCGTGATCCTTAACTCTCCAACCTCGCGCAAGAAAACTTCGGCTTCGCCAATGGCGACGCCATCAAGATTCAAATCGGCAAAGCGTCCGAACTCCTGCTCGAACGCTTCGTGAACTCGGCGAACTTGTTCAAGTTCTTCAGTCATAGCGAAAAGTTACGCTGTTGCCTGATGTTTTCCGATTGCGTCTTTCGCCTGTCCAACTATTGTCGAAAAGGCCTCGGGCTGTTTTACCGCGAGGTCGGCCAGGACTTTGCGGTCGAGTTCGATTTCGGCCAGGTTGAGGCCGTGAATGAACTGCGAATATTTAATATCGTTCAAACGGCACGCCGCATTGATGCGGACGATCCACAGTTTCCTAAAATCGCGTTTTTTCAGTTTTCTGCCTGTGTAGGCAAAGTTTAGTGCCCGTTCGACCGACTCTTTGGCCGAGCGATACAATTTTGATTTCGTTCCACGATAGCCTTTGGCTAAGGCCAATATTTTTTTGCGTTTTTCTAAACGCTTATTTCCACGTTTTGCTCTAGGCATTTCTTCACTCCTTTTTTTTGTTTTGAGTCCCGCCTTCAGGCGGCCAACGTATCGCCTTCAATGAACATTGATTTCACCTCGGCGCTGGCCGCCTAAAGGCGGGACTCAGAACGATTAATCTCTTCCGTAAGGCAGCATCTTCTCGACCCGTTTCTGGTCGCCCTCAGACACTAAAACGTCGATGTCGAGATTGCGTTTACGCTTGCTCGTTTTTTTAGTCAAAATATGGCGTGCATGGCTGTGTCCGCGTTTGAATTTGCCGCTCGCCGTCGAGCGAAAACGCTTCGCCGCGCCTTTGTGTGTTTTTAGTTTTGGCATAGTTTCTCCTTATGTAGGACAGACTGTTAGTCTGTCCACGACCGACTAGCAGTCGGTCGTACGTTAGAAAATCTCGTCGTCGTCCGTCGGCTCGGCCTTTTTGACCGGCTCCTTCCTAACTGTTTTCTTCTCGGCCTCTGGCTTTTCTTCTTTCTCGACCTTCTTCTCCGGCGGCGCCTCAGAAGGTTTTTTATTATCCGCGACCTTCGCCTTTTTCGGATTGAAGATGGTGAACATCTGATAGCCTTCCATCTTTGGATAAACCTCGACGTCCGCAAGGTCGATCAAATCCTCGGTCAGTTTTTTAAGTATCTTTGCTCCCAGCTCGCGGTGAGTCATCTCGCGTCCACGAAAGGCGATCGCCGCTCTAACCTTGTCGCCCTCGCCAAGCCATTGGCGGGCGTGTTCCATGCGATATTGGTAATCGTGGTCATCGGTGCCGGGCCGAAATTTAATCTCTTTGACCTGGACTGTGACCTGCTTCTTTTTCGCCTCGTGGGCCTTTTTCTTTTGCTCGTAAAGAAACTTGCCATAGTCGATGATCTTACAAACCGGGGGTTTCGCGCTTGGGCTTACCTCGACGAGATCAAACCCACGTCGCCGAGCTTCCTGGATAGCATCACGCGTATCCATGACGCCCAATGTTTCGCCGTCTTCCGTTACAACCCGGACGGACGGAACGCGAATCCGCTCATTCGTCCGGTGCAGCGGCTCACGAAACCGCGGCTTAAATCTATTTCCACCAAATCTTCTAGCGATATGTGCCTCCTAAATAATTTTACCGATCTCAGAGACTTCGCGTGGCCTTTTGCCGCGTGATGATCTCTTTGAACTCTGCCAGCGACATCGCGCCGATGTCTCCCTGTTTTCTCTCGCGAACGGCGACCTGCGAATTTTCTAATTCCTGATCGCCCAATATCAACATATATGGAATCTTCTGCATTTGAGCGTCTCGTATTTTTGCACCGATTTTATCAGATTTCGTGTTCGATTCCACACGAAACCCCGCGCCTCTTAATTCCGATGCAACAGTTTCCGCGTATTCGTTAATCCGGTCGGTAATCGGCAGCACCGCAACCTGAACCGGAGCCAGCCAAAGCGGAAACGCACCGGCATAATGCTCTATCAACACGCCAAAAAATCGTTCAATCGAACCGAACAACGCCCGATGAATCATAAACGGGCGATGTTTCAAATTGTCGTCGCCCGTGTATTCCAGTTCAAATCGTTCAGGCAGATTGAAGTCAAGCTGAATCGTCCCCAATTGCCAAATGCGGCCAATAGCATCCTCGATCTTGATATCGATCTTGGGCCCGTAAAACGCCGCCTCGCCTTCGATACGCTCGTACGAGATGTCCCTCTCCTTCAGAGCGCTTGCGAGCTGTTCTTCCGCTTTCGCCCAATCTTCGTCGGCGCCGAGAAATCCCTTGTTCTGAGCACTGCCACGGACCGAAAGCTCAAACTTAACTTTATCAAATCCGTAAGTCTCAAAAACCTTGATCGCAAAATCCAGACAATCCGCAACTTCGACGTGAACCTGATCCGGCCGGACAAAAAGATGAGCGTCATCGACAGAAAATCCGCGGACACGCATCAGCCCATGCAGTGTTCCGGACAATTCGGCACGATAAACCGTTCCCATCTCTGAGTACCGCTGCGGTAGATCGCGATAGGACCGCGGAGACGATTTGTAAATGCCGATATGAAAGGGGCAATTCATCGGCTTTAGCCGGTATTCTTCGTCTTCTATGCTCGTCGGAGCGTACATGCCGTCGGCGTAATTGTCTTCGTGACCGCTGATCCGCCAAAGCTGGCGTTTTGCAATGTGCGGCGTGAAAACAAAACTATAACCGCGTTTCTCAAGTTCCTCGCGAAGCAGCCGCTCCATCTCCATGCGGACAATCCCGCCTTTCGGATGCCACAGTATCAGGCCTTGTCCGTAATCGTCGGAGATCGAGAACAAGTCGAGTTCGCGGCCAAGCTTACGATGATCGCGTTTCTCGGCTTCCTCACGCTGCTTGATCCAAGCGTCGAGTTCAACTTGCGATGCGAATGCGGTGCCGTAAATACGCTGCATCTGCTCGCGTTCGGAGTCGCCTTTCCAATAGGCGCCCGACAGGGCCAGCAGTTTAAACGCTTTCAACTTGCCGGTATGCCCGACATGGGGGCCGAGACAAAAATCGATAAACTCCGAACCGTCGATGTAATAGATACTCGCGGTGCCGTCGACCTTTTCTTCGATCAACTCGCATTTCAGCGGTTCATCGCGATCCTTGAACATCTCTAGGATGGTCGCCTTTTCTACGGTATCACGCCGATAGCGAAGATCGCGCTTCGCCATTTCGCGCATCTTCTTCTCGATAACCGGGAGATCTTCCTCCGTCAGGTTGCGCGGCGCGATCATGTCATAGTAAAACCCGTATCGCGGATCCTCCATCAGAGCAGGCCCGACGCCAAGTTTCGTACCCGGAAACAATTCGAGCACAGCAGCCGCAAGCAAATGTGCCGTCGAATGACGCAATACTTCAAGACCGTCCCGAGTATCCGAGGTGATGGCTTCGATCCATAGAACCTCGTCGGTAGCCGTAAGCTCTCTATTCAGATCGACTTCCTCGCCGTTAACCTTCGCGGCGAGCGATTTCTTCAACACATCACGGTCAAACACCTTTATCGCGTCGAGTACGGTCGCGGGCGCAGGTATAGACCGCTGATCGTTACCGTATTTTACGTTTAATTCGGTCATAGCTGGTAAATAGTTAATGGTAAATCGTAATAGAAATTTCTATCAACGATTCGTGGCTCACACAGAGTAAGTTGCAACGGAAACCTTCCGTCGCTCTTACCATTTACTAATTACGATTAACGATTACTCGTTCCCTACTACTAAACAGATTTGATCCGATAAGAGCGACTTTGCTTTGAAGCGCAACAAACTTAAGTTTGTCGGACTTCGATTGTCACGCCATTAGAAGCGTGTCGTAGTAGTTGTAAAAACAGCAAAGTTCTTCGTTAGCATCTTATCGAAATTATGAATGATAAATATCAAAGGATGAATAATTCTGCGTTCATCATTCCACTTTCATCATTGTCAAAAATGGTAGTCTCTAGCAGACTCGAACTGCTGACCCCTACCTTGTCAAGGTAATGCTCTACCAACTGAGCTAAGAGACTACACCTCGCCTTTTTCAAAAGAAAAGCGAACCTAAAGAATGACAAAACGGGCTACCACTGTCAAGTTTCCGCCGACGGTGGTAGTGTC
>JANPCJ010000106.1:0-29998 GCA_031430895.1 Chloracidobacterium sp. | reverse complement strand
CGGCGTCCCGTTTAACATCAGCAGCTACGCCCTGCTAACGCATCTCGTCGCCCACGTCTGCGGTCTCGACCCCGGCGATTTCATCCACACATTCGGCGATCTCCACGTTTATCAAAATCACCTCGAACAGGTCAATGAATTGCTCTCCCGCGAACCGATGCCGCTGCCAAAATTGGAATTTGTAAATGCGGACGATTTAAAAAGCCTCGACGGCCTGCTAAATTTCAAATTTGATAATCTGAAATTAAATAATTACCAGTCCTGGGGTAAGATCGCGGCGCCCGTCGCAGTTTAAAAAAACATTTACATACATATAATTTATATGTATATTATAAGAGAATGATTATTTGGGACGAGCGAAAACGCAGAAAAGTGCCCAAGGATCATGGCGTCGATATTGCGAAGATCGAGGATATGCTCGACGACCCTTTCGCAATCGACTATGAAGACGATGAACACTCGAACGCCGAAGATCGCCGGGTGCTTATTGGAAAGACGGCAATGTACGGACTTGTTGCGATAATTTATATTGTTCGCGGAGAGAATACACATTGCGTTACGGCTCGATGAGCAGAACGATGGATGGCACGATTATATGAGAAACAACGAAATCGACCTTGACGATTATCCGGCCGAGGTTTTTGCGAGCGAAGAGGAGTTTAATAAACGGTTTCGGCGAGTTAGCGAGGAAGAACTTCCTGAGCCTATTCGAAAAAGACGCGAAGCGGTCCGGCGCAAGCTAAAAAACCGTGTCACGATCTATCTTGACGCCGATATTGTTTTTAAGTTTAAAGAAACTGCCGAAAAAGAAAAGATCGGCTATCAGACCCTTATCAACGACGCTTTGAGGCGGCTCATTGACAACGGCAATAAGGTAACGGAAGACCAGAGTTTCAAAGAGGAACTGTTAAAAGATAAGAAATTTTTGCGGAAATTGAAGACGGCTCTTGCTGCCTGACATCTTGGATCCGGTCTCGGTTTATCGGTTCGGCTGACTCGGCGCGAATCAAATATCGGGTATTTAACCGGAGCGATATATTACTTCACATTCGGCGGATGCATTGCCTTGGTGCGGACTGAAATTCCCTCGTCGGCTATGAGAAAGAGCTTTCGGGCGTCATAGGATGAGGTGTTTGTGGGCAGGTAAGAGAGCAGATAGCGGCTTTTACGGAGTTCGTCGCAGATGTATTTGGCAGCGGTTTGGGCTTCTTCAAATGGGAATACTTTGCCGCCGGTTTCCTCGGCGAGGCGTGTTATGACGGAGGCGGGCTTTGGCTGGTCGCGTTTATATGCTCCGCCGGTACGGTCGGGGATTTGAAGAGCATAGACCGTGACATTCTGACTTTGCAGCTCATTCAAAATCTTGTCGAACGAACTTTTGCTGCCGCGATCCAGACCGTCGCCGATGATGACGACCGTCGTTTTTCGCGTTCCCGGCATAAGCGGAAGCAGAATTTCCTTCATCGAAATATCGAGCGCGTCAAATAGATACGGATTGCCTTTTTTTCTAAAGGTCGAGAGCGACGCCTCCATTTTCTTTGCGTCATCGGTCCATTCCTGAATGATCTCGGCCTTTTCGTCATACGCGATGGTAAAAAGCTGGTCGCCCTCAAAGATCTCGTAGGCAAATTCCATCGCCGCTTTTTTCATGTTCTCGACCGAAGTTGGAAGGGTGAGCGAATTATCGACGAGGATGACGATCTTCGCGGGGCTGGGATCGAGGCTGAAATTCTTTATCTTTTGCTCGACGCCGTTTTCGTAAAGAAAGAGATTTTCGATCCTGATCTGCTCCGTTTTCTTGTCCTCACGGGCGGCGGTAACAGTCAGAACGGTGCCTTCGGTATCATTCCCGCGGGCGTTGCGCCGAGATTGAGCGCTCGTAAGAGACGCAAAAATGAGCGTAAAGATGATCGAATAAAAAGCTGTGCGGCGGCCGAATATCATTCCGTGCTGGGTTTCGAAACGGTTTCTTTAGAGACTGGTTTGGTTTCGTCCTTTGTGTTGGATGCCGTTTCCGGCTTCGCGGTTGATTCGGCGGAGGAAGATTTCTCAGTTTTTTCCGTCTTTTTTGCCGCGTAGTCCGTTACGTACCAGCCGGCTCCCTTAAACTGAAATCCCGAGAGTGACCACTGCTTCTCCAGCTTGCCGTGACATTTCTCACATATCGTCAAAGGCTCGGCGGAAACGCTCTGACGCCGCTCGACCTGTAGACCGCATTGCTGACATTTATACTCGTAAATCGGCATATTTTAGTTGGCTGCGGTGGTCGTCACGGCTTCGTGTTCGTGTTCGGCTAGAAATCTCTCGGCGTCGATCGCCGCCATGCATCCTGTACCGGCGGCCGTAACAGCCTGGCGATAGTAAGAATCCTGGGCATCGCCACAGGCAAAAACCCCATCGATGTTAGTTTTCATCGTCTTGCCCTCGGTTATCAGATAGCCGATCTCGTCCATATCGAGAACATCCTTGAACAATGCGGTGTTAGGCTCATGGCCGATGGCGATGAAAACGCCCTGCGTCGGGAAATTGTACGTCTCACCTTTCTCACTGCTAAAAAGCGTCACGCTCTCCACGCCCGCTTCCTTGCTGCCGAGGATTTCCTTGACCTCGGTGTTCCAAAGCACTTCGATCTTTTCATGACTAAGGACACGCTCCTGCATGATCTTGGATGCGCGAAACTCGTGGCGACGATGAATGAGTGTAACCTTAGAAGCAAATTTCGTAAGAAATAGCGCCTCTTCCATGGCGGTGTCACCACCACCGACGACCACTATTGGCTTGCCGCGAAAAAAGAATCCGTCGCACGTGGCGCAGGCCGATACACCGTTGCCGCCGAGGCCTTCGGGCACCGGATCCTCGCCCGGTATCCCCAGCCATTTCGCTGACGCGCCTGTCGAGATAATCAGCGTATCGGCCTCGATGACGGTGGTCACGTCGCTGCTGTCTTCGCTTTCCTTCCCGAACAACTTAAAGGGCCTGGACGATAAATCGACGCGGTCGATCCAGGTATTAATAATCTCGGTGCCGAATCTCAGAGCCTGTTCGCGAAATTCATCCATCAAAATCGGCCCCATAATCCCATTTTTAAAGCCGGGATAATTTTCGACATCGGTCGTTATCATCAATTGCCCACCCGGCTGAGGCCCGTCAATCACGAGCGGCTCGAGCTGAGCGCGTCCCGCATAAACCGCCGCCGTCAACCCCGCCGGGCCAGAACCGAGAATGACAACTTTTTTGTGAATTTCCTTTTCGCTCATAAAACGTAATCGCAAACGCCAAAAATATTCTTTGGATTTTGCCTATGCTTATAGTATAGCTATCGTCTGATTGGTTCGTCCATACGGACTGCTCTACAGTTTTACAACTGCCGGGTGATCTTTGTGGCTTTGGCTCTGAGAACTTTGTGTTAGGGCATCTGATTGCCAGTGCACAAAGCCCGCGCGTGAGAGGCCGTGTCGTTAGCGGATTGGGGATTGGAAACGCCGGTGGAACAAAGCCCGCGCGTGAGAGGCCGTGTCAAAAGTCCCACTTTTAGAGAATTAGCCACGAATGCACGAATAAAAACGAAGAATTCCCTTATTTATTCGTGCATTCGTGGCTAGATTCTCGCCAATTCATTCGACTGCCCAGTTTTGACATAGACGCTCACGCGCGGGATTGTGCATCTCATTTGATGGCAACACAGATTTAAGACACTACCTAGTGTCGGAAACGATTACGTAAATGGAGTTTTCGTGTTAAACTGTGGCGGTATTTATTTGCGATAACCTGGGTTAATATACTGATGACCTCGATTCAACCTCAATATGAGGAAAAGCGGTTTGCTCTCAGAATGGCGCTTCGGCTGCCGATAGTGGTGTCGGGCCGATCCGACGATGGCGCCACATGGAGCGAGCCGACGGAAACCGACGACATTTCCACGCTTGGCGCCTTGTTTCAACTCAACCAACCGATCGCGCCCGGCGACAGTCTCTACATCCGCTCGCACCGCCCGAACGGCGTCCCGGTCGAGGTTAAGGCCCAAGTCGTCCGCGTGATCCCGGCGAGCTACGGCACTTCCCGCGTAGGTGTCGCAATCGAGACACCTAAAGAAAGCTGGCTAAGACTCTTTGTTGCCTGGATAGCCGATGACAATATTGTTGATGGGGTTAGTGAATAGGTTATCTTTTTAGTAGCTAACCCAGCGAATATTCGACAGGCTCACAGCCTGTCGTACATTTTTATGTCGAACTACGAAACCATATCAGTCGAAAAACGCGGCAAGGTCGCGATCCTGACAATCAACCGCCCGGATAAGCTAAATGCCCTAAATACGAAAGTTCATGCCGAAGGTGTGGCCGCGCTTCAGGATATGCGTAAGGATGATTCGATCCGCGTACTTATTATCACCGGTGCGGGCGAGAAATCGTTTATCGCCGGTGCCGATATCAGCGAATTTGAGGGGCAAACGCCGGTCACACAACGAAATACATTTCACGAGAAGTCGTTTTTCAATTCGATCGACACTTTTCCAAAGCCCGTGATCGCCATGGTAAACGGTTTCTGCCTCGGCGGCGGAAATGAGCTGGCGATGGCCTGCGATCTGCGTATGGCAAGCGAAACGGCGCGCTTCTCGCAACCCGAAATAAATCTCGGCATAATGTGCGGCGGCGGCGGTACGCAAAGATTGCCCAGGCTCATCGGTGAGGGGCGCGCGATGGAAATGGCACTGACCGGCGATATGATCGACGCAGCGACGGCGCACAAATTCGGCCTCGTCAATCACGTCTATCCAGCCGCCGAACTCGAAGCCGAAACAATGAAACTCGCTGAAGAGATCGCCGAAAAAGCGCCCATAGCATTGCAGCTTTCAAAAGAGGCGGTAAAATTCGCCTCGCGCTCAAACCTCGACGAGGGTTTGCGCCGCGAAGTCGACCTTTTCGCCATCTGTTTCTCAACCGAAGACAAACAGGAAGGCGTTGCCGCGTTCCTCGGAAAACGCAAACCCGTATTCAAAGGCAAATAGCTCAGAGTTCAAACTTCACAGTTTGTTTCGTCCTGCCTAAGAGAGCACGCTAAAGCGTGAACTCGAAACGAAGCGTTTGCTAACTCTCAATCCGTAATTTATAATTCGTAATTCGTAATTGGTTCTTCAGGGGACGTAGCTCAGCTGGGAGAGCGCTGCAATGGCATTGCAGAGGTCAGGGGTTCGATCCCCCTCGTCTCCACCAATATCAAAGCGGCATCCACCCGGATGCCGCTTTCGCCTCACCTCTCGCGGCAATGCCGCCGTCCTCTAAACGTTTCAGGTTTCACGGACAACTCTGGCTTACTATATTTGGTATTGGGCGATTTTGAATTTATTCGTATGCTTTCGCTTCGGCTCTTTCCGCCAACTCCGCCCAGCGCGTCATGTCAGCATCAAGCTGCTTCTCCAAACTCTGTTGCTCGGTAAACAATTCGTGAACCTTTCCGGCGTCAGTTGCCGCCAGTGTCAATTCTTTTTCGATCAACGGCACACGTGTTTCTGCAACAGCGATGCTTAATTCGAGAGATTCAAGTTCGCGGGTTTCCTTGAAACTGAGTTTCTTTGGTTTGGGCTTTCCATTAGCAGCCATAGCAACCGCTTGTTTTGGTTTCGGAGCTTCGATATTTTTTCGCGTCGTTTCCTCGCGTTCGGTGGCTTCGAGATAGGCGGTGTAATCGCCTGCGTATTCGCGGACGTGACCGCCGGGTTCGAAGCGGAAGACGTTTTCGATTGTGCGGTCGAGGAAGTAGCGGTCGTGGCTGACGACGATGAGTGCACCGGCGAAATCGTCGAGGTATTCTTCGAGGGCGATGAGCGTCGGGATGTCGAGATCGTTGGTCGGTTCGTCGAGCAGCAGGACGTTTGGCGAGCCCATCAAAATTCTCAGCAGGTAGAGGCGGCGGCGTTCGCCACCCGAAAGATTGCCGATGACGGCGTATTGAGCGGCAGGTGTAAATAGAAATCTCTCAAGCATCTTGCCCGCCGTGATCTCTATACCTTCGTTTGTGGTTACGTATTCGGCGACATCGCGTATGTAGTCGATTACGCGCTGCTCGTCATTTAGGGCACGGCTTTCCTGATCGTAGTAGCCGATGTGGACCGTCGTTCCCGCTTCGATTTCGCCATTATCCGGAGCGATGCGGCCGGTAATCATATCGAGCAATGTCGTTTTTCCTGAGCCGTTCGCGCCGATTATTCCGATTCGATCATCACGCTTTAGCAGATAAGTGAAATCTTTGATGAGAGTTGTCGTGCCGTAGGATTTGGATACGTTGTTGATTTCCACGACCTTCGAACCTAGCCGTTTCGAACCTATTGCGATATCGACGTCGCCCTTCTCCTTCTCCCTTGGAATCTCCATCAACGAATGTGCGGCCTCGATGCGATGTTTTGATTTGCGGGTTCGTGCTTTTGCACCACGACGAAGCCAAGCAAGCTCCTTTTTTATCAACTGGTCGCGTTTGTGGCCCTCAACCTCGCGAAGCGTTTCCTGTTCGGCCTTTTTCTCAAGATAGTGGGCGTAGTTACCTCCGAAATTTTGCACCGCAGTGCGATCGACCTCAAAAATCCGGTCGGTCACGCGGTCGAGAAAATATCTGTCGTGTGTCACGAGCAGCAACATTCCGGTGTATCGGGCAAGGTAGGATTCGAGCCATTCGATTGTGTCGGCGTCGAGGTGGTTGGTTGGCTCATCGAGGATCAGGATGTCGGGTTTGAAGATGAGCTCGTGGGCGAGAGCGACGCGTTTTCGTTGGCCGCCCGACAGTTCTCCCATTTTGGCGGATGTGTCAGTGATGTCGAGCCTGGTCAGAACGGCCCGGGCATTGGTCTCGATCTCCCAACCGCCGTTCATTTCGAGTTCGTGCTGAAGGTCAGACATTTTCGACAAGAGATTCGCGTCGTTTACGCCCGCCGCCAGGTCATGACACACGGCTTCGTAATCACGAATTGTCTGCATCACTCCGCTGCTCGACGCGAAGATCGTCTCAAGCACCGTCGCGTTCTCGTTATACGGCGGATTTTGCGATAGGTAAGCGAGTGTTTTGCCCTTCGCACGGACGACACGGCCGGTATCTGGCACTTCCACGCCAGCGATGATGCGCAAAAGCGTGGTCTTGCCCGAACCGTTCGCCCCAATGACGCCTATCTTGTCGCGATCCTCTAAACCGAGGGTTACGTTCTCAAAAAGCGGCTTGAACCCGTAATTCTTTGAGATATTTTCGAGCGAGACGATATTCATAGCGCTCGTTAAACGGTATCAGAACACCAAAGGCTCCGCTAATTGGTCAGTTTGTGTCGGTGAAATTTCTTGCGTTTTCTTCTTTGTGAGCTTTGTGTCTGCCCTTTGTGCTCTTTGTGTTAACGGTTTTTTTAACACAAAGAACACAAAGTGAAGACACGGAGTTCACAAAGAAATCCAAACGAAACCACTAAAATTTTGGGATTAGAACGAATCGATGGCCAGGAGATCGCCGATCCGTTCGATGGTAATGTCGGGAGCCGGATACTTTGCGACCTGTTCAAGATCGAAAGCGTAATGGCCTTGGCGCGGAAAGACCGTGGTTACGCGGTCGCCCCAGCTCTCTTTGATGGCTGACAATATCCGTACCTTATCATCTACGAGGACGTAGCGTTCGGCCGGATAACGACGCTCGATGTCGGCAAGCTCGGTTTCCTTGTGTATGTATATCAGAATCTTGCCGCCGACGGCCTCATACAGTCCCGACCGCTCGATCTTGCGCGGCTGAAAAACCACATCGCCGTCGGTGAGTATGACAACCGTACCCAATTCATTACACTTCTCCAAAACATCGAGCGAATTAGGAAACAAACGGTTGGCAAACGGGTAATTTACCATAAAGGTCGAGACGGCGATGATATTCGCACTAAAATGATGCTTTATACGGTATCTCTGCAACGCACCGAGATAATCGGCGTAGCCAAGCTCGCTCCGCAATTCCTCAAAGATCGCCCAGTAACTGCTGCTCCGTTCCGGGCCGACCTCTTTGTCCAAAAACCGTTTGAGGTCCTTGGTCACCCGGTCATTGTCGAGAAGTGTGTTGTCTACGTCGAAAAGGAAAACTGTTTTCCGTACATTCATAAAATTAGTGTTGGTTTAGTCTCGTAATTTCCCCACGATGTCATTGTGAAAGACTTCCATAATTTCACCGATCCGAATTTTTGATAATGCTTCGCCGACTTCCTCAATCATTTGGACATGAGTAGCAAGACGGTTATTAAATGCTCGTAAGACCACAATCGCTATTTTACGCTTGGCCATGTTTTGCTGTTTCTTGATACTTGCGTCTGCCGTTAGCAAAATATCGAAGCCATTTTCTTCGGCAAGATCAAGCAGTTTGCCGTTGACGACATCTGTCCAGCCTTGCTGATAGGTCGTCAAAATGGTGTGTTCGGAAAGATAAGACTTGAGCCGCCGATCTAGATTGTGGTCAAGCAGAATCTTCAATTCTTCGCGGCCTCGCTCAGCAATGAATTCTTGGCGAGTTCGAGAACATCAATAACTTGTTTGCGTGTAACTGGCGGAAATCCCTCAAGAAAATCTTCTAACGTGTCGCCGCCTTCTATATAATCAAACAAATTTTGAACGGGAACACGCGTCCCTGCAAAAACAGGGGTCCCGCTAAGCTTCTCAGGATTGACCTCTATAACTTCGTTCATCATTTCCGATTTTATCATAAATTAACTAGTCAATCGCCTATAAATATTAGGCATTCTTTCGGGCAGACTGAGCACGTTGTCGATGATAGTGTAGCCGACATCTCCATACAAGTCTCGAAGTTCACTTTCGGATTCGCGGTCGATGGTGATGCAGAATGGGGTGACGCCCATTGCCTTGGTCTCGGTCAGTGCCTCGCGAACATCTTCGCGGGCGTAGCGGGCGTCGCCGTAGTCGTGATCGTACGGGCGGCCGTCAGTTAGGATGATGAGCAGCTTTGTTCGCGATTCCTGTTTCAAAAGCTTTGCCGATGCGTGTCGGATCGCGGCACCGAGGCGGGTGTTGTTTTGAAATGTGACACCGCCGATCCGGCGCTCGATCTCGTCGGAATATTTCTCGGCAAAATCTTTTACGACATAGAATTTCACATTGCGGCGGCCTTCGCTTGTAAAACCGTAGATGGAATATATGTCGCCGACCGCCTCGAGAGCTTCGCTCATCAGCACAAGGCCTTCTTTTTCGATCTCGATGATGCGGCGGCCCGGATGCGTGTACGGTTGGAGCGGGTTTCGGGTGATCGTCCGGGCGGTCGAGGACGACTGGTCGAGCAAGATGGAGACGGCGACGTCACGCTGTTTTCTCAGACGTTTTGTATAGATATTCTCCGATTGACGACCGTCGGCTTTGCGGTCGATGACAAAATCGACGAGAGCGTTTAGATCGTAATCTTCGCCATCAATCTCGCGGTTTATGCGTGTCAGATTTTCGGGTTTCATCAACTGGAATTGATGGCGAATCGATGAAATCACGCCGCGATAACGCGAGCGGGTAAGCTCGACAAAGTTGCGATCCCCGAGCTTAACCCTTTTCTCAATGACGCGGCTCCAGCCGACGCGGTAATCGTTTAGCTCTCGATCCCATTCATCATAAGCAAACGCGACCTCATCCGCCTCCAGGGCCTGTTCCGGCATCTCGCTTTGCGACCATGATTCGCCGCCATGCAGATCGTCCGGTTCGCCTTCATCGTCGAGGCTGTTCCAGGCGTTGAAAAGATCGCGAATGTCCTGAGCATTCTTTTCCTTTTCGCGTTTGACCTTATCATCGGTCACGGCCTCGGCGGCGTTTTTATCATCGTAGGCGAACTCACTTTTCTCTTCGGTACTGTCCGACTCGGCTTCCTGATTTTGTTCCGGCGTGATGTTTTGAAAGAGGGTGTAAACACGGCTCGTTGCCATTAGCGAATCGGCGACCGAGTCAGAACCGGGAGCGATAGCGACTGGGTTCTTCGACGACAACCTATTCCCCTTGCCCGCAGACAGAAGAACCCCGTCGCTACCGCTCCCGGTTCTGACAAGATATTTTTCTACGATCGCCTCGATCTCAGACACGACCTGTCCGTAAAACTGCTTCGCGTCATCCGTAGCTCCGCCGCAGAGAGTGATTTGGAATAACAGTTCGAACGGCACTTGATGCATTGGCAGGTCGAATATGTACGGGCGATTCGCACGTAAAAACGACTGCATCAGATCGAGGTCGGCAACGAGGCCGCGATAGGTTTGCCGCAGACGGTTGTCGATACGGGCATTCTCCATCGTGCCGAAGATCTTTTTCGCAAGACGCGGCTCGGGGAAGGCGTTAAGGACCGTCTTGTAATCAGAATCTTTCGGAAGATTCTTGCGGCGTTTCCTGGCTTCGGCCTTAATCTCCCGCTCTGGCCTTGCTTTTTCCGCTTTCCGGACATCTTCTAAATAACCGCCAAGCGAAAACGCATCCTTCTCGTCCGCCGTTGCTGAATACATCTCGGTAAGTTCGGCGTAGGCGTTTTTCAGCTCCTTCGTATCGCGGTCAAAAGTTCCAAACTCGATCTGCCCGGCGCCGTGTGCCGCGAGCACTTTGTAAAGCTTGAAATCCATCTCGTCGCTGTCGAATTCGGCCACAGAAGCAGGAAGATAGATCGTTTTCCCGTCACCAATTCTCGATTCCTGAGGGATGGCCGGGATCGGCGCGAGCTCGACCTCTTTGCCGGTCAGAGCCTCGACATAGAGGCGTAAGATCGTCTGGATTTTTTCGAGCGGCAAACCCAAACGTGTTTCCTGCAGACGCTCGTTCGATGCGCGTGTCTCAAGCGCAAAGTAGCTGCGGCGGGCCTTTGTTGAATCGCCTTGGCCATCACGCAGACCGTTCTCGACCCACCGCTCAAACTGCTCGATTGATACTTTCCTCAACGCTCCGCCGCTCGATTTGAAAGCCGCCAGAGCGCTTTCGGCGTCCGTCGCGGCGATCCTGGCTGTCAATTGCAGCACACAGCGGATGTCTTGAGATGCAGCATTCCTTTTGCCATGTTTGAACGCCGCGAAGAACTTTGGAGTTGCGCGGAGGAAAGAGATCAGCACGGCGTTTCCGTGCCTCGCAATCGAGCGTGCGAGTGTACACCAATCCTCAAATGCGGATTCGGCTGCGGCAAGTACGTCACCGCCGGATGAGACAAAATGCAGAGTTACGCTTCCGCCAAACTCAAGAAATTCACCGGCGCGAAGGGTGAGCCGGACGGCATCCCGAGCTTTCAATTTTTCCAATGATGCGGGGAGATTTGCCCAAAGATCGGCCGTCATCCCACCAGTACGGCTAGCAAATTGCGCGGCCAGATCGAGGATTGCCGCGGCGACCGCGCCTCTGTCATCGCCAAAACGGGCGAGTGCTTTGGCAACGCCGGGCGTATGCTCTAGAAACTCGGCGCTGTGTTTGGCCGATCTTCGGGCGATATTGGCGGCCAGGTCTAGAACATCGGCCAGCAGTTTTTCGTCACCGATCTCGACGGCGATCTGCGGGATAAGGTGAAACGTTTCCAGAGCGATCGAACTCGATAAAACGAGCTGCCTCGTACAAATCTGAAAAACGTCGGAGCGTGCAGCGGGCGTCACTTTTTTGAGACCCGCCACGCCCTCGGCAAAAAACCTCGCGCCGGTATCCGCATTCCCCATCGCCAGCCGTCGGCCAAGCTCGCCCCACAGCCGCAGATCGCCGGGTGAGAGGATTTTAGCCGCCTTCGGCACAGCTTCGACAAATTCACGGCTGACACGTAATGACACTCCGGCGAGAGCCGCGCTTATCTCCAGCGCGGCCCGCTTTTCATCACTCGGCAAACGCCCCAGCCGCCGGGCGAGGTCAGCGAATGTCGCCCTACCGTCATCTTTTTTTTCGGCCACAGGTTGATTTTATCCGAAAGCAGTTCCGCGTCTGCCAACCGCGTCACGCTTACGACCCTTTACTTTGTCTCTTTATAGATCCTGCCGTTTTTCATTACAAAAACGGTGCCTTCCATTTTATTGATGTCCTTTAGCGGGTCGCCCGGGACGGCAACGATGTCGGCAATTTTTCCGATGGATAGAGATCCGAGAGATTTTTCGAGGCCGAGGAGTTTTGCCCCGTTGAGGGTTCCGGCGACAATGGCGTCCATCGGGCGCATGCCGCCCCAGTTGACCATGAGGGTGAATTCGTGGCCGTTCGTGCCGTGTGGTATGACGCCGGCGTCGGTGCCGAGGGCGATAATTACTTTGTTTGCGATGGCTAGTTTTATGGCGATACGCATCGCGGCCGCGGCCGCCAGGGCCTTTTCACCGCGAAACCCTTTTAGGACGCCGGTTTTTGCGAGGCGCTCGACCGTTTCGCCAGCCATTAGGGTTGGGACAAGGAATGTCCCTTTTTCCGCCATCAATTTCGCCCCTTCCTCATCGAGAAAAGAGCCGTGCTCGATCGACGCGACGCCGGCACGGGTGGCGATCTTTATGCCTTCGGTGCCGTGGGCGTGGGCGGCGACTTTGCGTTCGAGCTTGTGGGCCTCATCGACCATTGCTTTTAGCTCTTCGTAGGTGTATTGAGTTGCACCCACGGCGTCGCCCTCGGATAACACGCCGCCGGTCGCACAGGTTTTTATGACGTCGGCGCCGTATTTAACCTGATATCGGACGGCGGCTCGCACCGCTTCGGGCCCATCCGCAATACCGGTTTTATAATCGCCGTCGGCAAGCCCCGGTTTGTAGCCGTTTTCATCGCAATGCCCGCCCGTAATGCCGAGGCTGTGCCCGGCGGTGAGCATACGCGGCCCCGGTATCCAGCCGTCGTTTATCGCTTTTCGCAATGCAAGATCGTCAAACTTGCCCGCCCCGACATTTCTGATCGTCGTAAAACCGGCAAGCAATGTTTTCTCCGCGTTGGCGACGGCGAGTATTGCACCAAACGAGTCATAATCGTGGACACGGGCATTCTGGCCCTCGGGATCGCCCAGAACACGTCCGATGATATGCGTGTGAGCGTCGATAAAACCCGGCATCAGCGTCGCATCACCAAGGTCGATCACCCGTGCGCCAGCCGGAACCGTAACACTCGCGCTCGTCCCAACCGCGACTATCTTGTCGCCAGTCACAATGACAACGCCATTCCTGATAGGCTCACCGCCGGTGCCGTCGATGATCTGAGCGGCACGCAATACGACCGTGCCTTTGCCGCGAGCTTCGCCTGGCGCTCCCATTTGCTGCGCATTCGCTGGTTGTGACTGCAATAAAAGACTTAAAAAAAGGTTTGAAATGACGGCAATCTTTGACATTTTTCTCCTACCGAAAATAGATTTCAAAGCTGATTTCTATAGAGCGAATTTAGCGATAAATGCTCTCGCGGCTGTCGTCCCAGGTATCAGGAAGCTCATCAGAAAACTCGGCGATCGAATCCATGGCCGCTTCCCATTCCGCATCAGTCGCGGTCTCGAAAAACGACAATTCGCTCGGCTCCGCCGAAACATTTTTATCGATTACGTCAAGAAGAAAAGTTTCCACCGATTTGCCGAGCACCTTGGCTTTCGAAGTCACTCGGTTTTCTACCTCAGGCCCTAATTCAAGTGTGACGGTCATGAGCAGATTCTAACACAAGTGATTTTCTCTGAAAATACTTTTCGTGCAAAATAAGGTTGTGAAGATGATCGACCTCCGCAGCGATACCGTTACAAAACCGACCGACGACATGAGAAAAGCGATGGCGGCGGCCGAGGTTGGCGACGATGTGTTTGGCGAGGATCCAACCGTTAATCATCTGCAGGAAAGAGCGGCTGAGATTTTTGAGAAGGAAGCGGCGTTGTTCGTTCCGACCGGCTCAATGGGCAACGAGATCGCCGTCAAGCTGCATACGCGCCCCGGACAGGAGATCGTAATTGAAGAGCGCGGTCATGTCCTGAACTACGAGCTTGGCGCGGCGGCGATAATTTCCGGCGTGACCATTCGAGCGGTCAGGAGCGCTGATGGTTCTGGTCATTTAACGTGGGACGAGATCGAGCCTGTCCTGCACATCAACCAGCCTTACTACGTCGCGCCGACGGGGTTGATCTGTCTTGAGAACACGCATAATTTTGCCGGCGGCAGCGTCATGACGGCGGCGCAATGTGCTGATGTCTGTAACAAGGCTCACGAAGCCGGCTTGCCTGTTCACATGGACGGCGCCCGGATTTTTAACGCTTCGGTTGTGCTCGGCGAGTCGGTCGCGGAACTGACACGGCATTGCGATTCCGTTATGTTCACGTTGTCCAAAGGGCTTGGGGCCCCGGCGGGATCAATCCTGCTTGGCTCTAAAGATTTTGTTCGAGAGGCGCGCATCTGGCGAAAACGCCTCGGCGGCGGAATGCGGCAGATCGGCATTCTCGCGGCGGCCGGTTTGATCGCGCTCGATGAAGGGCCTCGGCGGCTGCACGATGATCACGCTAACGCAAAACGCCTCGCCGAATGCCTGGCCGCGATTGATGGCATTGGTTTGGACGTCGGCAATTGCGTGACGAACATCGTGATTTTCGACGTCTCAAAGACGCGACACACCGCGACTGAAATTGTTTCCGCCTTGAGAAATCATAATATTCTCGCAATCGGATTTGGCGATCTTGTGCGTATGGTCACACATTGCGACTTTGATCCCGTCGACATAGACTTGGTCGTATCCACGGTACGGGATATTCTTGGGCAGAGAAATTAGCAAACAAACTCTTTTTTAGATCTTATGAACGTCGAAGAGCTTCGCAAATTCTGCCTCGCGCTGCCCGGAGCGACCGAGGACATAAAGTGGGGAAACGACCTTTGTTTTTGTGTTGGCGCAAAGATGTTTTGCGTCACCGGAGCAGATTCGATAACGGGCGGCCTTTCTCTCAAATGCACACCTGAAACATTTACTGAGCTTGTCGAACGCGACGGAATCGATCCGGCCGCATATGTTGGCCGCTATAAATGGGTACGCATCGAAAATTTCGGCGCACTAAAACCGGACGAGCTAAAATCTCTCATCAATACGTCGTACAAGCTTGTGTTTGAAAAGCTGCCGGCCAAAACACGTGCGTCGATTGGATAGATCAATCTGACAAACGATTGCGCCGATGACCGTCATATTACACAGAAATACCTATTGAAGACCGGCGGTGGCCATTAAGTTTGGTGCGAAGGCTGGTTCGCTGTGGTCGAAGACGTCGTCGAGCTCCTTTTCGACGCTGCCGTGGCCGGCGGGAATCGCTTTTATCATCGGCTCGAAGCGGCGGAAATCGTAGAGTTTGTTGTCGAGCAGGTGCGAGCCCGTGACATTGGTCATGGCTGTCATCATCGAGCTGCGGATAAAGGGCGTTTCTTTTTCAAGCTCATTTATCAGGCGTTTGACACGCGTCCGTTTTAGGTTTGGCTGTGCGCCGCAGAGGTTGCAGGGGATGATCGGGAATTTCTGCTCTTCCGAATATATGGCGATCTCTTTCTCCTGGCAATAGGCGAGTGGGCGGATGATTGTGTTGCGACCATCGTCGCTACGCAGGATTGGCGGCATCGCCTTTAGCTGGCCGACGTAAAAGAGGTTCATCAAAAAGGTCGCGATGATGTCATCGGCGTGGTGGCCGAGGGCGATCTTTGTGCAGCCTTCTTCGACGGCGACGTTGTACAAAATGCCGCGGCGTAGGCGTGAGCAGAGCGAGCAGTAGGTATTACCTTCGGGTATGTGGGCGGTGACGATCGAGTATGTGTCTTCCTCGACTATGCGGTAATTTACGCCGATGCCGTCGAGATAATTCGGCAAGACTTCCTCGGGAAAATCCGGCTGCTTCTGATCGAGATTAACGGCAAAGATCTCAAATTTCACCGGCGCCCGGCGCTGAACATCGAGCAGCAAATCTAGCATCGTGTAGCTGTCTTTGCCACCCGAAAGGCAGACCATCACCTTATCGCCGTCCTCGATCATCGAGAAATCGGCGATGGCCCTGCCTATTTTTTTTAGCAGTTTGCCTTTTAGTTTTGACTCAGTCTGCATTCTCTCAGTCGCTCCTGGCGGAAAACTATAAAGTCTGACACGCGCCCGACGCTTTGACAACCTCAAAATTGACTGGACACATATTGGAAAAGTCATCTATTATCTATCTGAAGAAAAAAATGGAGATATTGGGCTGTGTTTCCGGTTCGAAGACCATATGGATTTCCGGAGACTTCCCATTTGCAAATAACGCGTTGCGGCAAAAAAAATAAGAGAGGTGTAAAAACTATGATTAGAATGGGAAGAGGAAACCGAGATCAACCCGGTTCGAGCGACTTGCAGGAACAGGCCCCGGCGGCCGAACCAGCGTATCGTTACGCAAGCGAGACACAGGCGGCAAGCGCGCGAGGCGCTATTTCGGAAAGCGATTCGATGGCCCGTGACATTAAGGAGGGCCGCTTGAGCGGCTTTGTCGGCCATGGCACGACGCTCACCGGCGAGACGCAGTTTCACGCAATGCTTCGCGTTGACGGCCATCTGATCGGAACCGTTACGTCTGAGGCCGGCACTCTTATCATCGGAACAAACGGCCAGGTGGACGCCAACATCATGGTAGCCGCGGCGATGATTAACGGAACCGTCAATGGCGACGTAGTTGCCAGCGAAAAGCTCCAGCTTGGTCGCACGGCGCGGGTAATGGGCAATATCCATTCGCCAAGGCTTATTGTCGAAGAAGGAGCCATTCTCGAAGGCAGCTGCAACATGTTAAAAGCGAGAGAAACGCACGAGGAGGAAGCCGCCGCCGCCGCCGCCGCCCAATACGAGGAACCCGCTGTGGTCTCGGCGGCGACAGCCGCAATCGAAGATGATGATTCAGCGGGCTATCTTACCGACGAAGATGACGAGGATGAAGAAACCGCCGAAGCGGCGTCCGTCTAGCAAAGTAGGGTCTTGACTTCGCACCGAGACGGACGCTTACTGGTGGTGGCGCGATTTGCGCTGCCCCGCAATCTAATTCGTTAATGAAAAACTAGGGAGGATAATTGTGTATGTTAAATGATTTCAAAGCCTTCATAGCACGCGGCAACGTGCTTGATTTGGCTATCGGCGTCATCCTGGGCGCGGCCTTCGGAAAGATCGTGACAACTTTTACGGAAGGAATAATCATGCCCTTCGTCGGTTTAGTGACCGGCGGAACGGATTTTAAATCAAAGTTCTACGATTTGAGCGGCAAGTTAAACGCGGGAGCGACCCCCGATCAAATCGATGCAGCGGTCAAAGGCGGCGAACCGCTTGTCCGGTATGGCCAACTGGTCTCCGACATACTTACGTTTTTCATCGTCGGGTTTGTGATGTTTTTGCTGGCCAAATGGGCGATGGCCTACTTTACAAAACTCGCCGCCGCCTCGCCGCCGCCGCCGCAGGAAGCATTGCTGGTGGAAATACGCGATCTTTTGAAAGCGAAGGGGCCTGTCAAGGAACCGAATTCAGCCGCATGAGATGGCGCGTTGAGGCGTGATCAACCAATCTAATGTGATATCACCGGCGTATGTGCCGGTGATTTTTTTTACCGGCTCAAAAAAGCTCAAACCGATTTTGATGCAGTCCGGGCGACATCGGCCCAAAAAACGGTCGTAGAATCCTTTGCCGTACCCGACTCGGTTTCCCCTTTTATCAAACGCCAGTCCGGGAACGAGAACCATATCTATATTGTCCGCCGGTACTGGTTCGCCATGGACCGGTTCGGATATTCCCCATAGATTTTGTGCTAATAGCGTTTCAGATGTGAATTGTAAACTTTCGATATCGCCGGTTTTGAAATTCACTCGTGGTATCAGCGTTTCTATCTGAACATGTTCTTTCCAGACAGTTGTCAGGATGACGCTTGTGTCGATCTCGTTAAACCTTTCAATAGAAACGAAAGAGTGGATGACACGCACGTGAGTCAAATCAAAGTTTTCGAAAAATCTATCAGCGATCTGGCTGCTTTTTTCCAACGTTTCGGCGCTAAGCATGCCTTTTCGCCTGTCGAGAAAAGTTTTTCGAAGTTCCGACTTAGTCATACTGCAAGTTTCGTTGAGTGTATGCTGCCGCACAGACTCCCCATCGAACTGTGCCCATACTCAGTTTCCTCGGATGATAATTTTGGAGATGAAATTTTGCTTCTGCCTATGGCGAATTGTTTCTATTAGGGTTCTTTGAAAAACTCTTAATTCGTGCATTGGTGGCAAAAGCTTTAGCCACGAATGCACGAATAAAAGCCCTGAATTCCACAAACGTCGCAATTAAAATGTCTCCTTCAACAGGTTTCTCAAAGAATTCTATTATATAGAAGTTGCGGCCCGGCTCGTCAAGATGTTCCGTAATGTAGAGAGCAGATCCTCACGCATCGGCTCCGGACGACGTAATAGATGTTCGTTAAGTATGGCCACGTTTGGCGAATTCATAACTTTCTCATGCTTGCACAATCGAACAAATGCGGACCACCTGCAACTACCAGGGCGGTTTTGTTTGGATCGTCATCAGGACGACACGATCTCCAATGATTAAAAGAATATTATCCCTTCTTCTTCTCAGGCCTCGGCTTTATCGCCTTCGTATTCGTGCGCGGCGTAACAACCGACGATCTGAATTCGCCGCCCGCATTAGCTTCGCTCGCGGCTTTGGAATCGGAAAGAAGTTTCGAATCGGTCAACAGTTTTTGTGCCGCCTTCGCGGTCTTGCTTAATCTCTTTTTCGGTTTTGGCATAAAATAGTTTGCGACTCCTCTTTAGTAATATCGTTCGTAATCGTCATGCTTTCCGATCCAGAACCAGATAGCCGTATCGCCTACGATTATGCATAACGCTCGGTACCCTTTGGAAATTCGAGTGGACCAAATGTTCTTGCGGGAATCTATGCACTTGAAGCGGAGCGAAGGGTGAAAATGGTTTGTGTGCCAAATTCGATAGGCTTTTCGCGCCGCCTTTTTTAGGTTCGAATCGAGCTTGAAATATTCGACCCAGAACTCCGGAGCAGTCTCGGATTTTATAACTTGTCGAAATCGAAGGGTTCAGTTTTTCCGTCTAGAAACTGCTGTCGCGCCTGACTCGCCACTTCCGCGAGTCTATCGGCCGTCCGGGCAAAACTTTCATCCCATCGCAACTCGTCTGTAATATCCGCAAGATACTCGCGCAGATGTTCCATCGCTTGATTCTGTACTGAATCAGGGAGACTCTCAAGCATTTTTGTAACCGTCTCAATTGTAGCCGTTGACATAGAATTCACCTCGAAATGTCAGTTTCGCACAATCCAGCCGCCGCCGACAACCTCTTCGCCATTGTAGAAGATCGTCGCCTGGCCGGGTGTTATGGAACGCTGCGGTTCGTCGAATGTGATACGGACGCGGCCGTCCGGCAACGGCTGAATCGTCGAGGGAGCTGGTTCGTGGCGGTAGCGGACCTTTACATCGGCTCGCACGGGTTCGCTTGGCTGATCGAACGCGACCCAGTTGACACCTTTTGCCGTAAACTCAATCGACTCGAGCTCGTCGGCCTCGCCAACGATTATCTGATTTTTGGCTCGTTCGATCTGCACAACATAAAGCGGCTTTTCGTGCGCGATGCCGAGGCCGCGGCGTTGGCCGATGGTGTATCTGTGAATACCCGTATGAGCGCCGACCGACAAGCCAGCGGTGTTTATTATCTCGCCGCTCGCCGGCATTTCGTCGAGGCGCCCCTCGTGATCCAAATAGCGATCAATAAACTCGGAGTATTTGCCATCCGGTACAAAGCAAATCTCCTGCGATTCACGTTTCTCGGCTGTGTAGAGATTTGCATCACGAGCAATGTCGCGGACCTCGCTTTTAAGCATTTCACCGAGCGGAAAGTATGCACGCGATAACTGTTCCTGGTTGAGCTCCCATAGAAAGTAGCTTTGATCTTTAGCATGATTGCGTCCGCGAAATAGACGGTAGCGATTCGCTGATTCGTCATACTCGACACGGGCAAAATGGCCGGTCGCAACCTTGTCGCATCCAAGGCTAACGGCCATTTTGTCGAGCGAGGCAAATTTCAGACGCGAGTTGCACGCCACACAGGGTATCGGCGTCTCGCCATCGAGATAGCCTTGGACAAAAGGCTCAACGACATCGCGTTCAAAATCTTTCTCAAGATTAAGAACGTAAAACGGGAATCCAAGACCTTCGGCCACGCGGCGCGCGTCATATACATCATCCAGAGAGCAGCATCGCGACGGCAGTGAGTCGCCATTCTCATCGACACTGATACCCCGGCGCTGGTTCCACAGCTGCATCGTAAAGCCGACCAGCTCATGCCCCTGCTCTTTTAATAACGCGGCCGCCGCCGAACTATCGACGCCGCCGCTCATTGCTACCGCTATCTTCATAACCAAACCAAACATAAAGTATAACGAATCAAAACTGTCTTGAAAACACTGAGTAAACCGGAGCAGTGCCTTAATTTCGTCCTGCTATCGCGACTTTGCGGCTTTGCTGGAGAAGTTTTCCCGCAAAGCCGCAAGTCGCAAAGAAAGTCCAACCGCCGCCGACATGGTCAAAAGCTCTATTCAATTGCGGGTCCTTTTGTGCATTTAAGACGCCGATTTGTATTCGCTTTCTCCGTGCTCTCTGTGACTCTGTGGTAAAACTGACCTATGGCCGTTTTTCCCGATCCGCGAACGTTTGAATACCCGGAATGGGTCTCGATGGGAAATTATCTTTTCCGCTCACACGACGTCATCTCGTTCGGTACGCCGCTGACGGTCGAAAATGTTCGCGAAGCGTATCTAAAAGGTATATTTCCATGGTACACCGAGGGAATTCCGCTGCCATGGCACTGTCCCGAAGAGCGTGCAATTCTTGAGTTCGACAAGCTTAGCATTCCCCGCAGCCTCGAAAAGATGCGTCGTAAAGGCGATCTCACATTTACGATCGACAAAGATTTTCGCCGAGTGATTCACCAATGCTCTCTGGCTCGCCGTCCCGGCCAACGGGGAACATGGATCACCGACGAATTCGAAGTCGTTTTCACCCAACTTCACCACGAAGGGATGGCCCACAGTGTCGAGGCGTGGGGCACAAACGGAGCACTCGTCGGCGGCCTCTACGGCGTCGACGCCGGCGGCGTCTTCTGCGGCGAAAGCATGTTCTACAAAACCGCAAACGCCTCAAAACTAGCTCTCCTCTTCCTTATCGATCACCTGCGGTCACACGGCTCAACCTGGCTCGACTCGCAGGTAATGACGCCGCATCTGGAGGCGCTGGGCGCTACGGAAATCAACCGCTTAGAATTTCTTGACAAGCTGAGAAGATCTCGGATTTTGAACCTGCGGATATTTTGATCGCCCTGATCCAAAAATGGTCCAGCAAAAAGCCGACGTGTTAAAACTCTTTACATCCGGTGGTTCCTTTCATGCATCGAACGTGCTTATGAATACACTAAATTTCTCAAATCTCGTCAAAATAATTCTCCTCCTCTTCGCACTCTTTAGCTTTTCAAGCGAGCCTACAGCGGCCCAGAGTTCGGCTGATTTAGCCGCCGACCGCGCTCGCGCTATGAATCTGGTGAACGAGAACCGATATATAGACGCCTATCCTGTCCTTGAGAAAGTTGCGGCACTTTTACCGAATGATATCGACGTTTGGACACACTATGGCATCGCCGCAGCGGCACGGTCATCCATTCTTCAGGACGCGAAGGAACGCAAAGCCCAGAGGAAACGCGCTTTCGACGTGCTGACTAAGGCTAAACAGCTTGGCACTGCAAATGTGATGGCACTCCACATACTGGATCAACTTCCCGCGAACGGCGGTGATGAAGACAATTTTGGGTCTGACAATTCAGAGGTAGAAAAAGCTCTCCGTGAAGGTGAAGGGCATTTTGGTCGCGGCGACTATCCTAAAGCTCATGACTCGTATGCGAAAGCCTTTAAACTCAATCCGAAAAGTTATGAGGCTGTTTTGTTCCTAGGCGACACTTTCTACGCTCAGAAGAAGTACTCCGAATCCGAACCTTGGTTTGCGAAGGCCGTGGCTTTGGACCCTGATCGTGAACTCGCATACAGATTTTGGGGCGATGCCCTGATGAGTCAAAACAAAGTCAAAGAAGCAACCGGAAAGTTCATTGATGCTTTTATTGCGGATCCGTACGGGCGCTACGCATGGGAAAATATCAATAAGCTCACCCAAAAGCACGGCAAGCAGTTTAACGTTGCGACGATCTTACCTCCTGGAAACAGGGCGTTTGAAGAACTTATTGTGAATCCTGAATTACTTAGTTCGCAGGATGGGACAAAATTCTGGCTAAGATATCAGGAAGTTCGGAATTCTTGGAAGCGAGAAATGTACAAAAAGGATTTTCCGGATAAGCCGTATCGCGATTCTCTCAAAGAGCGGGCTGCGGCGATACGTGCTATGGCGGAAGCAGCCGCCAGCGCGATAAACTCTGGATCGCTCAAGAATCCACACCCAAGTATCGTAAACGCCATAGAACTCAACAATAAAGGCTTAATTGAGCCCTACGTACTGATTATGATGGCCAACGAGGGGATAGCCGAGGACTATGTTAGCTACAGAACGTCGAATCGTGACAGAATAAGAACTTACTTGAGTGAATACGTCTTTGTCTTCTAGAATAGTGAGACTGAATGAACGATCAAAAATTTCTTATCTACGGAGCAAACGGATACACGGGCGAATTGATTACGCGGTTTGCGGCGGAGCGCGGGATGAAGCCGATCCTCGCGGGCAGGAATGCGATCAAGGTTGAGGAGCTTGCCAAGAAACATCATTTCGACTACCGAGTTTTCTCGCTTGATGAAACGGACAGGCTCGATGCGGCTTTGCTGGAGGTTGATATGGTGCTGCACTGCGCGGGGCCGTTTTCCATCACTTCGCGACCGATGGTCGAGGCTTGTTTGCGTAATAAGAAGCACTACACCGACATCACGGGCGAGATCAGCGTTTTTGAAACCTGCGCGGCCCTCGACAAAAAAGCTCAGGACGCCGGGATAATGGTCATGCCCGGCGTCGGCTTTGACGTCGTGCCAAGCGATTGTTTGGCACGGCATCTGAAGGACCGTCTGCCGTCGGCAACGCATCTGTCACTCGCTTTTTACGGCATGGGACGCATCTCGCACGGGACGCAGGCGACGATGACGATGAATGTCGGCAAAGGCGGTGCGATACGCAAAGACGGCAAGATCACGGGCGGTCCGGCGGCGTGGAAGACCAGTGTGATAATCTTTGGCGAGGTCACTAACTCCGGTGTGACGATCCCATGGGGCGATGTCGCGACGGCCTTCTACTCAACCGGAATTCCGAATATCGAGGTTTTTACCGTTGTGCCGCCGTCGAGTCTGAAGATGATGAAGATGAGCCGCTATCTCGGCTGGCTGCTCGCGACAAAACCGTTTCAGGACTATCTGCAAAAGAAGATTCCGATCGGCGGCCCGAGCGATGATGAGCGGGCAAAAGGCAAAACACTGCTCTGGGGAGAAGCAAGCGACCTCAACGGCAACCGCGTCGAATCTCGTTTGCAGGGGCCCGAGGGCTACACGATGACGGCCATCGCGGCGCTCGATATCGCTCAGAAAATTCTGGATGGCAACTTTATGGCGGGCTACCAGACACCCGCGAAGGCCTACGGGCCCGATCTGGTTTTGGAGATCGATGGCGTCTCCCGTGAAGATTCCGCCTAGGTTGGTTTTTCTTGGCGGCTTCTTAGAAACTTTTTAAGTTACGGTACATTGTATGAGTTGCAGGCCGAGTGATTTAGCTTGTTTTTGGAGATGAGCAAAGCGACGCTCTTGATATTTTTGTTCATAGGTTTGTTGTCCGAGTTCACAGTAGGCAGTACCTTTGGTGAGCATGGTGTAATAGATGCGTGCGATCTTATGCGCGGTGGCCTTTACTGCCTGGATGCCGCCGCTGCGGGATTTGGTGCGGCGATAGAACGCCCCGAGAGCGGTTTGGCTGCGGCCCAGGGTGGCGGCGGCAATGCGGAATGCCTGGGCGGCCCGATTAGCTTTGCGTTTGACTTTTTTTGTTTAGGGCTTTGCCGCCGGAGATGCTCGTACCGGGGCATAGATTGAGCCAGGAGGTAAAGTGCTTAACCGTTTTCCAGGAACTCATGTCGAAGCCGATCTCGCTGGTAACGGTAAGCAGAGTATCGGCACCCAAACCCGGAATGGCAACAGATCAACGCCGCTTTTTTTGAAGAGAGCCTCCCGCACGTCGACACCGGCGCGCACTCGTGCCGACGCGTTGCTTTGTTTGGCGGGCGGCGGAGGCTCATCATCTGTCGCATCAGGATAAGAATTGATTTGGGCGATAATGGCCGCTTCGCAATCGGTGATCTTGTTTTGATAGGTCTCGTACAACTCTACGGCCTGGCGCAATGCAAACAAGTGCTCGTCACGATAGTTGCCGACCAGCGATTTGGCAATGGTTTCCTCGCTGCTAATGACAACATCCATGTCGGTTGCGCGCCAGTACTTGCGGATCGCACTCGCCGGCGAGGATCGCTTTGATGATCTTCATGCCGGTGACTCCGGTGATGTCCGACACCACGTTGTGTAGCAGCAGGTTCATTTGTTGCAGCGCCTTCTGCATGTGCTGAATGTGTTGGGACGAGGATTGGGTGAGCATCTCTTTTTGCCGCAGATAACTGCGCAGCACACAGATTTCATCCGGCGGCCGAAAGGCTCCACTGAGCAATCCATAAGTGTGCAGTTGCTGCAGCCATTGACAATCAAGCACGTCCGATTTGCGCCCTGATACATTCTTGACGTGCCGTGCGTCGACCAGCTTTACGTCGAACCCGCGCCGCTCCAGCAACTCGAACAGCGGAATCCAGTAAACGCCCGTCGATTCCATAGCCACGGTGGTCACACCGCAATGTGCCAACCAGTCGGCGATTGCCTGCAAATCGGCAGTGAAAGCGCCCAAACTCGCGCACGGCTGCTTCGTCGTGTCCTTCAGGCACGGCCACCAGGTGCTGCTCGGCCCCGATGTCGATACCCGCCGCGTTGACGTTGATGTGTTGAAGATGCTGCGGCAGCCTTTCTACTTTGAATTTTCGGCTGTGGTTTTTCTTGCGTGGTTGTTGTGACATAATCAAACTCCTTGAAAATTGAAAATGTTAGAGCAACTCGCAGGCGCCTGCGAGCTATCTTCACGCATTCTTCTTAACGGGGTGTTATCCACCAATGGTATCAACGCCGACCCTGAGACCATACTTTGCGACGGGCAAATTCTGCACCATTGACGCACCGGCCTTCTCGACCCGAGAGTTGAAGGCAGAAGCCGCCGCGTGAGCAAGGGCTTACTGTGGACGTTTTAAGCTCTTGCTGACGCGCCGGCTTCTGCCTTTAAAAGAAAGAGTTTCTGGGAAGCCGCCAAAACCCGTTAAGCTTTAAACGATATTTTGCAATAATCTGGCAACCTTTAACAAGAATTTATGGCGAACGATCTGAAAAATCTGTATTTAGCGTTTATCGGCTGCGGCGTGATGGGCGAATCGATGGTTGCCGGGCTTTTGCGGAAGAACCTTGTCGATCCGAAGAATATTGCTGCGAGCCATCCGCGTGAGGGCCGCCGTGCGGAACTTGCCGACAAATATGGAGTCGCGGTTTTTGAAAGTAACGCGGACGCCGCGAGAACGGTGGTCGAACACGGGAATTCAGCCCTCCTGATTTGCGTAAAGCCGCAGCGTCTCGAACGCGTCCTGTCCGATCTAACCGGCGTTTTGCATCTCGACCAACTTGTCCTGTCAATCGTCGCCGGAGCACGGATCGAGCATCTCGCCGACGAACTGGGCACGGCAAAGATCGTTCGTGCGATGCCAAACACGCCCTCGCAGATCGGCGCCGGCATCACCGCGTGGACGTGTACGACCGCGGTTGGAGACGAGGAACGCGGTCACGTCCGTGAAATACTCGCCGCACTCGGGAAAGAGCTTTTTGTCGAGACCGAGAACATGATCGACATGGCCACTTCCCTCTCCGCGACCGGTCCGACCTATATCTTCATGGTCATGGAAGCCCTAACCGACGCCGGCGTCCACCTCGGCTTTTCCCGAGACATGGCACGCGAACTTGTCCAGGAAACAATGCTCGGCTCAGTAAAATTCGCGATTGCTACGCGCAAACACCCCGCCGAGCTCCGCAACATGGTCACCTCCCCAGGCGGCACCTCCGCCGAGGCGATATATCAAATGGAAAAAGGCTCTCTGCGGACTGTGTTGTCAAAGGCCGTATATTCGGCCTATAAGCGGGCTGTCGATTTAGGGAGATAAGGCGACTGGAGGGGCGAGCAGGATGCTCGCCCCTCCAGTCGAGAGCGAATACCTATTTGAGTGCAATCGGTAATCTGATATATTTACGATGTATGGGAGTTCCAAAACTAAAACTTAAGCTTTCCGTCGAGGACTACCTGGAGGGCGAAAAAGTTACCGAAATCCGTCACGAGTATGTGGATGGCGAAGTTTACGCGATGGCCGGCGTCAGCAAGAACCACAATCGGATAAACAGGAGATTGCTAGATGCAATACAAGACAAGCTGAAAGGTTCCGAGTGTGAAACCTTTTTTGTGGACGTAAAGGTTCAAGTCAAAAAACTGAATCGCTTTTACTACCCCGACCTTGTCGTCGTTTGTGGTGAAGATACCGAAAGTGACTACGTCATTACAAAACCGACCATCATCGTCGAAATCCTATCGCCCAGCACCGCGGGTACCGATCGGCGTGAAAAACTCTTTGCGTATCAGGAGATCGAGTCGCTTCAAGAATATCTTATGATCGAGCAGGACACGCCCCACGCGGAACTCTACCGCCGACGCGATGACGGTCTATGGTCATGGATCGTTTTTGAACCGGACGAGGACCTGGAACTCGACGCGATCAAATTTGCCACCCCGCTGCGTGATCTTTACATCTAAAACCATGCCGTCGAACCGACGCGAACAGCTCGTTTTAGCTCTTCGGGCGTCGAATCGGGGATGTCGGAAAAATCGATACTAGATTTCAACAGCGGTTTGGAGAGTCCGGCGGCGCGATCGGATCGGGCTCGCTCGATAAGCAAATCAAAACGTCCCACTTTAGCGTCAGATTCGATTTGTTCGTCCCACAATTGCTCCTCAAAATCTTCAAACCAAGCCGAGAGTTCCGCTAGTTCAGAACGTGGCAATTGGGTTATAGCATCTTCTATATCTCTCAAGGTCATTGTGTTCATAATATCATCTGAATGCATCAATCGGTCACCAAATAGGTTGCGGATCATTTCAAATACTTCTCAAACCAATCCAGATTACTCTGCATGGCGGCGAGCTGCATTTTTGGCTCGTTGGGGCCGTGTGGCTGGCGAGGCAGCACGATCATTCGCGTCGGGACGCCTTGTTGTTTTAGGGCGTTGTAGAATTCGTAACCTTGCGAGATCGGAACGCGGATGTCGGCGTCGCCGTGTTGGATGAGCGTGGGCGTGGTGACGCCTTTTATGTTGAACATCGCGGAGTGTTTTGTATAAACATCCGGGACTTCCCATGACTGGCCGCCGAAATAGTCGGGGATGAAGCCGGGGATGTCGGCGGTTCCGTTAAAGCTCATTAAATTTGTCACCGGTGCACCGGCGGAGGCGGCCTTGAAACGCTTGCTTTTCGTTACGATAGTCGAGGTCATGTAGCCGCCATAGCTCCAGCCCATGACACCAAGCCTGTTGGCGTCGGCGACGCCCATAGCGATTACGTGATCGACGCCGGTCATCAAATCTTCATAGTCCATTCCGCCCCAGTCTTTGATATTTGCACGCCGAAATTCGGTGCCGTAACCGGATGAGCCGCGTGGGTTTGGCCTTAGAATCGCATAGCCCCGGGCCGCCATCGTCGCCAATGGATAAACACCTCGGCCGCCGATAAAGCTTTGGTTAAAGACGCCCGCCGGGCCGCCGTGGACGTTCAGGATGAGCGGCACTTTTGTCCCTGCTTGATAATTTACCGGATAGGTCAGAAGGCCCTCGATCTCGCGGCCGTCCTTGCTTTTCCATTTAATGACGTCGGTCTTGCCAACCGGCATTTTGGCGATGTCTGCGTTTACATTTGAAACCTTGATAAGGCCGCCGGGGTTAGTCCTAACCCCCGCATAAGCCTCCGGCGGGGAACTGGTAGTCTGCTGTACGAAGGCAATTGCGAAGGTTGAGCCGACAGGAGACATGGTGACCCCGCTTATTACCGCGTTCTGAAAATCGACCTCGCGTATCGCGCCCGCCGCGACGTCGGCTTCGAACAACGCGGTTCCAGTTCCCTTGCTTTCGGTAAACATTATTTTCGACCCGTCCGGCGTCCACCCGATCAAGTTGGGTTGGCCGTCTTGAGAGATCGGCATGAGTTTGGCGGCCCCTCCACCAGATGGCACAACCTGGATTCGATTGCTCTGCGCCCAACGCACCGGCCCATCGCTGACGGACATCGCAATCCATTTGCCGTCAGGCGAATAGGCGGGCGAGGACTCCGCCGCGGTTGTCGCGGCAAATGGCGTGACCGAAGCGGTAGCGACATCCACAATTGCTACATCCGATGACGGCCAATAGTCAGCCCGAGGATCCTTTACATGGCTAAATACGATCTTTGCCCCGTCAGGCGACCATTCGAATCCGCTGACGCTGCGATTCTCCGCGGTCAGTTTGCGCATTTCGCGTTTGCCGTTTGCGTCCTTTACGACCGGCATCACATACAGGCGGGCCATCTTGATGTTCTCGTCCACCCAGCGAAAATCGTTTCGGCCCTTATCGTTTTTTTCCTCGTCATCAGACTTGGCGTCGGTCATCGAATAAGCTATCCAACGGCCATCGGGCGACCATTCAAAATCGCCGATGCTGCCTTTCAGGTCTGTCGCCATCTCAGCCTCGCCGCCCGCCACCCGGAGAAAATAGAGATTATTCTTGTTGTCCTTGCGAGTCGATGTAAACGCGATCCATTTACCATCCGGCGACCATTTTGGATTGGTCGAAGATTTGTCGGCAAATGTGAGCTGCATATTGTCTTTGCCGTCGGCTGTCGCAAGCCAGATCTGCGACACATATTCGCTCTTGTCGGCCGTCATCATCTCATTGGAAACCGAGTAAGCGACCCATTTCCCATCGGGCGAAACACGCGGAGCTCCGATGGTTTTGACCTTGAGCTGCATCTCGGGCGTCCATGTTGTTTGGGCCGTTGTAATAGCGGTAGTGAGAGCAATTAATGTAAAAGCGAAAGTGATTTTGCGAAGTAACATGATGCTTATCTCCTGACTAATTAGCTGAACGAGCGCGGGCAAAGCCGCAGAGGCGCCAAATTAAGGCTGTAAACAGTTGAAAAGAGACGACATAAAGAAAGTACAAAAACAATCATTTTCAGGCGTGTAAACTTCAAATGCCGTCTCTATTAATAGCTGATAACACGTTTGGAAACATAGTTCAAGAGCAGGGTAGTATAGTGATTTTAAAAAAACGCTTAGGCCGCCGAAGAATCGGCTCCGCGACTTTATTACACGTCGCGGTCAAAACGTCGGCGGCGGCGGCGGCGGCGCGACATTGGATTCCTCTTTCGGGACGCGGTCGAGAAAACGGAATAGTAGGTAGAGAGCAGCGACGCTGATGACGACCGCTACAAGGCTGATAGCCCAGGAAAGCTTGTCATAAAGGCCGTCCGACCATCCCCACAATTCGATACCGAGCGCAATAATGACGCCAAAGCCAATCCCAACCAGCAATTGGACACCAATAAACGTCCCGCCGCAGATCGCTGCCCAAAGAAATGGATTGCGTCCCGTATCGCGTGCTTTCTTATACCCGAACCAGATCGCAAGAATTACTAATAACATTTTACTGTGCCCCTTCGAATTTCGGCTTCCTGCCGCTCACCTTACGGTATGTGCCGTTTGCTGTCACGTTATGCCCGAAACCGCAATCGACATCCGAGCCTTCCTGCGTGACCTTGATCGCGCCGGGTTTTACGAATTTTATTGTGATCTTGCATGTGCCGAATTCCGCCGATTGGTAAATCGCAGTATCGGCCGAGATCGAGGCCTCGC
>JANPCJ010000105.1:0-1917 GCA_031430895.1 Chloracidobacterium sp. | reverse complement strand
CCACACTTCGCGACAGAATTGTATAGGTAAACTTCGCGATACCTATTGCCCAAGAAAATCTGCCACCTTCTGGACGTGAGTTATAGCAACAGCCCAAATCGGTTCGACAGTCTTTTCGTCGTCAAATACAACCAAACCATTTGGGGAGGTGCCGGTCTTAAAGTTGTATTTTTTTATGAGTGTCTTGCCCGGTTCTTGCTCAAGGGAAAGGCGACGGTTATTTAGTTTCTCGGTCCAGGCCTTATTTGCGTCAACAAAGGAGTCCATTGCAGCTCTAATCTCTTCTCTTAATTTGCTTTCTGGGAGGGCAGTCAGAGCCTCATTTACTTCCGCTTGGGCATCGATTAGGAGTAGCCCGTATTGTTTGTAGTCAACACCAACTTGTGTAGCGGCTTCTAGTTTTCTCAGAGCCTTTACAGCAGATTTTGCCGAGGTGGCATCTTTCTTCGGATTCTCATTCGTGCAGGATGTCACGAAAACAAAAAGACATCCTATAGCTACGGATGCCAAAAGTGATCCCTTAAAAATGTTTAACCGCATCGAACCCCCTAAGCCATTACCTAGTTTATTACCTAGTTCAAACGCTATTACCTAGTTTACGCCAAACGGCATTGCGGCCGGTTGAGATTGCTTCGACCAATCCTCTCATTTTCATATCGCGCAATACCTTGCGAATCATATCGATTCCGGCTGGAACTTGTCTTTCAATTTCGGCAATCCGGAATTCGTTTGGCAAGCCTGCAATCGCCGCCTCGATCAACGCCGTTTTTTCGCCGCGAGGAGAACCGATCAGAGTGGCGCGCTCTTCAAAAGTTTTACAGGCCTGTTTAAGAGTATAGAGCAAAAAATTTATCAGATGCCAGGCGTCGTGAGTACCTTCGTGCCACCCGAACGAACTCGCGTGCAGCGTCTCGTAGTATCGTTCCTTATTCTCCTCGATCAATTTCTCAAAGCTAATGTAGCGGCCCACCCCGTAGCCAAGATGATACGATTGGAGCAATAATAGCAGCCGTGACACTCGGCCATTGCCATCGCGAAACGGGTGAATGCAAAGAAAATCGAGATTGAAAGCGGCCAGGGCGATCAGCGGATGAACCCACTTTTCGTCCAAACAACGATGCCATGATTCGACCAGTTTCCGCATGTGCTCAATCGTTTGCTCAGGGCTCACGGTCCGAAAGCGGATCCGGCTTCGTCCGTCTGCATATTTTTCGATTATGTCGTTCTGCTTTGTTTTGTATTCGCCGGCGTCACCTGATTTCGCGCGCGAGAGGTAGTGAAGCTCACGAATTAGATCGTCCGTCAGACGTAGATCTCTACCCTGTTCGTGGATCAGTTTGAGTGCCACTCGATAGCCCCGAATTTCTTCCTCGCTTCGGTCGTAAAGTGCGGAATCTCCAAAGATCACGGTTCCAATCCGGTCCTTATCTATCTCAACACCCTCGATTCGGTTGGACGAGATTGAGCTTTCAATGATCGCGTTCTCACGCAAGACTCTTAGCTTCTGCGGCGACTGGTTGATAAACAACGCCTGCTTACCATAAGCCTCCCCCAAATCGGCCAGATACCAACTTACAGAAACCGGAACCGACGAAATTTTCTGTTCAAATTGTTCAAAGGTTTTCATTTGAACTTTGATAAATTCGATAGTCGATCTCTGAAAAAATATTATCGCGGCTCTCTATCTCGGCCAATAGATCGTGGTCAACGTCGCCCGTTTCGAGCATTGTCGATAGCAGGTCGAACCGGTGAATGTGAGACTGAAAGCGCCGCCCCGAATACTCGACCGTTGTACCCTGATAGATCTGAAAAGCCCAATCGCTCGATTGGGCGAGGAGGAGTTCGCGGGCCATCTGATTCAAGATACGTTCCGAGTTCCGAGTTTCGAGTTCCGAGTTGTCTGAACCCGGAACTTGG
>JANPCJ010000104.1:0-7727 GCA_031430895.1 Chloracidobacterium sp. | reverse complement strand
CGGTACTTTATCCACGAGATTTTGTTTGTGTTCCTAAGCCTCGCCATCGTGGTCTCGATCCTGTTTTTTATCGAAAAGCGAAAAGCCGGGCCGTTCGCCATTGGCTGGATGGCGTTGCTCCTTGCAGTGTGCTTCTTGCCGTCGTCACTGACGCTCGCCTCGTATCTCGGCGGCGAGAATATGGGTGCGCTGTGGGCGTTTAGAATGGCGTTTTTTGTCATCGAGGCGGCCCTGATCTATTACCTGATGCGGATGCTGCTCGCGTGGGACAATGGGAGGCCGATCTATCTTTTGCTGGCGTCGGCGTCGGTCGCTCTCCAGTTTGCAACAAAAGAAACAGCGTTTATCACGCTCGGAACGATGATAATCGCCTGCGTCAGCATCTGGATTTGGCGCGGGTTTCTGGCAAGCGCGTTGTATAGAGAGAATTGGTTTGGTATCGTAGCCGCCGTCCATGCCGTAGCCCTGGCCGCCGCTCTGTACTACCGCGAAACCTTTGCCGATGGTTACAAATGGCTCTTCGACAACTTTCTCGGAACGAGCCGTCCGCACGAACTATTTGTTTTCCTCTCGATCGTATTTCTGATGTTCGCGTCCGTCGCCGCGTGGATTCTTTTCGTCCTCGAAATTCGAAAGGCGAATGAAACGGCCCTCATTGAACCGGTCGGGCCCGTGTGGAGCAATTTCCTTCAGGCCCTCATCATCCTCGGCGCCACCGTGGTCGCCTTCGCATTTGTCATCGTCCTCTTTTTCTCGTCATTTTTCACCTACGCCGAGGGTTTGCTCAAAGCCTTCGAGGCATACGCCATTTGGACCAAGACGGGCAACAAAGACCATACTCAAAACGGCATCTTCGGCTATGTAAAATGGGGAATGAAGGTCGAATCGGCGATTATGATCCTGTCCGTTTTGGGAGCGCTCATCGCGATGCTTCGCGGACGGCACCGGTTTGCCCTGTTTACCGCGCTGTGGGCTTTCGGGCTGTTTGCGGCTTACACGATCATTCCATACAAAACGCCGTGGCTAGCCCTGAGCTACCTTTTGCCGATGTGCATTATCGCCGGGTATGGACTTGGCGAACTTATTACCGGAAAGAATCTCAGGCTGAAAATCGTGGGCGTCGCTCTCGCGGCAAGCGCAAGCGCCGTACTGGCATACCAGTCGTACCAGCTAAACTTTCTTCGCTATGACGACGAAGAAATGGGTTATATTTACGCCCATACGAAGCGCGAATTCCTCGACATGATCCGCCGCATCGAGCAAGCCGCCGAGAAAAGCGGCAAGGGTACCGACGCCAACATCGAGATCGTTTCACCCGACTACTGGCCAATGACCTGGTACATGAAGGATTACCCAAAGGCCATCTTCCACGGCCGCCTTGCCGACGTCAACACGTCCGAGGTAATCGTCGCCAAGAAGAAAGAACAGGATGCTGCCGCTATCCAAAAATACTCCGCCCACTACAAATTCGCCGGCGTTTACCCCTTACGCCCCGGCGTCGATCTGATGCTGCTCGTAAGAAATGACCTGGCCGAGCCGGGGGATCAGGAACTCAGTAAAATTCTTGAAGCTAAAAACTCACCGTAATCGGAGATATGATGCCATCTCACTTTCGCTCGATTCGCACTAGATCTTTCGCCCGGCCCCGGGTAATGGAGGCATCGGGTGAGCAGCAGAAATCCGAGAGACGTTTACGATCTTCTTTCATTTCGTTATCGCTTTCGAGCATTTTCAATGTTGCTTCGAAAACTTCTCTCGCCTTTCCGTCAACAGGTTTTTGCAGGCTGTAGTGCATCCATTTGCCATCACGCCGTCCAACGACAAGCGAAGCGCGTTTTAAATACGAGAGATGCCGTGACACTTTCGGGTTGTTTGTCTGAAGCGTTTCCGCAAAAAAACATACGCACACTTCGCCATCTCGCAATAAATTTAACAATCGCAGACGCGTTCTATCGGCCAACGCCGAAAAGAAAACTTCTGCCTCAAATAGCTTTTCCTTTACCATACAAAAAATATTTTACCATATTACAATTATGGCTTGACAGAATTATAATTGTACCGTATTCTGATTTTACAATTACGCATTTACGTAATTGTTATTTCTAAATAAGGAGACATGATTTTATGACCAACGCAACCAACACCGGCATTAATACATTAAAGGCCCACCTCGCTCTTAACGTCAAGGACGTTACCCAAAGCATTGATTTTTATCAAAAGATGCTCGGGCTCACGCCGTCAAAGGTCCGAACCGGGTACGCCAAATTCGATGTGGCAAACCCGCCGCTCAATCTCACGCTCAACCAGGTTCCCTTTGACGGCAAAGGTGCCCTGTCGCATCTCGGGATTCAGGTCGCGACGACCGAAGACGTGGGAGCAATGCGGGCGCGCTGGGAAAACGAAGGCCTGGTTGCAAGAGAGGAAATGCAGACGACTTGCTGTTATGCCCTTCAGGACAAGGCGTGGGTCAACGATCCCGATGGGAACGAATGGGAAGTTTTTGTGGTCCTCGCGGACAACCTTTCAGAGGAAGTTCAAGGCGCCGCCGATAAAACCTGCTGCGTTCCTTCATTTACGAATATCGACGGCAAAAAGCAGGAAGTTGCAACTGCATGCTGCTAAATACGGAGCGTATTATGAGTTTAGCTGATAAAATGTTTAGCCGTTCGACGCAGGCGTGTGTACTAAGAAGCCCTTGCCGTGAAGAAGCGGATCGCAAATATGTCAGCGATCTCTTCGCCGCCGATTGGGAGGTCTTTGTCATTCGCCGCGATGAGAAAACCGGTAAACACAACTGGTTCACGCAATGCTGCGAGGCGGGAAACATGATTACAAATGTCAAACCAAACATTGTCCCGGCGGCTTGCTGCTGAATTTTTAGGCACGGCGATGCTGCTTATGGCGGTGGTCGGTTCGGGCATTATGGCCGAACGCCTCGCCGGCGGCAATGTCGCCATTGCCTTGCTCGCCAATACCATTGCGACTGGCGCCGCGCTTTTCGCGTTGATCGCCGCATTTGCTCCCGTGTCGGGCGCGCATTTCAATCCCGTGGTTTCATTTTCGGCGGCCATGAGCGGCGAATCTTCATGGAAAGACGGAGCGTTTTACACGGCAATACAGATCGCAGGAGCGGTACTCGGCGTCGCGGTTGCAAACCTGATGTTCGATCTGCCCGTGTTGTTTGCTTCGACGAGGGTTCGGACCGGTTTTGGTCAATGGCTCGGTGAATTCGTGGCGACATTCGGACTTGTCGCCGTCATAATCGCCGTTTCGCGACAGCACAAGACGACTACCGTGGCATTTGCCGTCGCCGCGTATATCACGGCCGCCTATTGGTTTACCTCGTCGACTTCGTTTGCAAATCCGGCCGTCACGATTGCACGCTCGATGAGCGATACATTCGCCGGCATTCGTCCCGCCGATGCTCCGGCGTTCATAGCCGCCCAAATCCTCGGAGCCGGTGCGGCGACTCTTCTATTCAAATGGCTATGTCAGAACCGTGAGCGGTAGCGACCGGGTTTCTTAGTCGGCAAGGCGGAACCCGGTCGCTACCGCTCACGGTTCTGACCCGACAGGAAAAACATCATGAGCGAAAAACAACGTGTACTAATCCTATGCACCGGAAATTCAGCCCGCAGCCAAATGGCCGAGGGGATTTTGAGACATATCGCGGGCGACAGATTCGAGGTCGAAAGCGCGGGCACCGCGCCTTCGATCGTCCGCCCCGAAGCCATCGAAGTAATGCGTGAGATCGGCGTCGACATTTCGTCGCACCGTTCAAAATCCGTCGACGAATTCACTGGCTCCCAATTCGATTACATAATTACTGTCTGCGACAACGCGAGAGAATCGTGTCCCGTCTTCCCCGGCCATGCCGAACGAATCCACTGGAGTTTCGACGACCCCGCCGCTCTCGAAGGCTCTGACGCGGAACGTCTCGCGGCCTTCCGAACCGTCCGCGACCTCATTCGGTTGCGTTTAGAAGTTCTCCTCGATAAATGAGTCTTAACGGGAAGCGATAAGCAATAAGCTGTAAGCAATCTGGCCGCTTATCGCTTATCGCTTATCGCTTATTGCTTACTGCCTATCGTCTTCTTCTCATCTTCCCGCATTAGCTTGGCGACGTGAAAGATGTAGTGGACGCCGGAAAATACGGCGAAGGCGGCGACGATGACGTAAGTTGCGGGCAGGAAAAGGCCGTTATTGGCCGGGAAGACGGCGGCGACGAGGATGAGGATTACGCCGACTACCTGGACAAATGTGCTGGCCTTGCCCAGCCATGATGGTTTGAAACCGCGAAAGCCAGTCATCACGTTGATTGCACCGGCGATGGCGACGATGGCGATATCGCGGCCGATGACCGTCGCCGTCACCCAAAATGGTACCGGAAGATGAGGACGCGACGTGCCGACGACGCTTGAAAGCGTCAGCATTACAAATGCCGTTGTCATCAGCAGTTTGTCGGCAATCGGGTCGATGATCGTTCCAAGTTCCGATTCCTGTTTCATCCGCCGGGCGATAAAACCATCGACGCCATCCGAAACGCCGGCGATCGTAAACACCACGAGCGCCCAGCCTTCGCGGTTATAAACCAGCAGGATTGCAAAGACAGGGATCAGCCCGATACGCAGAAATGTGAGAAGGTTCGCGACCGTGAGGACTTTTGTGGATACCGCCGACTCGCTCATTCCGCCGTTCGCAACTCCAAAAACGAGATCTCCGGCGGGCATCGCAGGCGCATCGGCACTACTACCGTGCCGATGCCGCGGGTGATGTAAATTTGCGAACTCTTTCGTTGATACAAACCGGCCTTGAGTTTGCGTGTGGGGAGTATCCGTTTTTCTTCATCGCGAAACTTTATCTGGCCGCCGTGGGTGTGGCCGCTAAGCGTAAGATCGACGCCTGAACGGACGGCTTCGCGGAATATGATCGGGTTGTGGGCCAGAAGCAGTTTCATCTCATCGGGAAACGAACCGCGAAGAGCCGCCGGCACATCCGTTTTGCCAACCATGTAGTCGTCGACGCCGGCGAGCCAGAATGAAGCGCCGCGAGCCTCGAACCTCAAGCCCTCATTCACAAGCATCTTAATTCCCTCGCCGCGAAAAAGATGCGTCACCAGATCGGCGTCCGTCCAATGATCGTGATTACCAAGACAGGCGTAAATACCGTATTTTGCCTTTAGCTTGCCAAGAACCGCCGCAACCGGAGCGATATATTCACGCTCGTGTGAGACGTAATCACCCGTAAGTATAAACATGTCGGGTTTTAGCCGATTGGCAATCTTTACCGTGCGCTTTATATGTTCGAGTGTAGTAAACGGGCTGTGATGCGTATCGGACAAATGAATGATCTTAAACCCATCCAGCGCCTTTGGCAGCCGTTTGAGGCGTATCTCGACACGTTCGAGAGAAAGGCTGGTCGCCTCGTCCATCGCGCCCTTTGCGACCTTTGACCAATTGCCCGCTAGGCGGCGAATTGGAGTTTCGGACGCGACGTACTCGTTGATCCGCGTAGACAGTTTTACCCGCTTTGTTGCTGTTTCTTCCATTCGACGTATTTGGGATTATACATTCAAGTTGCCGGGAAATGCCAATACTGTTATTTACACGCCGGTAACACAAAGAAGTTGCCTGTCTCCGAACCTTGCGACTTCCTCAACGCCCTCCGCGTTAAAGAGCTTTTAAACGCAGAGGACGCAGAGATTTACGCGGAGGACGCTGAGACTCTTAGAAACTTTCGTTTTCCCACTTGAAGCAAAAGGCCGCCCGAATCAATCGCAATCTCGCAATTTGCGACCGACACTTTCTCTCCATTGATCTTTACGCCGCCCTGCTCGATCAAACGCCGCGCTTCACCTTTTGAAGTTGCGAGTCCCGTCTCCGCAAGCAGCTGGGCGAGAAGGTAAGAACCGGCGGCCATCGACCTTTCCTCGATCTCGTCCGGAATTTCCTTCCGCACAAATCGCCGATTGAAATCTTCCTCAGCGGCATTCGCATCTTCACCCGAATGAAAGTCGCCTATTATCATCTTGGCAAGATTTACCTTTATATTTCTCGGATTCTCGCCGGCCTCGATTTGAGATTTCAAATTTGAAATTTCAGATACGTTGAGGTCGGTCAGCAACTCAAAATACTTCCACATCAATTCGTCGGAAATCGACATTATCTTGCCAAACATCTCGTTCGCCGATTCGGTAATTCCAATGTAATTACCGAGTGATTTTGACATTTTATTTACGCCGTCGAGACCCTCGATAAGAGGCGTCGTGATGATAACCTGCGGTTCTTGTGAGAATTCGCGTTGCAGATTTCGGCCCATCAGCAAGTTGAATTTCTGATCGGTGCCGCCGAGCTCTACATCCGCTTCGAGAGCGACCGAATCATAGCCCTGCACGAGAGGATAAAGAAGTTCGTGCAGCGAGATCGGCTTTTCCTCGTTCATTCGCTTTGTGAAATCGTCGCGTTCGAGGATCTGCTTGACGGTCGTTTTAGCGGTCAGCTTTACAAAATCGGCGGCGGTGAATTTGTCCATCCATTCGCCGTTAAACCGCAGCTCAGTTTTGTCCGGATCGAGCAGCTTGAACATTTGCGACTTGTAGGTCTCGGCATTAGCGTTGATCTCATCTCGTGACAACGGCGGCCGCGTCACATTTTTGCCCGACGGGTCGCCGATCATCCCCGTAAAATCGCCGATAAGAAAAATAACCGTGTGGCCGAGTTCCTGAAACGCTTTAAGTTTGCGTATCACGACTGTATGCCCAAGATGAATATCCGGCGCGGTCGGATCGAGCCCGAGTTTTACACGTAAAGGCTTGCCGGTCTTTGCGGCCCGCTCGAGTTTCTTGCGAAGGTTTTCTTCGCGAATAACGTCAACAGTGCCTTTTCTTAGGTATTCGATCTGTTCGTCAATAGTCATTGAAGATTAATAAATGGTTAAGATTCCTAAAATCCGATCAAAAACACGTGTGTTGATCCTGGAAAAACATCCCCGAAAGTTTGTTGACCAGATTTGGTGCTAGATTTTGATCGAAAAGCAACTTCATGCGGTAACTAAGAGTTCGTGCTTTTCACGATCTGCCGCATATGAAAGACAAGCTAGAATATCGTCCTCGGTGAGATAAGGAAAATCCGCGAGAATCTCTTCTTTTGACATACCGGATGCAAGATAGTCGAGCACATCGTAAACCGTGATCCGCATTCCCCGGATACAAGGCTTGCCGCCCCGTTTGCCGGGTTCGATCGTGATAATGTCTTTATAGTTCATTTAACCAAAATATCAGGTCCAATCAGAAAGATACACCGTAAACTTATAGCTTACGGTACATAATGTACGCATTCGTCATGCCGTTTTCGGAATGGGCGAACGCATCCAAGATCTCGCCGATGATCTCGAAGCCGACCGATTCCCTTGCCATTTACGTGGGGCGAGACCATATATACGCACCATTGAAAATGTTAGAGCAACTCGCAGGCGCCAGCGAGCTCTCGTCACGCAGTCTTCTTAACGGGGTGTAATCCACCAATGGAATCACCGCCGACCCTGAGACCATACTTTGCGACGGGCAAATTCTGCACCATTGACGCACCGGCCTTCTCGACCCGAGAGTTGGCCTATTTTACCAAACATGCAACGCACTCCACTAAGTTTCATCCTGGTATCTGCCGTCGCAGACAGGCTGGGGTGCTTTGCAGGAGAATATTGTCGCGCAAAGCACCCCAGCCTGTCTG
>JANPCJ010000103.1:0-14703 GCA_031430895.1 Chloracidobacterium sp. | reverse complement strand
ACCTCATAGTGAGGTTTGGTCATCGGTTCGAGGCGGTCGGCGAATTTTTTTTGATATTCCAAATAGTGGTCTATCATTCGCTGTGTGTCGTGATCGAAGTGGGCAGAGATCTTGTGTCTAACCTCGCGGACTCGGTCGATCGCAATATCCTCGTCGGTACTCATAGTGATTCTCCCAAGAGCTGTAGCGGCGTTAGCGTCATCCATAGAATGCGCTGCGGTGATCGATCCTAATTATCGTTACTTCCTGACCGACGTCGTTGATCTCATACCCTAGGCGCCAGTCACCTACTCGCAGACGCCATAGACCTGCCTCGCTTAAAACTTTCCGGCAGCCGTGCGGGCGTGGTTCGTTCGCGAGCGAAATGATCCGGCTAACGATGCGATTCTTTGTCTGACGATCAAGATTTTTGAGTGATTTCTCAGCGGACCGGACTATTGTTACCTTATACATCGATCTCGCCGCCGAGGCGCATCTCCTCGACTAGCTCAAGAAAATCGCGTTTCGGCTCATCTTTTGACTCTCGGTAAACCTCGCTTAGATGGAGGTCCTCGATCATTTCCTCATACTCTTCGATCGGAAGGACGACCGCCATTTTAATCCCGCTAGCGTCGGTGATGTATTGAAGGTTCTGCATCGGATAATTCTAACATAAAAGCCCCGGCGATTGCCGAGGCCTTTGTTTGACATTTGAGTTGAATGTCCCGGTCGCTACTGCTCCCGGTACTGACCAGAAGGCACGCTAAAGCGTGGACTCTGATTACATTCCCATTCCCATGCCGCCCATGCCGCCGCCGCCCATGCCGTCGCCGCCCATGCCGCTTATGACCTTACAATGGAAAGTGGAGAATGGAAAATGGAAAATACTAAGCACCGACCGCCGCTCATGCCGCCCATGTGGTCGCCGCCGCTTTTGTCGTCAGGGGCGTCGGCGATCATGGCGTCTTTTCCAGTTCGACCGCTTTCTTTTCGTCGGCTGCGGCTAGGTCGGGTTTTTGCTGAAGGCTGTACGCGACAGCTCGGTTCCGGTAATAGGCCGGTTGAGCCATTTTACGGGTGTCAAGCTCTATCAATTTTGTATAATCTTCGACCGCTCCGTCGAGGTCTTTTGCGAAGATCCGGGCACCACCACGGCTCATGTAAGCCTGAAGATTGGCCGGGTCGAGCTCGATCACTTTTGTGAAATCGGCGATCGCCACGTCATATTGTTTCTTTTGCTGCCGGCCGATACCGCGATTGAGGTAAGCTTTGAAAAACTTCGGGTCAGCCTCTATCGCTTTTGTGTACTCTCCGATCGCACCGTCAAAGTCGCGCTTCTCGTCCAGGGCCCTTCCGTTATTATAATGCTCTTGAGCTTTACTGGTGCACGCGGCAACCGACGCCATCAGCATCATCATTAGAATTAGCGGTAAATGTCGCATATTTTGCCACTTGATCTCGGCAAGCAAAATGTAGCAGCAACTTGATATGTTCGCAAGGTAAAAAGGCTTCGCCCGTTGCCGAGCGAAGCCTATCATATTTACATTGCGAACTAAAACGCAGTCGCAAGCAAGCTGTGGAACGTGCTCAGGAACTTACATTCCCATGCCGCCAGCGTCCGGTTATTTTCGGACATTTGGCGTGGTTAACGCACGGGTCAGGAGGAGCTTGGCGTTGGGCACGGCGTCTATAGCACGCAAGAGCTGCGGATCGGCCCTGTCATTGATGCGTTTTGCGATAGTCGAACCGTAGGCGGCGACGATCAATTCGGTGCGGAGGCTCCGTTCGAGAAATGTCCGGTTGGCGTCGAAGCGGGCGGCACTGACCTTTTGGCCCTCAACCGCGAACGCCCTGAATGCCTGAAAGACGCCGTTGGTCACCGGGAGTTCGTCGTCCTTTAACTCATGATCGCGGACGGCGGGCCCGTCAAGGCGATAGCTTTCGAGGCCCGGCAGACGACCGGCGACAAGCTCGCGGGTAAAGCTAAAGACGATGCTGTCGAGACTATTACGCCACCTCGAGAGCCTCTCGTTCACCACGAGCGGATGGACTATCTCGTCTGGCGTAATGCCGCCGCCGCCCAAAAGCGTGCGGCCTGTACGTGTTTTGAAAGCCGGTCTCTTCGCTATCAACGCTGTCGAATTCTCCTCGACGCTGCCGGCGTCCGAATAGTACCGGTAAAGGCTGCCGTCCGAATAGTCCCGCTGCGGCCTTCGTCCAGTCGCCGCGACGAATCGAGAAGTCGTCAGATAGAGGCGGCGACCGCCCTCAAGCTCGAAACCGCTCTGGAGCAGACCCTTGCCGAACGTGTTCTCGCCGACAAAAAAGGCTCGGTCGGTGTCCTGCAGCCCGGCGGAAAGGAATTCAGCCGACGATGCGGTCTTCGGGCTGATCATCGCGACAATAGGCGTTTCGACGTCGGCTTTTTTGTTCTCGGAAACGCAGTTCGCCGAGCCGTCGCTGGCTCGGCCCTCGGTAGAGAATATCCGTTGGCCGTAGGACACGAATTCGCTGACCGCAAGACATGCCTGCCGGGCGAAGCCGCCAACGTTATTACGGATGTCGAGTATCAGAGACTTCATGCCGGCCGCCCTGAGTTTGCTGAGGGCGGCGACAAGCTCATCGTGCGTGTTGCGTGTCAAATTTTCCGTCAATGCGATATATCCGACGTCCGGCCGGATCAAATAGGCGTCGGGGATCGATGGCGTCGGGATCGCATCGCGAATGATGTCGTTGCGAAGTCGGGCGCCGTTACGCTCTATAGTGACAATCACCTTTGTCCCGCGAGCGCCAATAAGATGGCTTCTGACCTCAATAAAGTCTTTGCCTCTCATCGGCAGGCCATCGATCTCAACGATCGCGTCGCCAAATCTTAACCCGGCCCGCTCCGAAGGCCCGCCGCGGAAAGTCTCTCGAATAAAGACACCCAAAACCTCGCCGCCTGGGTTCCGAATTTCAGTCAGCCCCGAACCAATGCCAAAATATTGCGGGTTCATCGCCGTGCGAAATTCCTCAGCCTGCTCCGCGTTCAGGTAGTCGGAGTGCGGGTCGAGCGACTGCAGAAGATAATGCAGAGAGACGGTCGTAAGCTGTTCAGGGTTGAGACGGCTTCCAGAGATGTGGTTAGCGGCAATTATCTTCACCGCTTCGCTATCCGTCTCGAGGATCTTTTTGAATTCCGCGTTAAGCGGCTTCGGCAACGCCGTCGGGCTTGGCGACGGCACTTGGGCGGCAACGGCGCCGATCGCCGAAAAGAATGCGAGTAAGAGGCCGGATAAGTTTTTCATTGTTACAAGGGCAGATGATAACAGCGACCGTTTTAACGAACAACTAAACCATGAAAAAAGGCCGCGTCGAGTGACGAGGCCTTTTTGTTAATTAGCACGCTTGAAGCTGCGTGAGCATTCGAACCACCCCGTCACCGAAGCGGTTCCACCCCTCCTTAACCAAGGCGGGGAGTTTAAGGAATTACATTCCCATGCCCATGCCGCCCATTCCGCCGCCGCCCATGCCGCCCATTCCGCCGTCGGATTTGTCGTCCTGGACGTCTGCGATCATGGCTTTGGTGGCGAGCATTAAGCTGGGTGGTAGTTTATCACAGCGGTAAGTATTGGATCATGCCGTTCCATTCTTCGGCTTCGCTGCACTGGGCGACGGTTACTATTGCTTCGATGGCTCGGCCGATGGGGAGATCTTGATTCATTTTGAAGAGTCCCGGCATTGCTTCGCCTCGATTCAGCCTGGCTGTTGCGTGGATTTCCATTGTTGTTACATCATGCGTCAAGACGAGGCGGTTAGTTTCTGCGGCATAAGCGAGGATCAACGGATCGCTGAAAGTTCGCAGGCCGACGTCTTGAACTCGTACGATGTCGAGATGGGGTAATCGACGGCGAACACCGGCTAGAACACGAATGTTGAAATCTTCGTCGGCGAGGGAGCGGATCATTTCTTCCAATCGGGATCAATGCCATTCTTTCGGGCGAGTATTTTCTCACGCATTAACCTATTCGGTTCCTGAGCGTGATTTTCGGCACGGAGCCGTTCGAATTCCATTCGTCTAAATTCCAGATACTGGTCGACCTTCTTCCGATTGTGAAGGTAATATGCGATTGCGGCGTGGACTTCAGCGAGTGAGAGCGTGTCGAAATTGTTTTGGATTTCGACGGCGTCTTCGCCGCGGTTGAAGGCATAGACGACCGAGTCGAGCGAGACACGTGTGTTGCCGACCTTGAGGCCGCCGCCTTCGTCTACCCTGACGGGTTTGGGTATTGTGTCGACCGTCGCTATCATAACGTTAATTATTCTAACATAGGTTTTTGGCGATTGGGATGCCGGGATTATTTTGACGCCTCGACCGCATCCGTGACCGGCTTGAAGTCTCGCACGATACGGTCGGCGTATTGAGGGCGGGCGAGGATATTTTATCACAGCGGCAGGTATTCAATGGCGCCGTGCCATTCATCATCGCAGCTGCATACGGCGATCATTACGATTTCGTCGACGGCACGGCCGATGGGGAAATTTTGGCGTATCAGAAAGAGGCCCGACATGGGTTTGTCGGAAAGCAGTCGGGACGTGGCGTGAGTGCGAATCGTTTTTAGATCATGGCTCAGCACGATGCGATCCTCGGACGCTGCGAATTCCAAAATTACTTCGTCGCGAAGAGTGCGTAGACCAGCATCCTGAACTCGAATAATGTCGAGGTTTGGCAATCGACTCCGAACGCCCTCGAGAATCGCGCTTTTGAAATCTTCATCGGTTAGGAACCGGATCATTTTTTCCAGTCTGGATCCTCACCGTTCAGTCTCGCGAGGAGCATTTCACGCGTTATCCTTGCCGGATTTTTTGCGTGATGTTCGGCCCGCATTTTTTCATACTCGATCTCTTGCTTGACCAGATATGCGTCGACCTTTTCCTTGTTGTGAAGATAATAAGCTATAGCGGCGTGGACCTCAGCGAGCGTCAGCGTGTCGAAATTGCGCTGAATCTCGGAGGCGTCTTCGCCCTGATTGAATGAGTAAACCACCGAATCAAGCGATACGCGAGTGTTGCCGACCTTGAGGCCGCCGCCTTCGTCAACGCGGACCGGTTTTGGAATTGTGCCCACTATTGAGGCCATAACATTCATGATATTATCACAGGATTTTGAGCGTTGGAATAGAAAAAAGGCTTCGCCTATTGAAAAGCGAAGCCTTATTGTCACTTAAACAACGGCTTGTGCGGGGTGTGATGTTCAACAAACTTAAGTTTGTTGGACTTACATTCCCATGCCCATGCCGCCCATGCCGCCGCCGCCCATGCCGCCCATTCCGCCGTCGGATTTGTCGTCCTGGACGTCTGCGATCATGGCTTCGGTCGTCAGCATGAGGCCGGCGATCGAGGCTGCGTTTTGCAGGGCGTAACGGGTGACCTTTGCGGGGTCGATTACGCCGGCCGCGACGAGATCTTCGAACTTCTCGGTCGCGGCGTTAAAGCCGTAGCTTTCTTCGCTGCTTGCCAAGACCTTTTCGACGATGACGGCGCCTTCTTTGCCTGCATTCTGTGCGATCTGGCGAAGCGGCTCTTCCAAGGCACGTTTGATGATTCTGACGCCGATCTGTTCGTCGGCATCTTCACCATCCGTCTGGAAGGTGTCGAGAACCTTGCCGGCACGAACCAGGCAAACTCCGCCGCCGGCCACGATGCCTTCTTCGACAGCGGCACGCGTTGCGTTCATAGCATCTTCGACGCGGGCCTTCTTTTCCTTCATCTCGATCTCGGTTGCGGCACCGACTTTGATGACCGCGACACCGCCGACCAATTTAGCAAGACGCTCCTGCAATTTTTCCTTGTCGTAGTCACTTGTCGTGTCTTCGATTTGGTTGCGGATCGTCTTGATGCGACCGTCAATGGCCTCGCCGGAGCCTGCTCCTTCGACGACTGTCGTGTTTTCTTTGTCAATCGTGACCTTTTTGGCTTTGCCGAGGTCTTCAATGGTGATGGTCTCGAGCTTGATACCGAGATCTTCGCTGATGACCTTGCCGCCCGTGAGGACCGCGATGTCTTCGAGCATTGCCTTGCGGCGGTCACCGAAGCCAGGCGCCTTAACCGCCGCGACATTCAACGTGCCGCGAAGTTTATTCACAACCAAAGTGGCAAGAGCTTCGCCCTCGACATCCTCGGCAATGATGACCATCGGACGGCCCATTTTGGCAACCTGCTCCAGAATCGGCAGCAGATCACGCATGTTCGAGATTTTCTTTTCGTGGATCAGGATGTAAGGCTCTTCGAGGACGGCTTCCATGCGGTCGGCGTCCGTGACGAAATACGGCGAGAGATAGCCGCGGTCAAACTGCATGCCCTCGACGACCTCGAGGAGCGTGTCCATCGTTTTCGATTCTTCGACCGTGATGACACCGTCTTTGCCGACCTTGTCCATCGCCTCAGCGATGATCGTGCCGATCGTCTTGTCGCCATTGGCCGAAACCGTGCCGACCTGTGCGATCATTTCGCCGGTAACCGGCTTCGAGAGCTTTTCGATCTCTTTAACGACTTCGGCGACTGCCTTTTCGATGCCGCGCTTAAGCGCCATCGGATTTGCACCGGCGGCAACCGTGCGGACGCCTTCTTTAAAGATCGCCTGGGCGAGAATCGTCGCGGTCGTCGTGCCGTCACCGGCCACGTCGCTGGTTTTGCTCGCGACTTCGCGAACCATCTGCGCGCCCATATTTTCGAGCGTGTCTTTTAATTCGATCTCTTTCGCGACGGTGACACCGTCCTTTGTAATGGTTGGGCTACCGAATTTTTTATCGATAACAACATTGCGGCCCTTTGGTCCGAGTGTAACTTTCACCGCGTCCGCGAGCTGATTAACACCGCGTAAAATCGCGGCGCGTGAGTCTTCTCCGTGTACTACTTGTTTTGCCATGATATGTATTGTCTCCTATGAAAATTTGTTGGGCAGTCAGCGATCAGCCGTCAGCGGTCAGCCAGATTTTGGCCGAATGCTGATAGCTGAATGCTGAAAGCTAAGCCGCCGCTCCCGCACGGCTGATGATTCCCAGAATCTCGTCTTCGCGCATGATGATGAATTCGTCACCGTCAAGCTTGATTTCCGAGCCGCTGTATTTGCCAAAGAGAACGCGATCGCCAGCTTTGACGTCGAGTTCCTGACGTGTACCGTCTTCTTTATACTTGCCCGCACCGGCGGCGATGACCTCGCCCTCTTGCGGTTTTTCCTTTGCCGTATCGGGTATAAAAAGCCCGCCCGCTGTCTGATTGACGTTGTCCTCGATCCGCTTGATAATAACGCGGTCGTGAAGTGGTGTAATGTTTGTAGCCATAACTGGTTTACTCCTTGTGATTTAGTGTAAAATGACATCTTGGACACAATCGGCGAAATGTGTGTTTTTAGCACTCTGCATCCAAGAGTGCCAGTATATGTGGTCTTGCGTGTGGTGTCAACCATATAATGGAAAGTTTAGAAAATCTGATAATGGTATTATCAAGTTCGAAAGTAAATATCTGTGATACCTGTCGAATTCGTGATATACTTCGTGATATACAATGCTTCGCAGGAATACAACAAGCCCCACTAAATATATGAGAACCTTATTTTTACTTCTATTTCTAACTGCAACTACTTTCGCCCAGTCAACGGCTTTACGTGACGAAGCCCGGAATTTTACATCCGAAGGAAAATTCGACAAAGCCGCCGTGCTTTACGAAAATGCCACGGCGTCAAATCCTAAGGATTCGTCATCCTGGACCAATCTTTCCTGGTGTTATCTCGAGCTTAAGCGATATCAGGAAGCGGCCAATACGGCACGCAAGGCGATCTCCCTCGACCAAACTTCACCCTACGCTCATAATAATCTTGGATATGCCTTGATAATGCTTGAACAATATGAGGCCGCTCTCGAGCCGTTACGAACGTCTATCAAGCTGAACGATTCCTATGAAAAATCCCGTGGGAATCTCATCACCGCGCTGATAAAACTCGACCGTGATGCAGACGCCGTAACGGAACTGAGATCTGTAATTGCCGTCTACCCAAAAAAGATTACCTTTAGGCAACAGCTGGTTGGCATACAATTAAAAAATGAATGGTTCATCGAGGCTATCCGTGATCTGGAAGAACTAATTCAACTGGAACCCTTTCGCGCGAACAATTTTTCTATGCTTGGAGTTTCGTACGCATCAACCGGTCAGCCCGCAAAAGCGCTGGAAGTTTTTCGGCAGGCAGCGATCCTTGAACCGGACAGTTCTAATCATTTGAGAAATTTTGCGTTTGCCTTATCCATGGAAGGCAAAGAAAGTGAAGCGATCACTGTTTTTCAACAGATCCTGGCAAAGAATCCGAAAGATTTTGATGCTGCGTTTGGGGTCGCGACGCGATACAGCACTCTGGGACAGCTCGACGAGGCCCTAAACTTTGGCCGGCGAGCTTTGGAGCTCAGGCCGGATTCTGGGCAGGCGATGATGTTGGTTGCTATGGCATTCGTTTCAAAAGGTGACAAGGAGGCTGCCCGACAATATCTACCGAAACTCAAAGAGCTTAACCCACAAAACGCACTAATCCTTGAGAAGATGCTTGCCAAACCAGAGAAAACTCCTGGTAATTAAAATCATTGATCCTTTCCTCAATATCTATCTATCCGATCAAATCGCTCAAAGGCATCAGCCTCGATTCCGCTAAGGTCGAGGAGCGTGGGCTGCAATATGACCGGCGTTGGATGCTGACCGATGCGGAAGGAATGTTCTTTACACAGCGCGAGTTTCCGCGGATGGCATTGATCGAGGTCGGGATAGAGACCGACGCTCTAACGATAACTGCGGACGGGTTTGGCCGGATGGAGATTCCGCTTTTGCCTGAAACGGACGACATGCGGCAGGTCTCGATCTGGCAAAGCGTTTGCCGGGGCGAGGTATACCCGGCGACGGTGAACGAATGGTTTAGCGATGTGCTTGAGACGGATTGCCATCTCGTTTACATGCCCGACGATTCGCGGCGGAGTGTTAATCCGCGATTTAATCGAGGCGGCGATGTCGTCAGTTTCGCTGATGGCTATCCTTTATTAGTAATCGGCGAGGCGTCGCTCAACGATCTCAATTCGCGGCTCGCTGAGCCTTTGCCGATGAACCGCTTTCGGCCGAATCTGGTTGTTTCGGGCTGCGAGGCGTTTGCCGAGGACGCTTGGAAGAGAATCTGCATAAACGACGCAATTTTTCGCTCAACGAAGCCCTGTGAGCGTTGCGTCATCACGACCGTCGATCAATCGACGGGGCTAATTGCCGGAAAAGAACCACTCAAGACCCTCGCCTCATATCGACTTGCAAAAATGGTGATACCGGAGCGTCTATCGTCGCTCGGGGTAGGAGCAACGGCCGTTCTTTTTGGGCAAAACCTCATTGCTGAAAGTGCGGGCTGGGTGGTACGAGTCGGAGAAAGCATCGAGATTCTGGAACGGTTTTGAGCCAAAACCGTTGTAAGTTCGTCGAAAAACGCGAATGTTGAAGATTGATATTCACACCCATATATTGCCGCGAGACATTCCGCGGTGGAATGATCGGTTCGGCTATGGCGGATTTATTGCGCTTGACCATTACCAGCCGTGCCGAGCCCGGATGCTGCGTGACGACGGCACGGCTTTTAGGGATGTAGAAGAAAATTGTTGGAACCCCGAGAAGCGCGTCGAGGAATGTGATTTGGCGGGCGTCAATGTTCAGGTCCTGTCGACGGTTCCGGTGATGTTTAGCTACTGGACAAAGCCAGCCGATGGCGCCGAAATCGCGAAATTTTTGAATGATCACATATCTAAGGTGGTAGATGACTTTCCGCGGCGTTTCGTAGGACTCGGAACGGTGCCGCTGCAAGACACCGATTTGTCGATCAAGGAACTGGAAAGCTGCAAGCGGAACGGCCTAACCGGGGTGCAGATTGGCACAAATGTTAACCAGCTAAATCTCGGTGAGCCGCGTTTCTTTGAATTTTTCGAGGCGTGCGTCGAATCCGGCATGGCGGTATTCGTTCATCCATGGGACATGATGGGCGAAAAAGACATGCAAAAATACTGGCTGCCGTGGCTGGTCGGCATGCCGGCCGAGGTTTCGCGCGCAATCTGTTCACTTATCTTCGCCGGTGTGCTCGAGCGTTTGCCAAACCTGCGCATTTGTTTTGCGCACGGCGGCGGCTCGTTTCCCGCGACGATTGGCCGCATCGATCACGGCTTCACCGTCCGCCCCGATCTGTGCGCTGTTGATAATCCGCACAGCCCGCGAAAATATCTGAGCAAGATGTATTTCGATTCGCTTGTTCACGAACCTAAGCAACTTGACTATCTGATAAAGCTAGTCGGTGCCGATCAGGTCGCGATGGGCAGTGACTATCCGTTTCCGCTGGGCGAGGCGGAGCCGGGGAAGATGATCGATGCGATGGCGTATGATGAGGCGATAAAGGAAATGCTTTTTAACGGAGCCGCCCTCAACTGGCTAAACCTCGCAAAGGGTCACTTTATTGACTAGCTAGTCTGACTAGTCTACAATGAATTTATGAAAGTCGGAATTTACGAGGCAAAATCGAAACTTAGTCATATCGTGGACCTTGCCCGTCGGGGTGAAGAGGTGATAATCACCAAAAACGGCAAGGATCAAGTAAAGCTTGTGCCCGTGCCGGATAAAAAGAGCTGGATCGGCATGTGGGAAGGCCAGATCAAAATTCACGACAACTTTGACGATCCCCTCGACGATGATGATCTCGCGCTTTTTGAAGACGGACCAATCGAGCCGCCATTGCCGGGAAAATGAGTATTCTTCTAGACACTCATGTTTTTTTATGGGCATTTGGAGATCGGCGACGGCTCGGCGGGGCGGCTCTCGATATACTTGAGAATGGTCCGGGGCCGTTGTTCTTTTCTGCCGTGAGCTCCTGGGAAATAGCTATTAAGTGGTCAAAAGGACATCTTGAACTACCGGAGAATCCTAACGTCTGCATATCCGAGTGGGTGGCAAAGGCCGGACTGACACCGCTGTCTGTCAGCGTTCGTGATAGCTGTCGAGTCGCGGATCTGCCATTTCACCATCGCGACCCGTTCGACCGACTTCTAATCGCTCAGGCCATGGCCAACGGCCTGCGAATCATGACGGCCGATCCGGTATTTCAGAAATATGACGTAAATGTTTTGTGGGACTAAATGGAGAAAGAATGAAGTCTAGAAAGGTGAACAAAACCTTCGGTCGCGATCAGGACTTGCTGGACCCGCTCAGGCATTTTCGCGGGCGGTTTGCCATGCCGACTGGCAGCGCCGAAACCGAGCCGATCTACTTCACCGGGAATTCTTTAGGCCTGATGCCGAAAACGGCGCCCGATTACGTTGCACAGGAATTGCGCGACTGGGAGCGACTCGCGGTCGATGGGCATGTTCACGCCAAAAATCCGTGGCTGCCGTATCATGAATTTCTGACCGAGCGAATGGCCCGGATTATCGGAGCTGAGTCGATTGAGACGGTTGTGATGAACGCTCTGACCGTAAATCTGCATCTGCTGTTGGTGTCGTTTTATAGACCGACGGGCGAGAGACGCAAGATAGTTATCGAGAAAGGGGCTTTTCCTTCTGATCAATACGCGGTCGCGTCGCAAATGAGGTTTCGCGGTGTAGCGCGGCGTTGCGACGAGTCAGAACCGGGAGCGGTAGCGACTGGGTTATTCTCAACCGTGGCAAAGAATTCGTTCGCTAAGGCTCCCGGTTCCGACAAGAAGTCGCGCGATGCGTTGATCGAACTCGCTCCTCGCCCGGGCGAATCGACGCTGCGAACTGGGGACATCATCGATATGATCGAACGCGAGGGCGACTCAATTGCTCTGATTCTACTTGGCGGCGTTAATTATTATACGGGCCAGGCGTTTGATATGAAATCGATCACCGAGGCGGGGCATAAAGCGGGAGCGGTCGTTGGGTTTGACCTTGCTCACGCAGCGGGGAATATCGAACTCAAGATGCACGATTGGGATGTCGATTTTGCGGCGTGGTGCTCTTATAAATATCTAAATGGTGGGCCCGGAGCGGTTGGTGGGGCTTTTGTACACGAACGTCATGCTACGTCGTTCGACCTGCCGCGTTTTGCGGGTTGGTGGGGGCATGACAAAGATACGCGATTTTTAATGGGCCCCGATTTCCGTCCCATCGTCGGAGCCGAAGGGTGGCAGATATCAAATCCGCCGATCCTGCAAATGGCGGCCTTGCGGGCGTCGCTCGATATTTTCGAAGAAGCCGGGATGGCCGCGTTAGCGGAAAAATCTCGCAAACTAACCGGCTATCTCGAATCGCTGATCGACGAGATTGACGACGAACGCATCTCTGTTATCACGCCTCGCGACCCGCTCGAACGCGGCTGCCAACTCTCGATTCGCGTAAAAGGCGGCGACCGATCGCTGCATGAACGCATAGTTTCGCACGGCGTTTTCGCCGATTGGCGCGAACCGGACGTGATCCGCGTCGCGCCTGTGCCGCTGTATAATTCATTTGGCGATGTGTATCGTTTTGCTGAAATTCTGCGCGATTGTTTGGAGTAATTTACCACAGGGTCGTAGAGCACGGGGTAACGCAAAACTGGTTTACAATTCTGACATTTCATCAGTTCTCTAATTAAATTAGACATCTCCGCGTCCTCCGAGACTCTGTGGTGAAATTCCTCTTCTATGTCTAAAGTTACGGTCATCGGTGCGGGCCTTGCGGGTTCACTGCTTGCGATTTATCTCGCGAAACGCGGCATCGCGGTTGATGTGTATGAGGCCCGCGGCGACATGCGTCTGGAGGAAGTCGCGGCGGGGCGTTCGATCAACCTTGCACTGTCCGATCGCGGCATCGCGGCCCTCCGCGAGGTTGGCATGGACGAATATATGCTCGCCGAGGCGGTGCCGATGTATGGGCGGATGATTCACGCGGTGTCGGGTGGAACGAAGCTGCTGCCATATAGCGGGCGCCACGGCGAATATATAAATTCGGTGTCGCGCGCCGGGCTGAATATTGCCCTGATAAGTGAGGCCGAGAAATATCCGGGTGTACGGTTCATATTTAACGAGCGATGCGTAGATTTTGACTGTTCGACCGGCGAAGCTATTTTTCGGAGCGGAGCGAAGGTCAAAGGTGACACAGTCATAGCGACGGATGGCGCCGGATCGGCGGTACGGAATGCCATGCTGCATGGAGGCGTCGAGCGTTTCGATTTTTCGCAGCTATGGCTTGAGCACGGGTATAAGGAATTGGTGATACCATCCGTGTCTGAATTCAGCGGTCAACCACCCGCCACCGCGGATGGTTCTGACTTCTTGCTTGAGAAAAACGCACTGCACATCTGGCCGCGGCATAAGTTCATGATGATCGCGTTGCCGAATTTTGACGGGAGTTTTACGTGTACCCTGTTCCTGGCACACAAAGGCGGAAACCTGAGCGGTAGCGAGGGTGTTGAGGCCCGGCCTGAAGACTCCGCCGTTGGAAAAAGCACACTTCCCACCGGTCGTGTTTCCGCCTTCACTGCCGAACCGGCTTTTGATCGATTGAAAGATTTAGAAAGTCTGATGGAGTTTTTCGAGTGCAGCTTTCCCGATGCGGTCGCACTCATGCCAACGCTTTTAGAGGATTTCATCGCAAACCCAACCGGCAATCTCGGCACCATCAAGTGCTTCCCGTGGAACGCGGGCGGCAAGGCACTTCTCCTCGGCGATTCGGCCCACGCTGTCGTCCCGTTTTACGGCCAGGGGATGAACTGCGCATTTGAGGATGTTCGCGTTCTCGACTCGTTGATCGAAAAACACGGAACCGATTGGGAAACCGTTTACGAAGAATTCGGTCGGCTTCGCAAGATAAATACAGATGCCATCGCCGACATGGCCGAGGAAAATTTCTACGAAATGCGCGACGCCACCGCCGACCCGGTTTTCCAGCGCAAACGAGCGCTCGAAACAAAACTTGAACAAACATATCCGGATTATTTCTCGAAATATTCGATGGTTACCTTCCGTGAGGATTTGCCCTATTCAGTGGCGAAAGAGAAGGGAAACGCGCAAGATCGATTGTTAATGGAGATCTGCGCGGGTGTTGAAAATGTGAGCGAGATTGATTTGGATGAGATTGCGGAAAAAGTGAGAATCACAGACCCTTCTTGAATATTCGTACATATTGGGATGTGTGCTAATTTGTGTTGTAAAGCTAATTGATTAAATGCGGATTTGTTCCATTTCAAAACTATGGACACCCGCGCCGCTTGTCTGATAGATAACGCGGCATCAAGCAGTCAAACAAAATCCAACGCCTGAGCCGTGCGTTTAGCATTGGCTTTGTGGTTGGCAACAAAATCGGGAAAGGAGATACCTATGCTTTGGTGGACTTTAAAACAACTGAAATCAAAGAATCCTAAGACGCGCGAACACGCGGCAGAAAAGCTAGGTAAATCAGGAAACGCAAAAGCGGTTGAGCCGCTGATTAATGCACTCAAGGACGAAAACGATTATGTGAGTGCTGAAGCAACAATAGCCTTAGGTGAAATTGGCGATGCTCATGCGGTTGAACCGCTAATTGCTGTCCTTAAGGACGAAAATAATTTTTTGCGTCAGAAGGCAGCAGAAGCTTTAGGCAAGATAGGGGATGCACGAGCTACGAATTCCTCATTGCTGGGCTTAAAGACTCTGATGCATGGGTTCGTTGTAACTCAGTCATAGCATTGGGAAAAATGCCTGATTCTACAATC